>MEMM01000085.1:0-3632 GCA_001767925.1 Alphaproteobacteria bacterium RIFCSPHIGHO2_12_FULL_63_12
GCGCCGAACCGAGAGTTCCTCATAAGGTTCCTGCCTCCTTTGCAGATGCCACGAGCTTGTCGAGTTCGTCCTTCGTTTCGGCGAACCCGACCTTCTTGCCAGGCGAAAACGGCCGATTCGGAAACCGCTTCGTCACGGTCACGATCCGACCCCCCGCGCGCT
This sequence comes from Alphaproteobacteria bacterium RIFCSPHIGHO2_12_FULL_63_12, assembly GCA_001767925.1. GTDB lineage: Bacteria > Pseudomonadota > Alphaproteobacteria > Caulobacterales > Parvularculaceae > Amphiplicatus. The sequence goes on from MEMM01000085.1 coordinate 163, forward strand.
GATAGGTGAACGCCTGTTCCGGATCAACGGTTTCAAACTTCACCGGCAACGGTTCACGCGGTGGGGCAGCCATCCGAAGCTGGCCTTTCAGCGATGCGATTTCGTTCCGGAGCTTGCCGACTTCCGTGCTGTCACCTGATTTCGGTTCAGTAGCGGGCCTCGCCTCGCCACCTGGTTCACGTCCCATGCTCACCTCGCGGTTAACTGGACCGGGACGCGCCGATCAAGCGCTTGAACTCCGCCCGCTGCGGCGGGATGAGCGCCTTCGCCCGTCGGCGGTCCCGTTCCTCTTTCAACACCCATGCCGCCCACCAGTCGCCTGTTACCGGATCGTAGACGAGTTTCGTCGTCTCCAAGTCGGTCGATTTTCTTCCTCTGAAGAACAGGCGATGGATTCGGCCCATTGATTATGACGTGCTGAGGTTGACACCAACCCACGGCCGGAAGTTCTCGACCGTCCCGCCGAAGCGTAAGTCGATCACAGCCTCGAACGCGCCGTTGCGCTGGTCGATGAACATGTTGATTTCCGGGTCCTGCCGGTTGCCCATCACGACGCCTTCCTTCGCGATGCCGACGAACCACGCGTCGGTGTCGGTCAAGAACCGCCACTTGATCGTGCGCAGCCGGTTCGCGAACGGGTTGATCGCGTTCGTGCTGGTGCCAGGTTCTTGTTCCGACTTGACGAGCTTCAACGCCGCCGCCTCAAGGTGCTGCGGGAAGAGCAGCGTGTCCGCCACCTGCATGTATTCCAGGTCGCGTTCGCTCTTGGCGTTGGTGTATTCCAACAGAATCAGCGCCTGTTCGAGGACACCCTCGTTCAAGCCGCCGACGATGCTGTTGTAGTACGTCCCGCCGAGCTTGCTCGCCCGTGTCGCACCGGAGAGGTTGAAGAACGGCATCACGGACGCGGCCGTGCCGTCGTAGACGCCGTCTCCGGAATCATCGGTGAAGTTCGCGCCGACCGACTGGTCGAACGTCGCATCCTTGCCGGCCGTCAGGCCGCCGGAATTGAAGAAGTCCGCATAGAACTTCTCCTTCCGGAGGAACACGCCGTTGCCCCAGTTGCCGGTCGCTTCCTTGACCAGATTCTCGATCTTCTGGTGGTCGCGCACGGTTTCCTTCGACCAGACCTTGCGGCGGTGGTACGTCCGCGCCTTCATCGAGACCTTGAACCCTTCGACCGTCGCCGAGACGGGCGCGTCCTGCAACTCGGAGGTCTTTTCCTCCGGCATGCTCTCCTCGACCACCGTCGTCCATTCTTCCCACGCGGCGGTCAGTTCCTTCGGCTTGAAGACAAGGGGATGCACCGACGGGTGCTGATCATGCCGCTCGTAGTAATAGGCATAGCCCGTCTTCTTCATCCCCTCGACGAAATCACTTCGAACCTGTTCTCCGGCCATGAACTCCCTTCTGCTGTGAGCTGGCGGGGGGTGCCCGCGCCCTCACGTGTAGTTAGTGCGTTACACGACCGCCGGCGCCGTCACGTTCGGCGTCCAAAGATGGACGTCCACCGTGTCGTCGTCTGTGTCGTTCGCGATGATCCTGATGATGTCCTCGTTCGACTCTCCGATGTCCGCCTGCTGAACGTTGCTGTTGACGATCAGGTCGCACATCTCCCCGCGCGTGTTGGCAGGGTCCGCATCCGACGGGATACGGTAAATCGACAAGTGCGAGATGTTCACCTCGCCCTTCGTCTGCCCTGCCGTTGAGGACGAAACGACGGTGGTCGCCGTTCCGGTGCCGATGAGCAACCATCCGAGGATGCCCGTATCGCCGGATCCGGCAATGTCGAGCCGGTTCGACGTCAACTTGACGAACTTTCCGCCGCGGTTCGAAAACGTGATGCTCGCCGCGATCGGCCATTCATCCGTGATCACCGAAGGCCCGCGGATGTGGCCGTACTTGATTTCCTTTGGCATGCGTGCTCCTCTCTTAGACCGTTAGCGTGCCGATATCCTTGCCGAGTTGCTGCCGAATCGTCGGTTCGCTGAAGCTGCGTCCCTTCATGCTGGTGATCCGGTTTTGAATCTGTTCGATAAACGCTTCTTCAGACAGACCCATTTCCTCCGCACGGCTCTTCTGGTGCTCCGTCAGCGCTACCTTACCTTTCGGCTTCGGCGGGCTGCCCGCGATCGGCATCGGGCCGGGCTTTCCCGCAGTTGGGTCCTCCGGTTGGCGCGTCTTCCGATCCTCCGCCAGCTCGTCCTTGAAGTGCCGACCGATAATCAGCTCCAGCGCCATCGCGTAGCTGTCCGCGCGGATCGACTTCACCGACTCCAGCAACTTCCCGACTTCCTCGTGGTACTTATCGTCCATCGCGGCGATCGTGGGATCCGATGCGCGGACGTCCTGCCGTTGCAGCCGCAGTTCTGAACGGCGCTGCGACTGCCCCAACGGGGCGATTTTCGTCCGGTCGATGTAGTCGACGATCCCTTCGGCGAGTTCGAGTCCAGCTTCCGGCGGGAGGCCGTGCTTTTCCCCCCAACCAGCAAACCAATCTTTACCCGCCGGCTTTGGATCGTCACCTCTCGGCGTCGGTGGACCGTGCAACGCTTCGAGCTTCCGCTTCTCCTCATCCAGATGTTTCTGGTTCGACTCGCGGATGTTCTTCTCAAGCGTCTCGCGCTCCGCCTTCAACGCCTCTTTGAACTCAGGCGTTTCACGCACATCGACCGGGTCTTGCACCGCTGGATCTGCCATGCTGTCCTCCTGCGACGGGTGTACGTGCGTCTCTCGCGCGCACGAGCGAGCGTCGCGTCTGCCTTACTGCGCGGCCACGCCGCTGTGGCCGTTCGACTCCTGGGGCTGATCCGCCAGCGCCAGGGCGATTTCTTCCGGGGCTTCCAACAAGTCCGTCATGAACTCCAACCGTCCGGACAACCACGCCATCTGCTCGGCTGACGGCGGGTCCGTGCGCCGCTCCATGAGGAGCCGAAGCTGGAGCCGCGTCTGCCGGCGCGCTTCCCTGATGAGGTCGAGATACGGCTTGTGCCGCGGGTCATCGAAGAGCGAATGGAGCACCTGCGCCTGGTCCAGGAGTTGGCGGCGCAAGCGCAAGGCGCGCTCGGCCGTTTCCTGCTGGCGGACCGACATCCGCTCCTCCGCTTGGCGCTCCTGCCGCGCCCTGACCGCCGCCTCCTTGTCCTGCTCCGTTACTGCCCGGCGTCCGAACATCGACCCCTCCTTCGAGCTGTGCTTCCGCTTGCTCAAGCTTTTGACGCCGCACCTTCAGCGCGAGAGCCTCCTCGCGCGCGGCGAGCTCAAGTTCCTCCTTCGACGGAAGGATTTTGTGCTTCTTTTTCGACCAATCAGACCCCATCGCATCCAGTGCGAGTTCCCAGAGCGCGGCGCGCTTGACGAGCGACTTCGCGACCTCCGGCTCTTTCAGGATCGTTGCCGCCGCTTCCATCGTGTCCGCTTTTTCTTTGTCCGGGTTCAGCGCCGCGGTGCTGATGTGCGGGTAGTAGTCG
>MEMM01000085.1:3654-5127 GCA_001767925.1 Alphaproteobacteria bacterium RIFCSPHIGHO2_12_FULL_63_12
GGCTGATCTGCGGGAACGCCGGCACGCCTTCGCTCCCAACGATGCGGTAGACGCGCCCTTCCGGCGAAAACTGGTAGTAGAGTTCCTCGATCTGAAACGCCAGCTCGGTCAACGACGGCGCGATCGTGCCGAGATATTGGCCGATCCGCACAAGCGCCTGCGTCGTCTGATGGATCGTCTTCGTTCCCGGTGCGGTCGGGTCGCGCGCACTCTCGATCCCGCTCAAGTTCTGCGTCGCGCCGCTGGCGAGCTCCGCGTGGCGCGTCGCGTCGCCTTCGATCGCGACGAGGATGTTCGCCGACGCCGGTGTGCTGACTTGGAACTGCTGGATATCCTGGTTCGGGTTCGGCACATACCACGTCTTGCCGGCGTAGATGCCATCGCGCATCGGGTTGAAGACGGATTCCGTCCCCGTCCGCGCGGCAAACATCGGCACGCTGTAGCTGAGCAGGTCGAGCAAGAGGCTGTGCGAGGCGTTCGCCTCCGCCTGGCTGTGCTCGACCTTCTGCGCGATCGACACCCCGTAGATGTAGCGCGTCGATTTCTGGTAGTAGACCGGGATATAGTTGACGCGGTTATGCCAGTACGGGTAGCGCAGCAGTCGCGTGATCGTCCGGCTCTTCTGGTGGTAGTCGAACAGGTAGCGGCGCTCGCGCGTCTCGTCCTTTCGGCGCCATCGGATGACGCCGGTGACGATGACGTAGCTCTCGTTCTCGTAATCGGGGACTTCAACCTGCTCGTTCTTCTCGTTCGTTTGAAATTTAATCGGGTCGACATCGTCGTAATACCCTTCTTCGTCGAGCCGGACGAGGTCATCCCACCGTAGCGGGAACTCATGTCCGACGAGCAGCTCGCGGTGCATGAGGTGTGCTTTCGCGCGCGGACGGACGAGCCAGTCGCGCAGCGGCACGTAGGTCAAATCTGGCGCGTCGTAGATCGCCTCCGTGTACTCGACCGCGATGCGAACCTTCTGGTGCTTCCGCAGGCGCGCGACGACGTCCGGCATATCCGTCTTCGCATCCGGGTAACGCGCGACGAAGCGCTCCATATCCTTCTTCACGAGCGCGTCGTAGACTTCTTCGTCGCGGATGCGGTCGGTCTCCAAGAGCCACGGCAGGTGGATGACGCCGGTGCCGAGCAGGCGGCCTTCGAAGAGGATCGGCTCCAACCGTTCCGGCCCGCGCATCTCCACCATGAAGGCGTAGTCGAGGTGCTGCTCCTTCCGCTTCGCCGTCTCGACGTCCATCGCCTCGCGCGGGCTGATCTGGAAGACCGGCTGCGCCGTGAAGAGCGCGCGCTGTGTCACCGCGCCGATGGTGTCGATGATCTCCTGCGTGATCGGCCGGTGGACGCGGTTCTGCTGCCCCGGCCCCGCATCGCCCAACACGCCGAAGTAGCTGTCTTCCCAGAGGTCCCAGTTGCCGTCGCAGTCGAGGTCCGCGCGTTGCGCTTTGATGTCCTCAAGCGCATCGT
>MEMM01000086.1:0-5108 GCA_001767925.1 Alphaproteobacteria bacterium RIFCSPHIGHO2_12_FULL_63_12
AGATCGTCGATGTATTTTTCGCGCAGGCCCGGCACCCATTTGTAAGCGCCGCCCGGCGCGGCGCGCCCTTCGCCCTTCAGCACGATATCCTTCAGCCGCCCCATCTCGTCCGGCCCGAAGGTCAGCGGCCGGTCATAGCCCATCTTCACCCCGGTCCAGCCGTTTTCATTGTGGCTCGCTGTCACCATCGCGACCGCCGGAATGTCGAGCGCGAATTGCGCGAAGTAGGCGACCGGCGACAGCGCCAGGCCGATATCGTTGACCTCGATGCCGGCGCTCATCAGTCCGACGGTCAGCGCCTGTTTGATTGAGGTCGAATAAGCGCGATAATCGTGACCGACGACAATGCGCGGCGCCTTGCCCGCTTCGCGCAGCAGCGTGCCGAGTCCGAGGCCGAGCGCCTGAATGCCGAGCAGATTGATCTCCGGCCCATAGAGCCAGCGCGCGTCATATTCGCGAAAGCCCGTCGCCTTGACGAGCGGCGTCACCTCATAGGCGAGGGTGTTGGGTTTCAAATCGGCGCGCGGCGCGGGAAGGGCGTCGGTCATCTGGCGAACTCGTTTCCTGTGGTCGGTGGCGTTGTTGCGGCGCAGAATAGGGGGGTTTCCTTTCCATGCAACCAACGCCTTGTGAAATTCGGCATGTCCTTGCGCCGGGGCGGCTGGCGGTTTTTTGACAGCCCGCGCGGGGGCTGGCCCGAAACGGCGCCCCCTTTCGCTCCGGAAGGTGGCGCCCCTTTCGCGCGCGCCGCGCGCCGCGATCGCGCAAGATTTCGCGCGTGGTTCTGCGATGAGCAACCGTCCGTCGGCCATGCCGCACCTCCTTCACCGTTAAACGCGCGAGCCCCTTCGATTCCGTCGCTCGCGGCGAAAAAATTTCATCAGGCCGGCGCGCGGGAGGGGGACGCTCACCCGCGTCACTCCGGGGCGGCGCGCAGCGCCGAACCCGGAGTCCAAATCGCAACGCGGCTGATGGGTCGATGTAGGTTCAGTGTTCGGCTTCGCGGCCCCGGAATGACAGCACGCGAAAACGCTTCTACGCTCGATCCATGCGCCAGTACTTCGTCTACATATTGGCCAGCAAGAAAAACGGCACGCTTTACATCGGCGTGACGAACGACCTCGGCAAACGCGCTTTCGATCATCGCGAAGGGCGGGGGTCGATTTTCACCGCCAGATACGGCGTCGCCCTTCTCGTTTATTACGAGCCCTTCGATCGCATCGACGAAGCGATCGCGCGCGAGAAGGAGCTGAAGAAGTGGCGGCGCGAATGGAAGATCGAGTTGATCCGAACGATGAACCCGGAATGGAACGATCTTTATCTGACGTTGCAGCTTTGATCCGACCAGAAAACCGTCACTCCGGGGCGGCGCGAAGCGTCGAACCCGGAGTCCATCTTTCAACGAGTCCCATGCGGCGAAGTGGATTCCGGGTTCCGGCTTCGCCGGCCCCGGAATGACGGGAGTTTTTGCTTCCCATTAGCCCGTCACTCGGGGCGATGTGCGGCGTCGAGCGCGGAGTTCACGACGCAAAATTGGCGCGCTATTGACCAGAGCAGTCCTGCGCGATGAGCACAACTCACCGCTGGAATGAAATCGGTGAGTGTTGGTAACTCAGCCCTTTCTGAGTTTGCAGAACCATTAGAATTCGAATGTAGCTTGATCTGTGGGGCCTTTTGATTCTGATTTTCCTTGAGCATGCATTGGCCGCAGAATCAGCACGTTGGCGTGAGTGCGTGACTTTTTGTATTTCGGCGGGTGAAAGGGGTTGTGTTTTGGGGACCTCAGCACACACTCTGCGATCGCACGCAGATGTCTTTTTGATTCTGTTGTAAGTCCCAATTGGTAACTTGTAATTACGCCCTCAGCGACGCCGCATTCTTTTTCTAGAGCAATATAAAAGCGGCGAATCGCAATTTGAGGTGACTTCCGCGAAGTCTTGATGGCTGCAAGTTCTAGCCATCGGAGTTGAATAATTACGTTGTCGTACAAATTGAATTCTTCGGCGGAAAGGCGGCAAATTTTCTTCGGAAATGTTGGATCCGGCAAATCAAGCGATTCGCCAGTGGCCCCAGCGGAAATTCTTAGCTTCGCTGCAATTCTGATATGCTTATCAACAACTGATTCTCCGGGCAGGCGCGCTGCGTCGACGAGGGCCGTTCGATAGTCGACCGAATGTTGCTCTTGAGCTGATGGTTCGGGTCGCAGAATGTCTTTCGACTTATTCACAATCCGTGCCTCCTAAAATATTCGACGATTTCATGTGAGCGGGGGAGGTCGGTTAATGCGTCAGCGGGTAGATCAGGAAGAAATTTCGTCATCTTAATCGGCAGAGGATCACTAAAATTAGGCCCTAAATAGTGCAAAATCGCCCCAATGTGGAAGTTATGGACGAATACGCGTTTGCCCAAGTAATAAATGACATCTCCGGGTTCAGAAATATACGGAATAAGCGCGATTTTTCGCGTGGATGAAATTGTAAAAACGGCAATTGAATCGCGCTGCGATATTATTTGTGATGCGAGACTTCCTAAGTCGCGGAGAAACGATGAACGTTCCGTCGGGCCGACTCGGTAAAAATCCTCTGTAGCACTTTCGAGAATTTCGATCATGTGACCCTCGTTACAAGCCGCCGCACATTTCCAATTCGAATTTCCCCTTCAATCGGCACGAACCAAATTTGACAGTCCGCAAAATTTCAGTGCTACCTCACTGACAAGCCAGACACTCGTCGTAATCCGTCTTTGCGGCGGCGGCCATCATCACGCCGACATTTTCCATGCCGGGTTCGGAGGCCGCTTCGCGCGCGGCGGCGGTTTCGTCCGCTGACTTTTTCGAATTGGCGAAGCCGGCGCGCTGCACCGATTTCGAGCGGCAGTAATACAGCGATTTGACGCCCTTCTCCCACGCCGTCCAGTGCAGCATGTGAAGGTCCCATTTGTCGACGTCGCCCGGGATGAAGACGTTCACCGACTGGCCCTGACAGATGAAGGGCGTGCGGTCGGCGGCGAGGTCGATGACCCAGCGCTGGTCGATCTCGAACGCGGTCTTGAAAATATCCTTCTCGGCGTCGGTCAAAACGTCGAGATGGAGGACCGAGCCCTCATGCTCGATGATCGAGGTCCACACGTCGTCGCTGTCGGCGCCCTTCGCGGCGAGCAGTTTTTGCAGCGCCGCGTTCTTCACCGTGAACGAGCCCGACAGCGTCTTGTGGGTGTAGACGTTCGCCGGGATCGGCTCGATGCACGGCGAGCAGCCGCCGCAGATGATCGAGATCGACGCGGTCGGCGCGATCGCCAGCTTGTGCGAGAAGCGCTGCTTGACGCCGCGCTCTTCAGCGTCGGGGCAGGGCCCGCGCTCTTCGGCGAGAACGACGGAGGCCGCGTCCGCGCCCATGCGGATGTGCTTGAACAGGCGGATGTTCCACGACTTCGCCATCGCGCTTTCGAACGGGATGCCGAGCTCTTGCAGGAAGGAGTGAAAGCCCATCAGCCCCAAGCCGACGCTGCGCTCGCGCTTGGCCGAATAGACGGCTTTGGCCATCGACGGCGGCGCGCGATTGATGAAATCTTCAAGCACGTTGTCGAGGAAGCGCATCACGTCCTCGACAAAGCGCGGATCGTCCTTCCACTCGAAATATTTCTCGGCGTTGATCGAGGAGAGGCAGCAGACCGCCGTGCGGTCTTGGCCAAGGTGATCCTTGCCGGTGTGCAGCATGATCTCCGAGCACAGGTTCGAGGTCGACACCTTGAGGCCGAGATCGCGCTGGTGGCGCGGCATTGCGCGGTTCACGGTGTCGGAGAAGACGAGATAGGGCTCGCCTGTCTGCAGGCGGATTTCGAGGATCTTCTGCCACAATTTCCGTGCGCTGACGGTTTTGAGAACCTCGCCGTTCTTCGGCGATTTGAGGCCGAATTCCGCGTCGGCGGCGACCGCCTCCATGAACTCGTCGGTGATGTTGATGCCGTGGTGAAGGTTCAGCGACTTGCGGTTGAAGTCGCCGGACGGCTTCCTGATTTCGAGGAACTCCTCGACCTCGGGGTGGTGGACGTCGAGATAGCAGGCGGCGCTCCCTCGCCGCAGCGAGCCCTGGCTGATCGCCAAGGTGAGGCTGTCCATGACGCGGATGAACGGGATGATGCCGGAGGTCGCGCCGGCGCCTTTGACCTTCTCGCCGATCGAGCGCACGCCGCCCCAATAGGTGCCGATGCCGCCGCCATTCGAGGCGAGCGCGACGTTCTCGTTCCACGTGCCGACGATGTCATCGAGCGAATCGCCGACGCCGTTCAAAAAGCACGAGATCGGCAACCCGCGCGCCGCGCCGCCATTGGAGAGCACCGGCGTCGCCGGCATGAACCACAGCTTCGAGATATAGTCATAGATGCGCTGCGCGTGGTCGGCGTCGTCGCCATAGGTCCGGGCGACGCGCGCGAACATCTCCTGATAGGTCTCGCCGTCGAGGAGATAGCGGTCGTCGAGCGTCTTCTTGCCGAAATCGGTCAGCAGCGCGTCGCGCGTCGGGTCGAGAACGATGTCGCGGACGACCCGCAGATCGGGGCGCCGCGATTCGGCCGCCGCCGGCGCCGTCAGGTCGAGAATTTTTGCTGTTTCAGCCGCTGCAGACATCGCCCCGGTCCTTCTCCCTCAAGCCCCGTTTCGGGGCGCGCGCACGCTGTTCCGGGTTGCCCGCAAGGGGCGCGCCGGCTTATGGCGTCGCGTGTGCTGTTTTTCGCAGGTTCGCCGCCGTCCCAAAGGGATGCGAGCGGCGTCTCCGGAGGCCTTTCCGCCCGCCTTTTTCAAGGAAAGGGCCGTTGCCGCCTTCGACACAATATATAGTGATCGACCCCTTGGGCGGCGTCAATATGAAGTTACCAACAGGCAGGAATTTTTTGGTTAAGGCTTCCTTAAAGCCGCGCAACAGGTGCGCCTCAAAGGTTAAGCCAGCCCGGCGCATCTGGCGCGCCCGGCGATTGTTTCGGCGCCGCATTTCTGCCGCCCGCCCCCAAAAATTTTTCCGGAATTTTTCGGTGGTGAACGCTTGCCTTCCGGCGCGAACCGAAGGGGGGCGCCGGCGAGGTCGCCTGGGCCCCGAATCGAGGCCGCCGTCGCG
>MEMM01000086.1:5122-8219 GCA_001767925.1 Alphaproteobacteria bacterium RIFCSPHIGHO2_12_FULL_63_12
GGGGCTCGGTGGTCGCCGACACGCGCACGCTTGGGCAAGTCCTCTGGCGGGAGAGCTATGAGCCCTATGGGCGAACGCGGCGCAACCCGGTCGGAAATCTCTATGACACCGGCTATACTGGCCATTTGAAAGACTTCGGGTCGGGCCTCCAATACATGCAGGCCCGCTATTACGACCCCCTGATCGGAAGGTTCCACTCAACCGACCCCATCGGCTATCAGGACCAGCTGAATTTGTATGCGTATGTCGCAAACGATCCGGTGAATAAGACGGATCCGACGGGGGAGTTCGCGCTCGGCATTGCGTTCAAGATCATCAAGATTGCGATCAAGGGCGGCGACGTCGCGTCGGCCTTAAAAGGCGTCACCGACGATCTCGCGACATTGGCGAACCCCGCCGCCAGCGGGGTCGATAAAGCGATCGCCGTCGTCAGCCTAGCTTCCGAAGCGCTCTCGCCGGTAAGCCTCAAAGATGCAAAGGCTGCAGGAAATGCGGTTCAGGGCGCATTAAAGCAAGCTGATGGTGCTGGCGATGTTGCGAAGGGAGCAGGAAATACCCTCCCGGATGGCGGCACAGTCTTTGTTGACAAGGCAGGGAACGCACTTCCTGCCCCGCCTGGCGGATCAATAACCGGTTCGCCGGATGGAAAGTTTCTCCAAGTTAGAGACTCAAACGGTAACCCAACTGGTGTAAGAAAGGACGGCGGGCACAATCCAAAGACTCATTCTGATCCGAGGGCCCAACAACCTCATGGGCATCAGCCCGGCGTAACGAATTCTGACGGAACACCTTGGCTACCCATTCGAGAAGAGGAGATTCCCGATTGATTTTTGGCTACGGGGACTCAGTACGCATTAGCCCAGCGGCACCACAGCGGTTCAGGCCGGGTGCAATTGGCGAAGTTGTCTCGCTTTACGAGGTCAAGGAAACGGATTCGGAAGATCAGCTTGGTGTCCAGATTGGTACTGTTCTGATTGGGATAGAGATGTCTGACGGATCATACGTCGATGTTCCGGTCGAATATGTTTGCAGCTTTGATGGCGACGACAGGACTAATGCTAAGGCAAGATAAAAGCGATGGTGCATCGCGGGTCTGCACGTCAGGATTTATGCGGGTTTTAGTGGCGCCACCCATGTGCAGGGTGGCGCCATTTTGGTGCATGGATGCACATGAGGTTTTTACGCCGATAAGGGGCGTGTGCTGAGGGTCTGCAACCGCTGAAGCGGCGTCGCGGCCTGATCTTTTTTAGAGCTGCAATTGGCTACGCCGTGCCGCTGAAGGGGTGATCTTCCAATTACGGTGACAGTGCGCTTAATTGACATGCTCGACGGTGCGCCGTAGCGTTTGAAGATGGGTCGTCTCGCGCGGTTCGTCATTTCCGAAATTCCGCATCATGTGACGCAGCGCGGGAACGGCCGTCAGCGGACATTTTTTGCGACGCCGACTTCGCGCTGTATCGCGATCTCCTCAAAGAACATTGCGCGCTGGCCGGTGTCGCCGTGTGGAGTTGGGTTTTGATGTCGAACCATGTGCATCTGATCTTGACGCCGGCGCATGCCGACGGTTTGAGGGCGGCGCTCTCACGCGTCCATCGCGCCTACGCTGGTCACGTGCATGCGCGCGAGAAGCGCACGGGAATTACGGTGACAGCAAGGTCGGGCGGGTTGAGCGGAGCGACACCCGCCGCTCTTGATTGACGATGGCGGCGCTGCAATTGATCGGGCATGCCGAATTACCGCCGGCTTTACGTTCGGGGAGCGACTTTCGCCGCTATTCGCGGCTCAATTATTCACGGTGAATCTGCGCGACCGTCGCCGCACGGCGCATCGCCGCCATGATCACCGTGGCGCCAGACGGCGATGTCGGTTATCTCCCGGGGCGGCGAGGAGGCGCGGCGCGCGATGAAACCGGTCTGGCTGAAATCGACGTTCTGGCGGCGTCTTGGCGGTTATCACCCGGCGATTTTCGGCGCGGCGCTCGCGACGGCGTTTCGAAGCGGCGACACCTTCCGGCGCTATGGCGCGGCCGCCAGCGCGACCGGCGCCTATTTTCACCATAACGCGGCGACGACGGCGCATCCTTTCTGGGCGCGCGCTTTCGACGGGGCGGCGCCGGGCGTTCGCGAGATGCTCGAGATCGGCGCGTTCGAGGGGCGCACGACCTCCTTCGCGGCGCGGCTTTTCCCGAATGCGCGGATCACCTGCGTCGATCCGTGGACGGAATATAACGAGATGGCGGAGCTGGCGCGCGCCGAGGAAAGCTTTCGCCGGAATGTCGGTGAGTTCGGCGACCGCGTGCGCCCGCTCAAAGGCTTCTCGCACATCGTGCTGCCGCGCCTTCTTGAGGAGGGCGAGCGTTTCGACGTCGTCTTCATCGACGGCTCGCACGCCTATGCCGATGTCGTCATCGACAGCCAGTATGGCTGGCGGCTGTTGAAGCCCGGCGGGGTTTTGATCTGGGACGATTATCTCTGGCGCCGGGCCGAGTATGGGCGCCTCGTCCCCAAGCTCGCGATTGACCAGTTTTTGTCGGCCTTTCGCGGCCAATATGCGCCCTTGTGGGCGTTCAAGCAGGTTGCAATCCGCAAAAACGACGCGGCGCGCGCGTAGATCGTCGGAGCGGCTCTTTGCTGCGCGCCGGGGTTTCCCTGACGGCGATCTCGCGGATAGAATCGCTGCATAAGCCCGCCCGCGGGGGAGGTCGGCAATTTTTCCTCGCGTTATTCTGTAACAAGTCGCCGCGCGATCTGACGATCGCCCGCCGGCCAGATTGGAAAGCTCCGCCTCATGTCCTTGCGCGTCTCCCTTGCGAAATTGAAAGCGCCGCTCGCCCTTGCTCTCGTAAGCGTTTCCCTCACCGCGATCGCCGCGGCGCATGACGACGCGCTGGCGACGGCGCCGAAGAACGCCGCGACATGGACGATCATGTCGGCCGGCGGAACGCACGGGTCGGAACAGGCGTGGACTGACAAGGACGGCGTTCGCCATGCGCGCATGAAAATCGTGCTGCGCGGCCTCACTTACGACGTCGATCACGCGACGACGGTGAATGAGCAGGGAATTCCGACGTCGATCGTCATCACCGGCGTGACGCCGT
>MEMM01000086.1:8262-9842 GCA_001767925.1 Alphaproteobacteria bacterium RIFCSPHIGHO2_12_FULL_63_12
GCGACGCCGGCGAAACGTTTTCGGTCGCGGACGGCGTCGCGAAATGGACCTCGCCCGCCGACAAGGGCGACGCCCCGTGGCGCGACAATCTCGTCTATATCACGTTCGGCGGCCCCACTGACACGTCTGCGGTGCTGATCGCCGCGCTCCTTAAAGACGTCGACGGAAAGCTCGACGCGCTGCCGGGCGGCGCGGTGAAGATCAGTGAACTGACGACGCTCACGGTCAAATCCGGCAAGAAGACGAAAGCGTTGAAAGCGGTCGCCATCGACGGCGCGGCGTTCGAGCCGGTCGTCGCCTGGGTCGATGAAGACAATGCTTTCTTCGGGACGGTCGGCTGGCTCTCCTGGCTGCCGAAAGGCTGGGAAGGCGTGCGCCAGCAACTGATCGACGCGGAAACCTCGGCGCTCGCCGCCCGCGCGCCCGCCTTGCGCGCGTCGCTGGTGACGGATCCCGGCAAGCCGGTGCTGTTCAAAAACGTCAAGATCTACGACGCGGCGACCAACAGCTTCAAAAAGAAGCAGTCGGTGCTCGTTGACGGCGCGACGATCGCGGCGGTCGGCAAGAAAGCGAAGTCGAAGGACGCGCTGGTGATCGACGGCAAGGGCAAGACCCTCGTCCCGGGCCTCTGGGACATGCATTATCACACCGGCGGCGACGGCGCGGGCGTGCTCGCGATGGCGACCGGCGTCACCTCGGTGCGCGACATCGGCAATGAGAAGGGACCGCTGCTCGCGCGGTTGAAGCGCATCAATGACGGCGAACTGCTCGGGCCGTCGACCTATCCGATCCTCGGCATGGACGGCGACGGTCCGCTGTCGGCGCAAGGCTTCGTGCGCATTCATTCGGTCGAGGAAGGCGTCAAGGAGCTGGGGATCGCAAAGGGCGAAGGCTTCCTCGGCGTCAAGCTCTACGGCACGATCAATCCCGCATGGGTGAAGCCGCTGGCGGACGAGGCGCACCGTCTCGGCATGAGCGTGCAGGGACATATCCCCGCCGGCATGCGTCCGCATGAGGCGGTCGCCGCCGGCTATGACGGCATCAACCACATCAACTTCATCGCGATGGATGCGATGCCGGACGACGTCGTCAAGACATCGAACGGGCTCAACCGCTTTTTCGGTCCCGGCAAATACGCGCAGAACATCGATCTTTCCGCCGAGCCGATGGCGAGCTTCCTCAACACGCTCGCCGAAAAGAAGATCGTCGTCGATCCGACTTTGACCGTGTACGAAGGAAGTTTCGTGCCGGAGCAGGGCGAGGTCGCGCCCGCCGCCGCGCCGTATCTCGGCGTCGTGCCGCCGCAGGTTGAGCGCGGCTTCAAGTCGGGCGGCATGGTCGCGCCGGAAGGCTATGATGCGTCGCGGGCCGACATGCGCGCAAGCTTCGACAAGCTCGTCGAGATCGTCCGCGTCATGCATGAAAAGGGCGTGCCGATCGTCGCCGGCACCGACGGCTATCCGATGGATCTGATCCGCGAGATGGAGCTTTACGTGCGCGCCGGCATGACCAACGGCGAAGCCCTTGAGACCGCGACCGACGGCGCGGCGCGCGCCCTTGGGGTCGGCGACAAGGTCGGC
>MEMM01000087.1:0-1479 GCA_001767925.1 Alphaproteobacteria bacterium RIFCSPHIGHO2_12_FULL_63_12
CCCGACCCGGCGCGAGCATGATAAGGCCCCCGCGGGGGGAGGGGGATAAGTAGGGGGATAACTTGGTCCGATTCAGTCAAGTCGTTGATTTCACGTTGAAATAATTATCCCAAAAAGCTGCGCCGCGCCCGCGCGATGCAACCGTCGGTTCACGCGGAAAAATTTTCGCGGCGGAGATGACCGGCGACGCCGGCAGGTGTTCCGTGTACGGATGGTTAATTTATGGGGGAGAGCGCCGAGCGGTGAGCGCTAATACTGTTCCCCGTCATCCCGGATGCGGCGCAGCGCGCAGCGGTGCGCCGCATCCGGGATGACGTCGACAACTGATATTTCGCTGGCTTGGAGAGCTGAATGAACTGTTCACCGCAAATGAAGGGCCCCTCACCCACTCGCGCTTTGCGCTCGCTGGCCTCTCCCAAGGGAGAGGCGAAGGGGGCCTCTTTCTTGCCTCTCCCGCCCGCGCGCGAAGGCGCGCAAAAAATTGGGGAGAGGCCAGCCGCGCCCTTGCGCGGCGGGTGAGGGGCCTTCCATGAGCGGCGCGGCGAGAAGCGGCGGATTGCATCCGCCCTACGGCTGCGCATCGCGACTGGGACGACAAGCGAGGGAAGCGCGCTCTCCTCGCCATTCCCCAGAGCCGAAGCGAGCCATCCGCACGACGACCGGCCTTTATCCCTGTCATCGCACCGCTTAAGGTCCCCATTTTCCAGAATCGGCCTGCGGGAAAGCGGGCAAGAAGGGGTATTGCATGAAAGCCAGTCTTAAACTCGGCGCCGCGCTCGCCGTTCTCGCCCTCGCCGGCACGCTCGCCGCCTGCGCCAAGAAGGATCAGACGGCCGAGGCGCAAGTCGAGACCGCCGCGCCAAAAACCGAATATGGCAGCTGGGGCGTCGACACGACGCAGGGCGATCCTGCGGTTCGGCCGGGCGACGATTTCGCGCGCTACGCCAACGGCAAATGGCTCGACAGCTTTGTGATACCGGCCGATCTTCCGGGCTTTGTCTCTTTCACCAAGCTGCGCCTTGACGCCGAAGCCGATGTGAAAGCGATCATCGAAGAAGTCTCGGCGACGGCGTCCGCGCCGGGCTCGCTCGAACAGAAAGTCGGCGACTTCTACAAGACCTGGATGGACGAGGCCGCCGCCGAGGCTGCGGGCGCGGCGCCGCTGAAATCGCATCTTGACGCGATTTATGCGATCGCCGACCGCGCCGGCATGGCGCGCGCGATGGCGAGCGTTCACAATAACGGCCCCGCCGGCTACGGCGTTATCCCCGACCCCGCCGACACAACGAAATACATCGTCTTCGTCGGACAGGCCGGCATCGGCCTTCCGGACCGCGACTATTATCTGAAAACGGACGGGAAATTCCCGGCCTATCGCGACGCTTATAAAGCCTATATCGCGAAAATGTTCGAACTTGCCGGCATCGACGGCGGCGCGGCGAAAGCCGACGCGATCCTCGCTTTTGAAACCAAAATCGC
>MEMM01000087.1:1491-6428 GCA_001767925.1 Alphaproteobacteria bacterium RIFCSPHIGHO2_12_FULL_63_12
CGCTCGACAAGGAAGCCGAGATCTTCGCCGCGGCGGATGCCGAATTCCTCAAGGACTGGCTCGCCTTTCATTTCATCAACAATCACGCGCAATACCTGTCGAAGGATTTCGACGACGCCAATTTCAATTTCTTCTCCAAAACGCTGCGCGGCGTTGAGGAAAAGCGCGAACGCTGGAAGCGTGGCGTCAACCAGATCGACGCCTCGCTCGGCGACGCCGTCGGCCAGATCTACGTGCAAAAGCATTTCCCGCCGGAGAGCAAGGCGGC
Organism: Alphaproteobacteria bacterium RIFCSPHIGHO2_12_FULL_63_12; assembly: GCA_001767925.1. Lineage (GTDB taxonomy): Bacteria > Pseudomonadota > Alphaproteobacteria > Caulobacterales > Parvularculaceae > Amphiplicatus. The sequence goes on from MEMM01000087.1 coordinate 1,760, forward strand.
GATGGACGGCCTCGTCCGGAATCTTCTCGACGCGTTCAAGGAACGTCTTGAACAAAACGAATGGATGGATGCCGCGACTCGCGAACAGGCGCTGTTGAAGCTTTCAACCTTCGAGCCGCGCATCGGCTATCCGACGAAGTACACGGATTATTCAACGCTCGCGATTTCGCCCGACAACCTTTTTGAAAACGCGCTGGCGCTGGCCGAATTCGGATGGGCCGACCAGATCAAGGAGCTCGGCAAACCGGTCGATCGCGAGCGCTGGGGCTATCCGCCGCAAACGGTGAACGCCTCCTATAATCCGCTCTTGAACCAGATCACCTTCCCGGCCGGCATATTGCAGCCGCCCTTCTTCGACCCCGCCGCCGACCCCGCGGTCAATTACGGCGCGATCGGCGCCGTCATCGGCCACGAAATCGGTCACGGCTTTGACGATCAGGGCCGCGAGTTCGACGAAAAGGGCCGCATCCGCAACTGGTGGTCGGACGCCTCCAACGCGGCGTTCAAGGTGAAGACCGACAAATTCGGCGCGCAGTACGACGCCTATGAGCCGCTGCCGGGCGCGCATATCAGCGGCCAGCTGACCATGGGCGAGAATATCGGCGATCTCGGCGGGTTGCAGATGGCTTACGCCGCCTATCACCGCTATCTCGATCAAACCTCCGGCGGAAAGGCCCCGGTGATCGACGGCCTCACCGGCGACCAGCGCTTCTTCCTCGCCTGGGCGCAGGTCTGGCAGGGCAAATATCGCGATGACGAGCTGCGCCAGCGCCTCGAAACCGATCCCCACAGCCCGCCTTATTTCCGCATCAATGGCCCGGTCCGCAATCTGGACGCCTGGTATGACGCCTTCGGCGTCACTGCGGAGGATGATCTGTACCTGCCGCCGGAGGAGCGCGTCCGCATCTGGTGAGGAAAAAGGCGGCCTTGAAGGTTTGGGGCCGCGCGCCTATTTTGGTTGTTGGGAAACGGTGGCAGCCGCCTGCGCGAGCAGGCGGCTGCGCCGTTCTTTTGACCCCGGCGAAGGGGTTGATGGGAAGGACAGGATGGAAAAAGTCCCGATGACGCCCGGCGGCTACAGCCGCCTTGAGGAAGACCTGAAGCGCCTGAAATACGTCGAACGTCCGGCGGTCATTCAGGCGATTTCGGAGGCGCGCGCCCATGGCGACCTCTCGGAAAACGCCGAATACCACGCCGCCAAGGAACGTCAGGGCTGGATCGAAGGCCAGATCCTCGAGCTTGAGGACAAGTTCAGCCGGGCCGAGGTGATCGACGTCACCAAGCTCGCCGGCGACACCGTCAAATTCGGCGCGACCGTCATCCTGATCGACGAGGACACCGACCAGAAGAAGACCTGGCAGATCGTCGGGGATTACGAGGCGGACGTGAAATCCGGCAAAATCTCGATCTCCTCGCCGATCGCCCGGGCCGTCATCGGTAAGAAAAAGGGCGATTCGGTCGAGGTCGCCGCTCCCGGCGGCGCGAAAACCTACGAAATCGGCAAGGTGCAGTTCGTCTAGCGCCTTGACTTCACCCCTTTCGCCGGTATTTTCCGGCGCTCGATTTAAGGAATTTGGGCCATGGCCAAGCCGACCACCGTCAAGATCCGCCTCAACTCAACCGCGGACACCGGGTTCTTCTACGTGACGAAGAAGAACTCGCGCACGATGACCGAAAAGCTCGTCCTCAAAAAGTACGATCCGGTCGTCAAAAAGCATGTCGAATTCAAGGAAGGCAAGATCAAGTAAGATCTCGCCGTCTCCGGAGCATCAAAGGGCCGCCTCGACGAGGCGGCTTTTTCTTTGAATGGGATCAGGCCGCCGCGTTGATGACGCGGTTGCGCCCGCCGGTCTTGGCGACATAAAGCGCTTCGTCGGCGCGCTTGATCAGCTTCTGGCCGGTGTCGTCCTTCGGGCCGTTTTCGGTCGAGGCGATGCCGATCGAAACGGTGACCGCGATTTCATCGCGCCCGCCGTTCAACGTCACCTTGTGGCCGGCGATTTCCTGGCGCAACCGCTCGGCGATGACCGCCGCGAAACCGACATCGGTGTCCGGCATCGCCACCAGGAATTCCTCGCCGCCATAGCGGCAGGCGAGATCGATGCCGCGCACGGAATTCCGGATCCGTTCGGATACTTCCTGGATGACCTTGTCGCCGCTGTCATGACCATAGGTGTCATTGACCGGCTTGAAGTGGTCGATGTCGAGGATCATCAGCGACAGCGGACGCCCGGTCCAGAACGCCCGGTCGAACATGCCGGAGAGATGGCTCGCGAGATAGCGCCGATTATAAAGCCCGGTCAGCTGATCGGTGACCGCCATTTCAAGGCTCGCTTCGAAGCTGGAGCGCAGCTGGTCGATATAGCGCTTGCGGCGGATCTGCGTGGTGACGCGCGCCGTCAGTTCGTTGCGGTCGACGGGACGCGCGAGATAGTCATTGACGCCGATGTCGAGCGCGCGGACGAGTTTCCTCGTGTCGCCCTGACGCACGATCGCGAGCAGCGGCGTCAGCCGCGTCTCCTCGAAGGAGCGGATCGTCGAGCAGAGCCGCAAAGGGTCCATCTTCTCGATCGACATATTGATGACGACGAGATCGAAATCGCCGGTTTTCGCGCGGCCAAGCGCGACTTCCGGATCTATTTCCAGCGACACTTCATGCAGCTCGCCGAGCAAGGCGCGCACGCGGTCGGCCTGGTCCGGCTGATCGTCGATCAGGAATATCCGCGCCTTTTCTGTGCTCGGATCTTCGTTGATGTCGATCGCGCCGACGACGCCCATCGATTTGCCGGTCGCATAACGCATCCGCAATTCGTCGGTCATCATTTTTAGGCGCGTCAGGCTGCGCACGCGCGCGAACAAAGCGACATCCTCGACCGGCTTGGTGAGAAAATCATCGGCGCCGGCCTTGAGGCCCGCGACGCGGTCAGCCTGCTGGTCGAGGGCCGTCACCATGACGATTGGAATGTGCGCGGTTTCAGGAGTCGATTTGATGATACGGCACGCTTCGAAACCATCCATGCCGGGCATCATGACGTCGAGAAGAATAATGTCCGGCTGTTCGGCTTTCGCGCGCTCGACCGCTTCCTTGCCGGAAAACGCGCCGATCACGTCGAAATACTCCGCGCGGAGCTTCGCTTCGAGAAGCTTCACATTCGGTTCGAGGTCATCGACGACCAGTACGCGCGCCGTCATCGGGCCTCCGTTTAATCCCGGAACACATCACGGGATTAACGCTAGTCCAAATACCTTTTTACTTTCTCAAGAAAGCTCACGACCGAGATCGGCTTGGCGATATAATCGCGGCAGCCGCCGGCGCGGATCCTTTCTTCATCGCCCTTCATGGCGAAGGCGGTGACGGCGATCACCGGAATATCGGCGAGATCGTCATCCTTAAGAATTTCTTGCGTGACCTGGAGCCCGGAAATCTCGGGCAGCTGAATGTCCATGAGTATGAGGTCCGGCAAGTGCTCGCGCGCGGCGGCGAGCGCCTCCGGGCCCGTGCGGGCCTGAACGACGCGGTAGCCGTGGGCCTCCAGAAGATCGTTGAACAGCTTCATGTTCAGCTCGTTGTCCTCGACAACGAGCACGGTCTTGGGGGCCGTCAAAGGCTCGATCTTCTCCATCGCCGCCATGCGTGAAATTGGGGCCTCGGATGCAAAGGTAACCATCGACCGGACTATCGCTCAAAAGGTATTAATCGATTGTTTATCGTGCCGCCGCCGTCAGCGGGCGGGCGGGACGACAGCGTGCTGAAAAGGGGCGGATCTGGTTGAAAATCGCGACATTACAGCGCCTTGGCCAGCGCTTTGCCTCGCCTGCGGCGCGACCCCCGCGGCGGCTGGCGGCCCCTGCCCCGCCTGCGCCGCCCGGCGAATCATCCGCCACCCAGAGCTTTTCGCCCTTTCGGTCGCCCATATCGATTGCGACGCCTTTTACGCCTCGATCGAGAAACGGGACGATCCATCCCTCGCCGACCGGCCCGTCATCGTCGGCGGCGGCGTCCGGGGCGTCGTCACCACGGCCTGCTATATCGCCCGCACCTTTGGCGTCCGCTCGGCGATGCCGATGTTTCGCGCGCTGAAGGCCTGCCCCGAGGCCGTCGTCATCAAACCCGATTTCGCGAAATATTCGTCGGTCGGCCGCGAGGTTCGCGAGATGATGGAAGAGCTGACGCCGCTCGTCGAACCTGTCTCGATCGATGAAGCCTTTCTCGACCTGACGGGAACGGGGCGCCTCCACAAGATGGCGCCGGCGGCGGCGCTCGCCGCGCTTCAGCGCGAGATCAAACGCGAGATCGGGATCACGGTGTCGGTCGGACTTTCGTTCAACAAATTTCTCGCCAAGACCGCCTCCGATTTCGACAAGCCGAACGGCTTTTCCGTGATCGGCGAGAGCGAAGCGAAAAGCGTGCTGGCGCGGCTGCCCGTCAGCGCGATCTGGGGCGTCGGCGCGGTGATGGCGGGGCGCCTTGCCGCCGACGGCTACCGGACGATCGCGGACTTGCAAAAAGCCGATGCCGCATCGCTGGCGCGCCGCTATGGCGAGACGGGCCTGCGCCTCGCCGATTTAAGTCACGGACGCGATCGCCGCCCCGTCGCCCCCAGCCGCGAGACCAAAAGCGTTTCGTCGGAGACGACATTCGCGGCCGACACCGGCGATCTCAAATCGC
>MEMM01000088.1:0-645 GCA_001767925.1 Alphaproteobacteria bacterium RIFCSPHIGHO2_12_FULL_63_12
CGAGCCAGCCCTTGGCGGCCGCGAGGGCCAGCGTAGCGGTGGTGACGATGCCGCCCACCAAGGCGGTGAGGCCGAGCTCCATGACCTTCACCAGGCCGGCCTGCCGGGCGGTCCTGGCGGCCGCGGCCCGCTCGCCTTGCGCGGCGATCGCCTCGCGGGCGGGAGCCTGCTCGAGGACCACGAGGCGGCCCTCGAGCTTCGCCATCTCGCCAGCGTGCGCATGGAGCCGGCGGTCGTGGCGGTCGAGGTGCTCCTTCGCCCGGCGGTTGTCCTCGATGAGCCCGGGCTCCGCGGTGCCGAGCTTGCCCTGGAGGGCTGCGAGGATCTCGGCCTGGACGGCCCGGTGGTCGCGCCACTCGTCCTCGGTGAGCTGCCAGGTCATGTCGTCACCGGCACCGCCCCGACCGGCAGGGCGGGGGCGGCCAGGAGCGGGGTGCCGCTGACACCGCGCAGGACGGCCAGGACCTTCCCGTCGCTCAACCAGAGCCGCTCGGGCGCCGTGAAGCGCGTCGTGGTGGCTGTCACGAGGTTTGCCGAGGTCAGCTTGTTCACCCCGTCGATGTCGAGCTCCACGATCATGTATTGAGTCCCGCTCAATCGGTAGTTTTTCAGCCTCATTACGGCGGTGTGGAAAGAACTGTCCCA
>MEMM01000088.1:740-1020 GCA_001767925.1 Alphaproteobacteria bacterium RIFCSPHIGHO2_12_FULL_63_12
GGCGATACAGGGCGAGCTTTGCCGTGTCGTAGTCGCCGATCACCCCGTACGATAGGCCCGTAGAGATGGGCGGCAGAAGGAACCTGAACGACAGTTCCAGATTTTGCGCGAATCCGTCCGGGTGCTCCCAGCCGTGGGCCGGCTTCGGGACCGCGGCGCCCTCGGTCATCTCGAAGGGGGGCGGGACGCTCCCTTGGCCGAAGCTGACGGCCTCCACCACCACCGAGCCGTTCGTTCCGCCGCGAATCAACTCGCCGAGGACCGAGATGGCAGTCGCCGC
>MEMM01000088.1:1062-4437 GCA_001767925.1 Alphaproteobacteria bacterium RIFCSPHIGHO2_12_FULL_63_12
CGAGAAGTCGGACATCGGAATCGTGGCGGTCACGAGGGTGGTCGAGTGGTCGGCGTACGCGGCGCTGCCGGTCGAAGTCTTGATGTTGAGCACGAAGCTCGTGACCGCGCCGGCGGCGGCCTTGCGGAGCCGTACCGCCATGCACCAGGGCGAGGTCGACGGTTGCCGGTCGAGGGCGAAGATCTGGTAACAAGAGTCGGACGCGGCGTCGAAATCCAGTGTCTGCGCCGTCGCGGTCCCGTCTGCCCCGGCAGCATTCGCCAGCAGATTTGCCGTCCCGACCTTCGTCCAGGGTGCCTGGAAGGTGCTGGATGAGGGCGTGCCGAGCTTTCGGGCATACTGCGCGTAGTTGTTCCGCTTCGCAACGTAGCAGTAGTCAGCCTTGCGCACGACGGTTGCCGAAGTCGATTTCGTGTAGGACATGGGGATGGGGCCGGCGTTGAGCTGGGAGAAGGCTGCGTAGAAGAACCCACTGGCCTGGTTCCTCGACAGGCGGATCCGGATGTTTCCGGCCCCGCCGCCGGTCCCGCTCAACGTGTACCTTTTCCAGGTCGTCGACAGGACCACAGTCCTCGACGAAATGGAGCCTCCGGCATCGGTGTGTAGGAGAATCTGCATCTGCTCGTTGCCAGAGTCCCCCTTGAGCCAGATGGCCCATGAGTTAACGTTCGTTCCCCAGGCGGTGGACGTGTCCTGGCGGATGCCGGCGCCTGCCCCCACGGACATGTCGATCTTGACGGCAGTCGTTCCTCCGGCCGGATCGCTGGCATTTGTCGCTACCTTCGAGCCGACGACATGTTCGACCCACGCGGCATTCGAGAAGTCCTCTGACCAGATAGAAAGTTGGGTGGCCTCCGGTTCGAGAATCAAACCGACATTGGCCGTGGTGAAGACCGCACCGCCGGTCGTGGCCGCCACCGTCACCGTGTCGTCGTTGGTCGAAGGGGCCCCGGGGGGGCCGCCGTTGTCGGCCAGGACGAGCGTTCCGCCGGTCGTGTTCCCGACGACCGTGAGGGGGAAGGGCACCCCGCCCCACCCCGTGTAGGGGCCGTAAACGGCACCGTCCCAGGTGATGGTGACTTGAGGGGGCCCGCCGGCATCCAGCACGGACCGGAGGTTATAGGTGCCGGCCGTGCCGCCCGATGAGCTCGAGATGGCGAGCTTGGTGTTGTTCGTCGTCTTGCTTGCGGTCGGCGACCCTGCCGCCCCGACCTTGTAGAGGGCGTCCCCGATCCGGGCGGCCATGTCGCCAGAGGTCGTCTGGGTCGCGGCCGCGGTGAAGGACGTCGCGAACCCGGTCCGGAAGTGGGTGAAGACCGCCGGCGGCTCGCCGAACCGGCCCGTGGTGGCCGCGGTGTCCGACGACGGCCCGTTGCCCTGGAACCGCGGGCGCATCCCGAGGAATCCCCACTTGAGGGCCGACGTGACGATCACCCCGGCCGAGGTCCTGACCTTGAGCACGTTCGCCCCGGGCATCAGGTAGAGACCGGCGTGGACGTTGATGTAGGCGGCGCCGCTCGCGTCCGTGGTGAAGGAGACCTTCTGGGGGAGGTCCTGGTGGGCGTTCTCGACGGTGTAGAGGGTCGAGGCCGTCAGGCCCGAGACCATTGCCGCGGTCGGACTCACGGCGGTCCCGGGGTTCGTCACCGAGACCCAGGCCGAAGCGGCAGCGCCGGCGATCGCGTAGCTCGCATGGTCCGGCCGGTCGTCTAGGACGGGGATTCCCTGCGCGACGCCCACGGCGTAGCCGTACCGGCAATCCCAGAGGGGCGGCACGGCCTCGCCCTCGACCATCACCGTGGCCTTGTCCGGCAGCTTCTTGTAATCGTCCTCGGGCTCGTCGTACAGGTACAGGTCGGGCTCGCAGTAGAGGGTCCCGACCTGCAGCTGGACCGGCCGGGTGGCCAAGGCTTTCGAGAGGGCGTCACGGGCCTGCTGCTTGGCCAGGAATGAGCCCTGGCCGATGATCCGGATGGGGAGCTTGATTCCCCGCGGCTGGTAGTCGAGGGGGTCGGAATGGACGCGGACGTCGGCTCCGAAGGTCTCGATGGTCGAGGGCTTCTTGGGCGCCGCGGCCGCGAAGATCCCCGCGGCCTTCTGCCAGAGGAGCCGGTAGTGCAGGAGGTCGTTGATGGCCAGGCCGTTGAGCCAGACGAGGACGGGGTCGGCCATCAGCTGTAGTCCGCCAGGATGTAATCCGCCAGGAGATCCGCCTTTCCGCCGCCATCGTCGAAACCGTGTAGTAGCAAGAGCTTGACGTCGGTCCCGTCGTTGAACTCGAACCCCGGGGGAGCCGAGACCCTCACGGTGTCCCCGAGCTCAGCCGCATCGTAGATCGGGGCCCGCAACCGGTAGCGCCGGCTCGAACGTGTGTACTCATCCTGATACATCTCGGCGTAGTCGCGGGCGTCCTGCTGCGCGGCGCCGCTCATCTCGATGTTCGCCGTGTGGTGCTTCTGGCTGGAGCCCGTGGCGTTCCAGAGGGTGAGGACCCGCTTCATGTACGCCGGCGGGGCGTAGCGGATGCTCTCGCGCTTCTGGGGGTCGGGCTGCCACCAGATCGTCCCGAAGGTCGCCGTGTCGGTCGGGATCCAGTTGGCCGGGGGCGTGCCGTAGCCGGTGGTGTCGTCGGTGAGGAAGGCGCTCCAGGCGACCAGGTCCTGGACGACCAGGCGGATCTCGGCGATCGTCGGGGCGATCGTCCCCGAGGTGTCGTCCTCGTCCATCTGAATGATGATGTCGTTGTCGGTGGTCTTCGCCAGGGCCGAGATGAGCTCGTCGCCGTCGATTCGCCGCGTCACGTTCGCGTTGTTCGTGCCGTCGGTCCCGAGCATCGGGATCCGGGCGAGGGCCGGGAGCACCTTCGTCGCCGCGGCGCTCGATGGGTCCTGGATGGTGTAGACGGTGAGGAACCCGCGGCCCACGACCTCGATGTACTTGAGGTTCGGGTAGGCCTCGGGCGGCGAGGCCTTCGGCAGTCGGAAGCGGAAGGTCATGGCCGTGCCAGGCGTCGCCTGGGTGGCGTTCAGGGTGTCGGTGCCGTCGAGGGCCCTGTCCGGGTTCGTGACGGTCGGGGCCTGGTTGAGGGTGTTCGTGGCGTAGAAGTAGCTCTGCGCCTTGTTCTCGTCCCGGTCCTGCGCCATGATCACCGTCTTGGTGATGGGCTCGTCCTCGGGCTCCTCGACGATGGAGCTCGCGCCGAGCAGGTCCCAGTCGGGGGTTGTTTTTTGCGATACCGGCTTGATGAGGATCTTCCCGTCCTCGGTGTCTCGCACCCTGCAGTTCGGCGGCAGGGCCTTCTCCTCGATCTCCGCGACCAGGGCGGACAGGGCCCGGTCGTGGCGCGCCATGTTCTTGATGGAGGCCCCGGTCCAT
>MEMM01000088.1:4471-5360 GCA_001767925.1 Alphaproteobacteria bacterium RIFCSPHIGHO2_12_FULL_63_12
GTCGTCGAGAGGATGGTCTTCAGCACCGTCTCGACGGCGTTCGTCGAGTCCTCGGTGAGCAGCTGGATGCGCTGGATGGTCGACCAGACGCCAGACCCTGCGGCGAAGTCCTTGGCCAGGGTGGGGACCGCCAGGCCGGCATTCGGCATGGTCTTGAACTGCGCCCGCGGGTACTTGATGGTCTGTCCGGCGTCCGAGTAGTAGAGGAGGTCGAACGTCCAGGCCTGCAGCCAGGCCGGGTAGAGCTCGGTGGTCGAGACCCGGATGAGGTCGCCTGAAACCGGGACGCTCCCGTCGGGGAAGGTGATCGTCGCCGAGATGGTGATGACGCCGGCGGCGCTCACGCTCGAGATGGTCCGGGTGATCTCGTCGCCCGTCGAGGCCTGGGTGACGGTGAGGTATTCGCCCTGGACGGTGTCGAGCAGGCCCGTCCCTAGGGGCCCCGCCGTGCTCTTGTAGGGGTAGGTGTCCTGGGGGGTGATGGACGGCGTCCCGGGAGCGTAGGAGGCGACCTTGGTGTGGAAGAGGTCGTCGGGGTCCCGGCCGTACGGGAGCACCAGCCAGTTTCCCACGCCGGTGTTGATGGGGATGCCGAACCGCTCGACGACCGGCGCGAGGAAGTATCGGGGTTCCGCCGGGTTCCGCGCCGATCCCCATGTGATGGTCGCCGGCGGCGAGGCGACGCCAGAGACCGTGTAACCGTTGGTCGCGTCGCCCCGGGTGTAGGGGCTCGTCATGTCGGCGTTCGGCGAGATGACGATCTGGTTCGCGAAGTCGTACGTGAGGACGTACGGGGCCTTCTCAGTCTCGCCGGCGCCCTTGGTGTCGTTGATGTAAACGCGCCGCTTCGGGGCGATGCCCACGAGGCGATCGGCGTGCGAGGCGGCCG
>MEMM01000088.1:5366-5637 GCA_001767925.1 Alphaproteobacteria bacterium RIFCSPHIGHO2_12_FULL_63_12
AGATGGCCAGGCGATCCACCCAGAACCGCTCCATCCGGTCGAGGACCCCGCGGCCGGACAGGACGTACAGCCGCTTCCTCCTCACCGTCTCGACCGAGATGCTCTTGATGTGGAAGGTGGCGTAGGGCCAGTGATTCGGCGGCAGGGCCCCCACCACGCGATCTATTTCGAGGCGGCGGAACTGCAGGATCTTGCCGGCGCCGATCGCCCGGTCGACCACGTCGGCCAGGAGAGTGACCGAGGCCGTGAAGCTCTGCTGGTCCAGGGAGCC
>MEMM01000088.1:5720-5842 GCA_001767925.1 Alphaproteobacteria bacterium RIFCSPHIGHO2_12_FULL_63_12
GCAGGGCGCCGGCGTTGAGCGTCTGCCCGGCCCGGTCGAGGGTGCGCACGATCCTACCCGGCGCCGCCGGCGCCCGTGGCGGTGGCCGCCCGGCCGAACTTGCCGCGGCCCTGGTCGAGAGG
>MEMM01000088.1:5917-8829 GCA_001767925.1 Alphaproteobacteria bacterium RIFCSPHIGHO2_12_FULL_63_12
GAACTTGATGACGTTCACATCGAGTACCCGACCGGCGGCCTCGGCAGTCTTGGCCGTGGAGTCGACGACCTTCTCGAGTAACTTGTTGGTCTTCGTCGTCTCACGATCCTTGTAGTCCCGACCCTTGTCTCGGTAGTCTTCCCTGGCGGCCAGGATGGCCTGATACGCCGATCCTTCGCCTGTGTCGTCAGACCGTAAGAGTTTCCTGGCCCGATTGGTGTTCACGAGGTCGTTGACGTTGTAGGTTCCGGTCAGGATCGCGGCATCAGTAGGGACGTTCTTCGTGACATACTTCGAGGCATTCTCGACGTCCTCGAAGGAGAGGTTGTTCTGGTCCGCGATCCGCTGGAGCCTCGACCTATATTCCGCGTCATTACCGGCTTCGAACACTCCGGCGTCGTATTGCTCCTGGGTGATCTCGCCATGACGCAGGCTCTTGTCCAGCCCCCGGATCGCGGCGCCCTCCTTGATGCTGCCGACCAGGTCCTTGTTCGCCCGTTCGGCGGCCGCGAGCTGCCGAGCCGCCGCCTCTTGTTGGCGAGCGGCCGCTTCCTGTTGCGCCTCTGCGGCGAACGCCATGGTTACCCCGATGGCGTCCTCGCGCTGCCGCTTCTCGGTCGCGGCCGCCTTCTCTTCGGCGTGCCGGGCCATTCCTGCCTCTGACTCGCGCCGCATGTTGTCCATCCACATGTCGTCGATGCGACCGAGGACCTCGCCGATCGCCTGGCCGAAGAAGCCGCCGGCCGGGCCGCCGGCCATTTCGCCGACACCCCCCCCGAAGCCGCCCAAGGCTTGCTGGCCCTCGCCCTTCTTTCCGCCGAATTGGATCTCGGCCAGCTTCGCCACCTTTCCGGCGAACTGGGTCGCGGCCGACAGGCGCTCGTCGAGGCCCTGACGCTGAATTGCGGCGAGGCGGTCCTGATGCTGGGCCTCCACTTCCTCGAGGAGGTACTTGTTCCCGCGCGCCGTGGTGAGCTCTTCCCGGAACCGCTGCTCCTCGAGCAATTCGGCGCGCTCTTGTCCCTCGGTGCCGCGTAGCTGCTTCTCGCCATGGAGCTTCACCGCGAGGTCTTCCTCGGACTTGCCCTTGGCGGCCGCCGCAGCGTCACCGCCCCAGATTCCCTTCTTGAAGAACTCGGTCAGGATGGCGAAGTTCTTTTCGCCTTCCTCGCGGTCGATGCGGTTGAGTGTGTTCCACCGCACGCGCCGGGCGTCAGCAATCAGAGTCGTACTGCCGTGGGCCTTGGTGACCTCGTCCCGGTAGTGCTTTTCCGCGTCGGCCCGCTGCTTGTCGAATCCTGTCTTGTCGGCCGCCAGGAGTTCGTCGTTCAGTTGCCTGCGCAGCGCGACCTGGTCGGCGTTGATTCGCTTGGCGGTCTCGATGGCGGCCTTGCGTTTCTTCTCGGCTGCCGCCTTGGCATCGGCCTCTCGCTTCGCGCGCTCCTGCGCCTCGGCCGCTTCGGCGGCCTTCTCGGCGTCTGTCTTGGCGTTCCTGGCGAGAGCCGCCTCGAAGCTCATCGGCGTGATCCCGAGATCCCCGAGGACATCGCCGCGGTGCGACTTGATCCCGAGGACCGCCTCCACCTCGGGGCTGGCCGACATTTGCACATCGATCACGACCGTGTGCTCCTTCGCCAGCGCGCTCATCAGCTCGATGAAGCTGGTCTTCATCTCGACGAGCTTCGAGACCGTCGACCCGAGAGGGCCTTCGCCGGCGCCGAGGGTCTCCTTGAAGTTGCCCCAGGCCCGGTCCATGTTCTGGATCTTCTGGTCGAGGCCGAGGACCGCGGTAGCCGCGGCGCCGGTGGCGTGAGCAGACTTGAGGAGGAATTCGTTGACGAAGGCCTGGTGCTTCTCGAATTCGGTTAACTCCCGGTTCGTGATGTGGAGGGCATCCTTGTACCGCTTTTCGCCCTCGGTGGCGTCGACCAGGATTCCCATGCCTTTGAGGGCCCGCCCCTGCTGGGCGACGACGGCCTGGCTGATGGAGCCCATCGCCTCGTCGACATTCTGATGGGACTGGATGGCGATGTCCTTGATCCGCCCGAGGACCTCTTCCTGCTGGCCGAGGGTAAGGCCGATGAGCGAAAGGTTCTTGACGGCGCCGGCCACGGCCTCGTCATCAGCGAGGCGATCGGCGAATTTCCCGACCAGGCCCTCGGCGGCGCCCACGTCCTGGCCGAGCCCCTGGATCGTCGAGCGGAAGGCCGCCATCTCGCCTTCCGCCTTGGCCGCCTCGCCGACCGAGTCGACAAGCAGCTGGCCGAACGCCTGCAGCGCCTGGCCAGCCTGGTTGATTGCGGCCCCCACGAGAACGAATCCGGCGCCAGCCGCTCCGCCCTTGGCGAACGCGCTGACGAGCTGACCGGCCGGACCGAGCGCGCCGAGCGCCGCGTCGCGGATCCGCTCCATCCCGCCGCCGGCCTTGTCGCCTGCGTCCTTCCCGGCCAGGGCGACCAGGCGCAGGGCCTCGGACTCTGCCCTGGTGGCCTGCTCGGCCGCCCGGGTGGAAGCGGCTCTCGCCTTGTTGTGGTCAGCCTGCGAGGCGGTCCCGGCGATGACCCGGGCAATCGCCCCCTCGAGATCCCGTTCGGCCTTGGCCGCGGCGATCGCGCCGGCGACCGCAACATCGTGCGAGGCCTTGGTGGACTTGGCCGCCCGCTCGGCCTCGGTGGCCTGCCGGCTCATGGCATCGGCCTGCGCCTCGCCCGCGCTCTTGATGTCGCCGCGCAGGTCGGCCAGACCCTTCGCCGCCTCGTCCTTCTTGATGCGCGCGGTCATCACGATTTCGCCGGCCACGTCATTCCCTCTCTGCTCGCTGGAACTCTTCCCGGATGTCCTTGATGCGCGAGGCCCGCCGCCAGTCGGCGAGGCTCCAGTGTGCCGGCGGGGTCATCCCCATCTCGATGAGG
>MEMM01000088.1:8869-10707 GCA_001767925.1 Alphaproteobacteria bacterium RIFCSPHIGHO2_12_FULL_63_12
GCCAACGATAGGCGCAGCATTCGGCTTGATCGCCCTGGCGCTCGGACGTGCACTCGTGACCCCCGCCCTTCCCGCCGTGGCAGAACTGCCGCTCGTGGCGCTTGCCCCACTTCTCGCCGGCCTCGGCCACGGACGCCCTGAAGGGGCAGTTGTCGCAGGACAACCCCCCGGGGTGGGTGGCCAGCGATCGCTGTCGCTCGTGCCACCTGGCGACCGCCTCACGGACCTGGACGAAAGGAGACGTCTTCCTCGTCGGGATCCCGCTCGGCCTGGCCCCCGAGCGGCCACAGGTACGCCGAGATGGCCGGTTCCCAGTACTTCCGCATCTCGGGGTCGCCGAAGAACTTTTCTTTCGCGGCGGCCGTCAGGTCGAATGGCTTGCCCGCATCGTCGACGAAGCCCTCCCAGCTGGCGAGCAGCTTGGCGGCCTGGTCGCGCAGGATGGCCCGCCGGCGACCGACGTTCCGGACGGCGATATCGGCCTTCGCCAGGCCCTTGGGGTCCGGACGGTTGCTCTGCTGGATCCAGAGCTTGTCGAATTCCGACCGCTCGTCGGCCGTAAATCCTCGCAGCGTGAGCGCCGCGCCGTCCGCCTCGAAGGCGAATCTGAAGAGGCGATTGCCTCCTACCACCACTGGCATGGGTCATCCCCCTGTGATGCTGGACCCGAGTAACGGCGCGGCAGGGACCGGGTGCATCCTCTTCCCCTGCGCTGGGTAGCCGCGCCGCCTGTTCACCCCTCCTACGAGTAGGAAGCCGTGGCGTTCGTGACCTCGAACTTGCCGGCCAGCGCCGCCGTGTCGTCGTACAACGCGTCGAAATTCAGCGGCTTGCGGAGCTTGTTCCGCCCGCCGGGCGCGCTGGGATCGTCGTAATAGCACCGCGCCAGGGCGATCTTCGCCCCGTGAGTCGCGTTCGTGAGCACGAGCCAGAGCGTCTTGTTCGTCGACTTCTCGACCACGTCGAGGAAGCCGCCGGACACCAGGGCGTTCTCTTGCCACTTCTCCAGGATGCGCCCCGAGGTCTTCGTCCCGGTCCGGTCCAGGGCGGCCATGGTCGTCTGCCCCGCCACGTACTCGTTGCCCTCCTCGTACATGTTTTCGATCTTGAGCTCGAACTCCTGCGTGAGGGCCAGGATGTTCGTCCCGGACGCAACCGACATGGCATCGGTGGTGAAGGTGATCGAGCCGCCGAAGTTGGCCGCCGAGATGTTCGAGAAGGGGTTGATGACGCTCGTGTTGAGCGCGACCATCGTGTTCGTCGCCTCGGCGTGGCCGCCGGCGCCGATGATCTCGACCACGATTTTGAGGGGCCCGCCGGCGCTCCCCTTCAGCGTGAGGCTCTTGACCTTGCAGCCGGGGAACTGCTCGACCTTGCTCGCCGTGGTATTGGCGTCTACCCAGAAGATCGTGAAGCTGTCGCTGTCGGCCTCGTTCTGGGTGAAAGTGTGGACGTAGGGTCCGACGCCCGAGACGACCTTGGTGCCGAGGGCGCGATAGAGCCAGTAAGCCCAGCAGTCCACGCGGAAGTCGAACTCGAAGATGGCCTCGGTCCGCAGGGCCGAGATGACCTTCTCTCGGCCGACTTCATAGACGCCGATGAGCGAGTCCTGATCGCTGATCTTGGTGTCCACGATGCGAGGCCGGTCGCCCGTGAACGGCCAGCTCTTGGCGTTCGTGATCGCGGTCGCGGTCCCGAACGTGCCCTCGGTCGTGCCGAATGCCACTCGGTTCTTGGTGCCGACAGCCATTTACTTTCCTCCGTCCGCCGGCGCGCACGCCGAGAATTCGCCACCGGCCACCAGGGCCGAGGCCTTCGCCAGGTCGAGATGCTCGTCC
>MEMM01000089.1 GCA_001767925.1 Alphaproteobacteria bacterium RIFCSPHIGHO2_12_FULL_63_12
AGGTCCTTTGCAAGCCGGGCTCAGTGACGCCGCACACGAACTTCGTTGCGGAAGCCTACATCCTGACCAAGGAAGAAGGCGGCCGGCACACTCCGTTCTTCACGAACTACCGTCCGCAGTTCTATTTCCGGACGACGGACGTGACGGGCGTCGTGACGCTGAAGGAAGGCGTTGAGATGGTCATGCCGGGCGACAACGTCGAGATTAACGTAGAATTGATCGTTCCGATCGCGATGGAAGAAAAGCTGCGCTTCGCTATCCGCGAGGGTGGTCGGACTGTCGGCGCCGGCATCGTCGCCAAAATCGTAAAGTAATCGGAAGAATGGCGCGGAGCCGTACGCGGCTCCGCGTTTTGTCGGAATTGAAGACCGGACGAACGCGAAACACAAGAAGGCTCAGGACTCATGCAACAGAATATCCGCATCAGGCTCAAAGCCTTTGATCATCGCGTTCTTGACGCGTCGACGAAAGAGATCGTCAACACGGCAAAGCGCACCGGCGCGCAAGTTCGCGGGCCGATCCCGCTGCCGACGCGCATCGAGCGCTTCACCGTCAACCGGTCGCCGCACATTGACAAGAAAAGCCGCGAGCAGTTTGAAATGCGCACGCACAAGCGCGTTCTGGATATCGTGGACCCGACGCCGCAAACTGTCGATGCGCTGATGAAGCTCGACCTCTCCGCGGGCGTCGATGTTGAAATCCGTCTCGGCGCCTGAAGGAACAGGAATCATGCGTACAGGATTGATCGCACGAAAGGTCGGAATGACCCGCGTATACGGCGGCGAGGGCGAGCACATCCCGGTGACGGTGATGTCGCTCGACGGCTGTCAGGTTGTCGGTCAGCGCACCAAGGAAAAGAACGGCTATACCGCGGTGCAGCTTGGCGCGGGCGTCGCGAAAGCGAAAAGCCTCGCCAAAGCGGATCGCGGCCAGTTCGCAAAGGCAAATGTCGAGCCCAAGAGCAAGCTCGCGGAATTTCGCGTGTCAGACGACAATCTCGTTGATGTCGGTTCGGAGCTGTCGGCGACGCATTTCCTCGTCGGCCAAATGGTTGACGTAACCGGCACGACGATCGGCAAAGGCTTTGCCGGGGCGATGAAGCGCCACAATTTCGGCGGTCTTCGCGCCACGCACGGTGTTTCGGTGTCGCACCGTTCGCACGGTTCAACCGGCCAGCGTCAGGATCCCGGCAAAGTGTTCAAGGGCAAGCGCATGGCCGGCCATATGGGCGATGTTCAATGTACGACCCAGAATGTCGAAGTCGTCAGGGTTGACGAAGATCGCGGCCTGATTTTGCTGAAGGGCGCGATTCCGGGCCCGAAGGGCGGTTGGGTTGAAATCCGCGACGCGGTCCGCACCGCGGCGCCGAAGGACCTCCCCAAGCCCGCAGCCATCAAGGCGAAAGCTGGAGCCGAATAATGAAACTCGACGTCGTCAATCTGTCTAACGGAAAAGCGGGATCGATTGATCTTGCAGACGAGGTGTTCGGCCTTACGCCGCGCGGGGATATCCTTCATCGCATGGTGACTTATCAGCTCGCCAAGCGCCAGGCGGGAACGCACAAGTCAAAGCCGCGGAACGAAGTCCGCATGACCGCCAAGAAAATGTACAAGCAAAAAGGCACCGGCGGCGCCCGTCACGGCAACAAGGCGGCGCCGCAATTTCGCGGCGGCGGCACGGCTCACGGCCCCCGCGTTCGCAGCCATGCCTTCGGCCTTCCGAAGAAAGTTCGTCGATTGGCAATGAAGCACGCGCTTTCCGCCAAGCAGGCGGCAAATGAGCTGATGATCATCGATGAACTGGCGCTTGACGCTGCGAAGACCAAGACGCTTGTCGAGCGTTTCGCCGCTCTCGGGATTGCCAACGCGCTGATCGTCGACGCGGAAGTGAACGATAATTTTGGGCAGGCGGCGCGCAATATTCCGAATGTCGACGTGCTGCCGGCTATCGGCGCTAATGTTTACGACATTCTGCGCCGCGAAAAGCTCATCTTGACCAAGGCGGCGGTCGCCAGCCTGGAAGCGAGGCTGAAATGAACAAGCCGGCGAAAAAGACGAAGAAAAGCGGCGGGGCCGAGCGTCACTATAATACGCTGATCGCGCCGGTCATCACTGAGAAGTCGACGGTTGCGACGGAAAACAACCAGGTGGTGTTCCGCGTTCCGCTCGAAGCGACGAAGCCTGAGATCGCGGAAGCGATCGAGGCCCTGTTCAAGGTGAAGGTGAAGGCTGTGAACACCTTGCGCACCAAAGGCAAGAACAAGCATTTCCAGGGCCGCCCCTACACGCGGTCTACGGTGAAGAAGGCGATTGTCACGCTCGAAGACGGGCATGCGATTGACGTGACGGGTCGGATTTAGGGCTCGGGTAGAGGACAGGTTGAACGGCCATGGCGCTTAGAAAATTCAATCCGACGACGCCGTCGCAACGCCAGCTGGTGTTGATCGACAGAAGCGAGCTTTGGAAAGGTCGTCCCGAAAAGACGCTCACCGAAGGCCTCGTTTCGGCTGGCGGTCGCAACAATAATGGCCGGATCACCATGCGTCGCCGCGGCGGTGGAGCGAAGAAGCTCTATCGCGTGGTCGATTTCAAGCGCCGCAAATTCGATATCGAAGCGAAAGTCGAGCGTTTGGAATATGACCCGAACCGCACGGCCTTCATCGCTCTCGTTAAATATCTCGATGGCGAACTCTCTTACGTCATCGCGCCGCAGCGCCTGAAAGTCGGCGACAAGATCATCGCCGGCGAGAAAGTTGATGTGAAACCCGGCAATGCGATGCCGCTGCGTTCGATCCCTGTTGGGACGATCATTCACAATGTCGAGCTGAAGCCTGGCAAGGGCGGACAGATCGCGCGCTCGGCCGGCAATTACGCCCAGCTCGTGGGCCGCGACGGCGCAATGGCGCAGCTCCGCCTGCAATCGGGCGAAGTTCGTCTCGCGCCGGCGGAATGCATGGCGACTATCGGAGCGGTATCGAACGCCGACCACATGAATGAAACGGTCGGCAAGGCCGGCCGCCAGCGGCACAAGGGCAATCGCCCGTCCGTGCGCGGCGTCGCGATGAACCCGATCGACCACCCGCATGGCGGCGGCGAAGGCCGCACTTCCGGCGGACGCCATCCGGTCACTCCGTGGGGCAAACCGACCAAAGGCCGCAAAACGCGGAAGAACAAGAGAACGCAGAAAATGATCCTGCGGTCGCGCCATGCGCGGAAAAAAGTGAACTAAGGGGCCAGGAGCAAACTCATGCCACGTTCAGTCTGGAAAGGCCCGTTTGTCGATCGCTACGTCCTGAAGAAGGCGGACGAGGCGCAAACGGGCGGACACAAGGGCGGCATCAAGACCTGGTCGCGCCGCTCGACCATTCTGCCGCAATTCGTCGGCCTGACGTTCAATGTCTACAACGGCAAGAAATTCGTTCCCGTGCATGTCACGGAAGACATGGTCGGTCACAAGCTCGGCGAGTTTTCGCCGACACGCACGTTCTTTGGACACGGCGCCGACAAAAAGGCGAAGAGAGCTTAATCATGGGACAGAAAAAAAATCCCCGTCGGATCGCCGACAACGCCGCAATGGCGAAGGGTAAGCTTCTCAAGACCTCGCCGCAAAAGCTCAACCTTGTTGCGCAGTTGATTCGCGGCAAGAAAGTCGAGCGCGCGCTTGCGGATCTTGAATTCTCGCAAAAGCGCATCTCGAAGGAAGTCAAACGCGTTCTCGAAAGCGCGATCGCCAATGCCGAAAACAATCACGACCTCGATATCGACGCGCTCGTCGTCGATCAGGCGTTCGTCGGCAAGAATATGGTGCTGAAGCGTTGGACGCCGCGCGGCCGCGGCCGCATGGGCCGCATCTTCAAGCCTTTTTCCGAGATCACGATTGTCGTGAAACAAGTTGAGGAGGCCGCTTAATGGGCCAGAAGGTTAACCCGATCGGTCTTCGCCTCGGCGTCAATCGCACGTGGGACTCTCGTTGGTTCGCGTCGAGCGGTGCGTATGCGGATCTTCTTCACGAAGACCTGAAAATCCGCGCGTTCCTGAATGAGAAGCTGAAGCAGGCCGGCGTCTCCCGCATCATCATCGAACGTCCGCACAAGAAGTGCCGCGTAACGATCTATACTGCTCGCCCTGGCGTTGTGATCGGTAAAAAAGGCGCCGACATCGAAAAGCTTCGCGCGGAGCTGCAAAAGTTTACGAAGTCTGAGACGGCGCTGAACATCGTTGAAATCCGCAAGCCGGAAATCGATGCGACGCTGGTCGCTGAAAATATCGCGCAGCAGCTTGAGCGCCGCGTTGCCTTCCGCAGGGCGATGAAGCGCAGCATGCAGACCGCCATGCGCATGGGCGGCCTCGGAATCCGGGTGAACGTTTCCGGACGCCTCGGCGGCGCGGAGATCGCGCGGATGGAATGGTATCGCGAAGGCCGTGTGCCCCTGCATACGCTTCGGGCGGACATTGATTACGGAACGGCTACCGCCCGCACGCCTTACGGCGCTATCGGCGTCAAGGTCTGGATCTTCAAGGGCGAGATCATGGAGCATGATCCGATGGCGCAGGAAGCCAGGATCGTAGACGCCCAAACAGGCGGCGTCGCACCCGCGCGCCGCGAAGCGCGCTCTTAAAGGATTGGTCGGAGAGCTGACATGCTGCAGCCCAAACGTACAAAATACCGCAAGCAGTTCAAAGGTCGCGTCAGCGGCAATGCGAAAGGCGGAACGGAGCTGAATTTCGGGTCGCACGGCCTTAAGGCGGTCGAGCCCGATCGCCTTACAGCGCGCCAGATCGAGGCGGCCCGCCGGGCGATCACGCGTGAAATGAAGCGCGCCGGTCGCGTCTGGATCCGTATCTTCCCGGATGTGCCGGTTTCGAAAAAGCCGACCGAGGTTCGAATGGGTTCGGGCAAGGGCGCGCCGGAATATTGGGTCGCCAAAGTGAAACCTGGCCGGATCATGTTCGAACTTGACGGCGTCACCGATGAAGTCGCGCGCTCGGCGCTCATGCTCGGCGC
>MEMM01000090.1:0-342 GCA_001767925.1 Alphaproteobacteria bacterium RIFCSPHIGHO2_12_FULL_63_12
GACTGCGACCCAGACGTCTTCCTCACCTACCTCCTGACGGCCCCCGGGCCGAGAGGGCTCCAATGAGCTAAAGCACGGACCGACATCGCTAGGGGGCACCCGAACCGCCGATGCTCGCGGCGTGCGATGTTTGACCACAACGGGCTGACTTGCGACAGAGCCGCAATGTCTATCACCGGGACATCCCTGGTGGCAGGACGTGCGGCTCTTTTGTTTGTTCGGCCCGTGCTCTTTTCTCTTCGAGGTGCTGGTTGTCTTACGAGACCACCGACGACAGCGGACTCGGCGACCCCGACCTGCTCCCCCCCGCGAAGGGGAGCGTCGAGGACTTCATCCGCCACG
>MEMM01000090.1:414-5044 GCA_001767925.1 Alphaproteobacteria bacterium RIFCSPHIGHO2_12_FULL_63_12
TCCGGAACCTCAAACAATGGGACGAGAAGACGAAGAAGGCCCGAGACGACTCTGGCCGACCCGCGCTCACCGTCGACAAGCTGAATCATCCCATCCGTCAGGTCCTCAACGCCCAGCGTCAAGCTCGGCCCGGCATCAAGGTCAACCCGAAAACCTCAGGCAGCGCCCAAGAAACCGCGGCGGCGCTCATGGGGCTCGTGCGCCAGATCGAATACGACAGTCAGGCGGACGTGGCCTACGACTGGGCCTTCGAACAAGCCGCCACCTCCGGCCGGGGCTTTTTCCGGGTGCTCACCGAATTCGCCGGCGACATGGACGGCCCGGAGGCCTGGGATCAGGAAATCAAAATCGAGCGGGTGCTGAACAAGTACTCGATCTACTTCGATCCGAGCGCGGTCAAGCCCGACAAGTCCGATGCGCGCTGGTGTTTCGTCACCGAAGACATCCCCGTCGAGGAATACAAACTCCTCTATCCGACGAGCGAAATCGCGAGTCTGAACGACTTTTCGAGCCTCGGCGATGTGCCGGAGACCTGGCTGAGCGTGAAAAGCGTGCGCGTCTCGGAATACTGGTACACCGAACCCGTGCGGAAACGCCGGCTGATGCTCGAGACCGGCATGACCGCGCTCGTCGATGTGCGCGACCAGACCACCGTCACAGGGCAGAAGCACCAAGGCGTCCCCATCCTGAACCATCGCGACGTCGATACCCGTGTGGTGAAATTCGCCAAGATCAACGCCCGCGAAATTCTCGAAGGCAACGAGGACCGCAGCGCCGGGCAAGACTGGCCCGGGCAATATATCCCCATCGTCCCAGTCATCGGCGAGGAACTCTTCGCCGAGAACAAGCGCATCTACCGCGGCATGATTCGCGCGGCGCGCGACCCGCAGCGGATGTACAACTACCAGGCCTCTGAACTCGTGCGGCAACTGGCCATCTGGGGCCGCGTGCCCTGGGTCGGCGCGGCCGGGCAGTTCAAAGGCCTGGAAGCCAAGTGGGGGAGTGCGAACATCGAAGACTACCCGTTCCTCGAATATAACCCCGTGGGCCTCGACGGACACCTCTCGCCCCCGCCGCAGCGCAACGGGATGGAGCCGCCGATCCAATCGATCGTCATCGGCATCCAGCAGGCGTCCGAGGACATCAAGAGCACGACCGGATTCTTCGATCCCTCGCTCGGCAACGTCAGTAACCGCGACCGCTCCGGGCGGGCTATCCTCGCCTTGCAGCAGGCCGGCGAACTCGGGTCGAGTAACTTCCAGGACAACCTCCGCCGGGCGCTCATCTTCACGGGGAAGATCATCGTTGACCTGATTCCCCATATCTACGACCGGCCAGGCCGCATCGTGACGATCCTTGGGAAGGACGACAAGCCGAATTCGGTGATGTTCAACCAGCCATTCACGCCTGGCACCGAAGACCAACCCCCGCAGGCCGTGCCTCAAGAAGCGGCCATGCCCGGGATGCCGCTCCCCGAGAACGCCAAGCTCTTCGACCTGAAGAACACACGGTTCAGCGTGACCGTCTCCGTCGGGCGCTCGCACGCGACCAAGCGGATGGAACGCGACGAGGGTATTTCCACCATCATCGAAAAGGTGCCGACGCTGGCGCCGGTGCTCGTCGGACCCTGGCTGCGCGCCCAGGACTGGGACGGCGCCGACCAAATGGCCGAGCGCGTGGACAAGATGCTCCCGCCGGAACTCCAGCCAACCCCTGAGGGGCAGCCGAAGATCCCGCCTCAGGTCCAGGCGCAGATGCAGCAGTTGATGCAGCAGCACGAGATGCTGACCAAACTCCTCGAGGAGAAGGACGAACTCATCCGAACGAAGCAACTGGAGCTCGCGAGCAAGGAGCAGCAGACCGCGCTCATCGAGTTGACGAAACTCGACGTCGCCAGGATGCGGGCCGACATCGAGCGGATGAAGATTGACGCGGCTGCCGCCCAGGCCTCCGCCGAAGCCTCCATGCAGTCTGGCGAGCAGCGCGAGCAGCGGGTACACGAGCGCACCATGGCGGAGACCGAGGCCCATGACACCCGCCTCCAGGTCTTCCAGTCACAGGCGCACGAGCGGGCGATGATGGCCGAGCAGCGCGCCATGGAGCCCTCCCCGCAGGGGGATGGAGCCGCGGCGTGATCACCGAAAACGCCCAAGTGTTCATGCGCGACCTGCTCAACGCGCTCGGGTTGTTCCCGTCGCCCAGTTCGACAGTGGTGCTCCACCTCGACCCGCAGGCGCAACTCGCCACCGTCGAGGTCACGATCCGGGTCCGGCGCGAAAAATCTGTTGCGGCGCCGAATACTTCCGCGCATACTCACCGGCGAGCCCAAGCCAGTGTTGGGAGTGAGCACCCTATGTCCTAAGACGCGCTAACGCCCTTGCCAGTGTCCCCACACTGGGCCCAACGGAACGCCCCGAGGCCCGGGAGGAACCGACCGCATTCATGTGCGGTATGTCCCTGCCGGGCCTTTTCTTTTGTGCGCCGCTTTCGAGGAGTGCGATGGAACAGACACCGACCCCGACCACCGCCGCCGAGTCTGTCGTAGCGCCACCGATGCCGGTGGGCGACGAGACCGCGGATTTCGATCAATGGATCGAGTCACGGGGGACGGAGACCCCGGAGACGCCGGCGCGAGAGCCGGCTGAACCGGAACCCGAGCCCGTCGCCGAGACCCCGGCCGTCGTGGCGGCCGGGGAACCCGTCGAGGAGCCGGAGCCAGACCCGGCGTCGGAAGCGGGGCGCACGCTCGCGAAGCACAAGTCCTCACTCCAGGACCGCATCAACCAAGCGACCGCCAAGCAGCGCGAGGCCGAACGGCGCGCCGACGCGCTCGCGGCTGAACTCGCCACCGCGAAGGCCGGAGCGACACCGGCGGCCAGGCCCGCGACGATCACACCGGCGATCGCGCCGGCCGGATATGTCACGCCGGCCGATGACCCAGAGCCCACACAAGAGGATTTCCAGGACCAGGACGACCCGTACATGGCGCACGCCAAAGCGGCGTCGCGATGGGCCGCCCGGGATGAGAACCGGAAGATCCAGTACACCCAGACGCAACAGTTCGCGGAGGCCCGTGCGCGCATCGACGCCGAGGCCGCCGCTCGTCAGACGGAACAGGTGGTCGCCGCTCATAGCGCCCGCTTCGACACCTTCCGAACGACGCATCCCGATTTCGATGCACGACTAGCGAGCTCCACCGCCGTCACGACGCCCGTCATGGGAGAAGAGATTGCCCACGCCGACCGTGGGCCAGAGATTGTCAATTACCTCCTGGACAATCCTGCGGAATCGGTCCGGATCGCGGCCCTCTCTGAACGCGCGCAACGGTTTGAGATGGGGAAACTCGCTGCGCGGTTCGAGGTCGCCCCCGCGACCGGCCCGGCCCGAACCGCTCCACCCCTCAGTCAGGCTCTTCCGCCCCCTAAGCCGGTGGGCGCGTCGGCCACAACGTTGGCGCGCGACCCCGCTTCTATTACCGACACCGACGAGTACATCGATCGGATGAATGCGGAGGAGAAGCGACGCCGACGGGGATAACCCGTGCCCAATATCTTTGAAACCCCACAACTGATCGCGAACGAGGCCCTCCGCCGACTGGAGAACAACCTCATCTTCGCGAAGCTCATCAACCGGCAGTTCGACGACTCGTTCGGGAAAACCAACGGCGGCCAGCCCAGCGGCGTGACGATCAACGTCCGCAAGCCGGCCCGCTACATCGGTCGGACGGGACAGGAAATCCAGCCGGAAGGCGTGGCCGACCGTCTCGTGCCGATCACGATCAACACGCAGTTCGGCGTCGACCTCGAATACACGTCGAAGGAAGAAGCCCTCGACCTCTGGAACTTCGGGGAACAGGTGCTCGAGCCGGCCGTCGCCACGATCGCCAACAAGGTCGACTACGACGGGCTGCAGGCGGCACACCTGGACGTGCCGAACTACGTGGGGACCCCGGCGGTCGTGCCGACCGACTTGGGGACCTACATCGATGCCGGCGTCCTCCTGAGCAACGAAGGCGTCCCGCGCGGGTCGATGCGCAACGCCGTGCTCTCGCCGCAGATGGAAGGCACGCTCATCAACAACCTCAAGACGGTGTTCAACAACCCGGCGAAAATCTCCTCGCAGTACGACACGGCAGAGTTGGGTCGTGTGGTGGGGTTCGGGTTCCACATGGACCAGAACGTCGCCACCCACACCATCGGGGCGTTGGGCGGGACCCCGCTGGTCAATGGGGCGAGCCAGCTCGGATCGTCCCTGATCACCGACGGGTGGACGTCGGCCGCGGCCGTACGGCTGAAGCGCGGCGACATCATCACGATCGCGGACGTCAAGGCCGTGAATCCGATGAGCCGGCAATCCACCGGCGCGTTGCGGCAGTTCGTCGTCACCGCGGACGCCTCGTCGGACGGGTCCGGGAACATGACGATCCCGATCTTCCCGGCGATCGTCGTCTCCGGGGCGTACCAGACCGTGGATTCCTTACCGGCCGATGACGCGGCCATTCTCACGTTCGGACAGGTCTCCTCGACCCAGAACAAGCAGACCATCCAGGGCCTCGCCTTCCACAAGGACTTCATCACGCTCGCGATGGTCGACTTGATGATTCCGCGTGGCGTGCACATGGATGGTCTGC
>MEMM01000091.1:0-15420 GCA_001767925.1 Alphaproteobacteria bacterium RIFCSPHIGHO2_12_FULL_63_12
GACAACCGCCAGCGCCAACACGACGAGGCTCAGCAATATCTGGGAGGCGACCAATGCGGCGATCATCTGACATGCCCCGCCGCGTAGAACCGAGCCTGATTGGCGCGCAGCCGCTCGAAGACCGCATAGAGCGCCGCGGCCGTGAGTGCGAAAAGCGCCGCAGACGAATAGTCGAGCGCGCCAAGCGCGCGTTCGCCAGTCGGCGCGGCGAGTGCGAGCGCAAGAACGGCGAGCGCCAGATTCCTGACCACAAGCGCGGAGGTCAGCCGCTCGCCCGCGCCGCCGAAACTGCATCCGCAATCGATGTCCCGGCGGCCGCGCGCCAGATTGAAAGCGATCGCGCCGCCATAGGCGAGCAACAGGAGGCCAGCGCCCAACCCGGCGCCGGCGCGCGTCGATGGCGTCAGCAAACCGGCGGCGATCGCCGCTTCGGCAAGAATGATCATCGCCGCCAGCGGCGCAACAACGCCCTGCGGCGCGATGCGATAGTCCCGAACGATTCCGGCGAATTCAGCGAAACCACGCGCCTTGTGGGTCGCCGTCGCCGCGAACAGCGCCGCCAGCGACACGCTTAACGCCAATGATATCGCCGGGTCGATCTGCACCCACTCCACCCCTTACTTGTCGGCGACCATCGCGAAAGGCGACATTACGATCTGGCCGCCGATGCGGCGAACGAATTCGCCATTGTTCGCTTTCAGCACATCGAGCGACATGTCGGCATTGAGCGCCACGAGATAGGGATCCGCGCCGCCCGTCACTTCGATCAACGCGCTTTCACTCCGCAGCCTGATCCGGTTGACGACATCGCGCGATTTGGGATCGATTACGTAAACCTCGTCGCCGCCGGTGTCATGGTCGTCGAAATTTTCGGTCCGTCGCATCAGGACGTAAAGATGGCCGGCGTCATCGCTCGTCATCAATTGCCAGCCGGAGGGCAGCCGCTTGTCGCCAGAATGATCCGGCTTGCTCAAACCCGGAATGCGGTCGCGCCAGCTTTTCTTTTTCGGCGCTGCGTCGGCTTTATCGGCGACGATCGGCCAGGCTTCGCCGACGACCGCCTCGTCGCCGTTGAAATCGATCGGCTGGATGCGGCCGTCATAGGTCGGAAAATAGGCGACGCCGTCGACAATCGCCGGGCGCGAGAAGATCGGCGCTTTGTCGATATCCTGAAACGGCTCGCTCATTGTCTGCCGGACAAACTTGCCGTTGGCGTCGAGTTTGGTCGACGCGATGCCGCCATTGCCGCAAAGGCTCGCGAAGCCGCCCGTCTTCAGGGCGAAAGCGTCGACGCAGCCAGGGATATCGACATCGCCGACGATCTTGCGCTTCACGAGATCGACCACTGTGACCGACGACGCGGGCGTGAAATTGAACACATAGGCGAACCGCTCATCGGCGGAGAGCTGGAAGGCGCCTTTTTCGGTCAGGGTCTGCGCGCGCTTGCCGCCCGGCAGGACAACTTCGCCCGTCTGCTCCAGCGTCGTGCGGTCGTAAATGGTCAGAACGTCGGTGCGCACGCCGCGCTGCCCGCGCGTGAAAAAGGTCTCGACGACATAAAGCTCGGGCCGCGTCTTGGCGGCGGCGAAAAATCCAAACTGGGCCGCCCCGATCGAGCCGCGATGATGGTCGATTTCGCTTCCGACATCGGCGATGACGACCTTGCCGCTTTCAAGGCCCCAGAAATTTCCGTCGACCAGAAACACGAAGCTGTCCGGATAGTCGGCGGGAAGAGAGCGAACCGAAGGCGTCGGCTCCACCGGGAGCTCGGCGGCCGCAAAGCCTATGGCGACGGTCGAGCCGAAGGCCGCGAGTGCGAACGGCAAAATGCGCTTTGAAATCATGTAGCCCCTTCTCCTGCAGCTTGTGCAACGCAACAAATCGGCAGGCCCCTTCTAGGACCGTTGTCCTAAATCGCAGATTGCCTCTCTTTCACCAAGGCGTCAAGCATCGGGGCGGCCGCAGAAAATTGCTCAAAAAGCCCTTTAAATACGCGCTTTTCAGGAGGCGAGTTTCTTGCCGCCGGCCTTCGATGCGATCTTCAGTCCGCGAATCGCCGCCGCATCGATTCCCTTAACCAGCTGGGTGAAACTCACCGCCGCGATATTCGCGATCGCCTCGCCCGCCGCCGCCTTTTCCCGCTTGTGGCCGATGAACATCGTCTGCCCCTCAATTGAGGCGGAGATGAACAGCGCCAAAAGATCATGGTCCTTCTTCGAAAGGTCCGGCCGTAAAACAGAGATGACGCGGGCGAAAACGCCTCTCTCCACTTCGTAAACGCTCGACATTTCCTTTGCCGCGAACTCGTCATGATTGGCGAGCGCCCACAGGGCGGGAAAAAATCCCGTGGTCTCCTTTGTGGCGAGATCCCCGATAAGGAAGCGAATCATGTCCTCAAGGCGTTCTTCGGGCGAGCGCTCAGTATTCGCGGCAATGCGGTCAAAATCGGCGACATAGCCCTGAATGACGGCCTCAAGCAGGTCG
The DNA here is from genome assembly GCA_001767925.1 of Alphaproteobacteria bacterium RIFCSPHIGHO2_12_FULL_63_12. Taxonomy (GTDB): domain Bacteria; phylum Pseudomonadota; class Alphaproteobacteria; order Caulobacterales; family Parvularculaceae; genus Amphiplicatus. The sequence continues at coordinate 2,485 of MEMM01000091.1, forward strand.
TGCAACAGGTCCTGTTTATTGGCGTAGTAATAGGAAAGATTGCCGACAGTCATGTTCGCGCGCTCGGCGACGTTGCGCATGGTGAGGCGCGGATAGCCCTCTTCGACCAGCACGTCGCGCGCGGCGCTCAAAATCTCCACGACGGCTTGCTGGCCCCTCGCGCTCGAAGAATTGTCGCGCCGTTGCGGCCGCAGTTTTCGCAAGTCTCCCCTCCTCGAAACAGGCGTCTTTCTGGCGGCGAGCTTGGCCGATGCCGCCCCGAAGCGCAATATGTCGGACATACGTCCTAAAATTATTCGGAGCGCCTGATGCGGCGATAGGGCGATAGCGGATGCTAAAATCGGGAATCGCGACGCATCCTTCGAGACGCCGCTTCGCGGTTCCTCATGAAGAGAGTCTGCGCTTATTATCCGCCTGCAATCGGCCTTTCCCGGCCTCAACGGTTCAGCCGAACGACACCGGAAACGACAAATATCCGCGAAAGCGGGCGCGGCCGCCGCGCCGCGCAGCGCCCGTGCGGCCGAAGGCGGGAACCCTTTCGATCAGCCGGCCGATGGCGAGGCGGCCTTCGACGCGCGCCAGCGACATGCCGGCGCATGCATGAATGCCGCCGCCAAAAGCCAGATGCTTGTTCGGTGTTCTGGCGATGTCGAGCCGATCCGGGTCTGGAAACTGCGCCGGGTCGCGATTGGCCGCGCCGATCCCGAGCGTCACCAGCGTTCCGGGCGGCATCCTGACGCCGCCGATCTCGACTTCCTCCAGGACGCGGCGATTGCCGAGCTGGTTCGAGCTTTCAAACCGCAGGAATTCTTCAATTGCGGTTTCAATGAGCGACGGGTCAGCGCGCAGCCGTTTGAGCTCGCCCGGCCAGTCGAGCAACGCCGCGATGCCGTTGCCGATCAGATTGGTCGTCGTCTCATGTCCGGCGTTGAGCAGGAAGATGCAGTTCTGAATGAGTTCAACGTCGCTCAGCCGGTCGCCCTTGTCGGTTTCTTCCGCGAGCAGCAGGCCGAGCACGTCGCCCCCGGGAAGCGCGCCTTTCCGGAAGCGGTCGATATGTTTGGCGAGGTAATCGGCGAATTCCGTCACCGAGCGATTGCCCCAGTCGAGCGCGTCGTCGCCCGGCGCCGGTTCGAGCGCGCCGAGGATCGCCAGCGACCAGTCGCGCAGCGGCCCCCTCTCCTCTTTCGGCACGGCCAGCATGTCGCCGATGATTTCAACCGGCAGGCGCGAGGCGAAGTCCGCGATCACATCCATGCCGCCGCGCACCAGCGCCTCGTCGATCAGCCGGTCGACCAGCGCGCAAAAACGCGGCTCAAGAATTTTCACCGCGCGCGGCGTGAACGCCGGCGCCAGCAATTTCCGCACGCGCGTGTGATAGGGCGGATCGTTGAAAACGAGGCTCGTCGTGTGATGGAGATAAAGCGGGCTGTCGCCGAATTTCGGCAGAAACTCGATTTTCTTGTCGGAGCTGAAGCGCCGGTCGCGATAGACCGCCGCGAGATCGTCATAGCGGGTGAGGAAATAACCGCCATCCGGAAGGCGATGCACGGGATCGGTTTCTCGAAGCGCCTTGTAGACGGGATAAGGATTGTCGAGGAAATCCCGGTCGACATGGCGTAGATCGAACGACGCGATGCTGTCGCGAGCCGCGCCAGGCGATGTCGCATTCAGATCGTTCATGATTTTCGCGCCAATCCAGTCTACGACAACGGCCATCCTATTCGTCGTCCGCGCAATCTAAAAGTCTTTACCGCATGACCGCCCTGCCGATCGATGACGTCATTCCCGCCATACGCGCCGCGCTGGCGACAGGAGGGCGGCTGGTTCTCGCGGCGCCGCCGGGCGCCGGCAAGACGACGCGCGCGCCGTTGGCGCTGCTCGATGAGCCGTGGCTCGCGGGGAAGAGAATTCTCCTGTTGGAGCCGCGCCGGATCGCGGCGCGGATGGCCGCCGACCGGATGGCGACGACGCTCGGCGAGAAAACGGGCGGGACAATCGGCCTTTCAACCCGCGTCGACCGCAAGCTGTCGGCGCGAACGCGCATCGAGGTCGTCACCGACGGGCTGTTCACCCGGCGAATCCTCAGCGACCCCGAACTTCAGGGCGTCGGCGCCGTGCTCTTCGATGAATTCCACGAGCGCTCGCTCAATCTCGACCTCGGTCTTGCGCTCGCGCTCGACGCGCAAGAGCAATTGCGGCCTGACCTTCGTCTCGTCCTGATGTCGGCGACGCTCGATACGGCGCGCGTGGCAAAAGCGCTGAACGCGCCGGTCGTTGAAAGCGACGGACGCATTCATCCCGTCGAAACGATTTATCTCGGCCGCAGCGACGAGCGGATCGAGGACCAGACCGCGCGCGCCGTTCGCCGCGCCTTGCGCGAACGCGACGGCTCGATCCTCGCCTTTCTTCCCGGCATGGGCGAAATCCGGCGCACGGCCGAACGCCTCGCGGATCTTCCCAGCGACATCGCGGTCGCGCCGCTTTACGGCGCGCTGTCGCCCGCCGACCAGGACAAGGCGGTATCGCCGGCGCCGTCGGGACACCGCAAAGTCGTGCTGGCGACCGACATCGCTGAAAGCTCGCTGACGATTGAGGGCGTCGATACGGTGATCGACGCCGGGCTGGCGCGCGTCGCGGAATACGACGCCGGCGGCGGCGGCGCGCTTCTGGTCACGCGCCGCGCCGCCAGAGCCAATGTCGATCAGCGGCGCGGCCGCGCCGGGCGCATGCGGCCGGGCGTCTGCTATCGGCTATGGGACGAGGAGGCGACGAAAGGCCTGAAGGCCGAACCGGCGCCGGAAATATTGGGTGCGGATCTTTCCGGCCTGATGCTGGCGCTCGCCGAATGGGGCGAGCGCGACCCTTTGCGTCTTGTCTGGATCGATGCGCCGCCATCAGGCCGGATCGCGGCGGCGCGCAAGGAATTGATCGCCCTCGGCGCCATCGACGCGGCGGGATCGCTGACGGCGCGCGGGCGCGAAATGTCCGCCTTTCCCCTGGCGCCGCGGCTGGCGGCGATGATCGCCGGCGCGGCGACAAGGGAAGATCGCGCGCTCGCCGCAGAAATCGCCGCGCTGATCGGCGAGCGCGGGCTTGGCGGCGACAGCGTCGATCTTCGTGACCGCATCCAGCGTTTCAGGCGCGACAAGTCCGATCGCGCGCGCGCCCTGCGCGATCAGGCGGCCCGCTGGGGCGGCGGCGCGAACGCTGCAGGAGTCGGCGACGCGGGACGCATCCTTGCGGCCGCGCTGCCGCACATCATCGCGCGCGCAAAACCAGGCGAAGCGGGACGATTTCAGCTCGCCGGCGGACGCGCCGCGCAGATCGACAATTCCTCACCGCTGGCGGGCGCGACATGGCTCGCGGTCGCGGAGATGACAGGATCGGCGGCGAACGCGCGCATCCTCTCGGCGGCGCCGCTTCATGAGCGCGACGCAATGGTGCGGCTTGAGACGGTCGAGATCGCCGAATTCGATATCGACCGGCGACAGTTTCGGGCGATGCGCGTGCGCCGCGTCGGCGCAATCGTACTGTCGCAGACCCCCATGCCCAAACCTTCTGGTGCGGTGGCGCGCGCCGCGCTGATCGACGCCTTGCGCGCACATGGCTTGCTCCTGCTCGACAGCGGCGCCGTCATCGGCGAGACGCAGGCGCGGCTCCGTCTTGCCGCCGCGCATGATGACGATAGCTGGCCCGATCTCAGCGACGCCGCGCTGCTCGATCGCGCCGAGGAATGGCTGGCGCCGCTGCTCGGCGATCCGCCCAGTCTTTCGCGGCCGGGCGAGGACGCGTTGCGCCGCGGCGTCGCGAGCCTCATCGACTGGCGGCTTCAGCGCAAACTCGACGAGCTGGCGCCGCTCGCGGTCGAGACGCCCGCCGGGCGGCGGCTCGCGATCGATTATCTGCACGAAGGCGGGCCGCGGATCGAAGCGCGCGTGCAGGAATTTTACGGCCTCGCCGAGCACCCGGCGATCCTGCGCGGAAAACTTCCGCTCGCGGTTTCACTATTGTCGCCGGCGCAGCGCCAGATCGCGCTGACGCAAAATCTCCCCGCTTTCTGGAGCGGCGGCTATCGCGACATGGCGAAAGATATGCGCGGCCAATACCCCAAACATGACTGGCCGGACGATCCCGCTTCGGCGCGTGCGCATGTCGGCAAGACAAAGGCGCGGCTGAAGCGGGAGGAATAGGCGAAGGGCAGACGCCTTAGCCGATCGCGCGCATCGACGCTTCGATGATCTCGAGACCTTCTTTTACTTCGTCCGCCGTGATCGTCAGCGGCGGCGCGATGCGGTTGGTGTTGCCGTAGAGACCGCCGCGGCCGATCAACAGCCCGCGCGCCTTGGTTTCTTCGAGCAGCGCCAGCGACGCCGCCGAATTCGGCTTTTTGGTTCCCGGTTCGACAAACTCGATCCCCTGCATCAGCCCCTTGCCGCGCACGTCGCCGATCACGCGCGATTTCGCGGCGATGCGAACAAGACCCTCGCGCATCTCGCGGCCGCGATCCGCCGCGTTTTTCTGAAGGTCATGCTTCTTCAGATAACGCAATGTCGCGAGCGCGCCGCGCGTCGATAAGGGATTGCCGCCAAAGGTCGCGAGCGAACTCGCCTTGAAGCAGTTCATCACCTCGGCGCGCGCGACAAGGCCGCCGATCGCAAGGCCATTGCCGAGCCCCTTGGCGAAGGTGAGAATATCGGGCGTCACGCCATGCGCCTGATAGCCCCAGAAATTCTCACCCGTGCGTCCCCAGCCGGTTTGCACTTCGTCGCTGATATAAAGGATGCCGCGCTCTTTCAGCACCTTCTGCAAGGCGCCGAACAGTCCATCCGGCGGCGTGCCAAAGCCCCCGACGCCGGTGATCGGCTCGGCGATCAGGCAGGCGACGTCGCCGGCGCTCGCGACATCGAGCATTTCCTTCAAATCATTGACGCAGGCCTCGATATAATCGGCGGGTTTGAGGCCGCCGAAGGGCGAGCGATAGGGATAGCTGCCGTGAATATAGCTGACGAGAAACGGTGACAGCGACGACGGCGACCAGTTGGAATGTCCGGTGACCGGCACCGTCGACATGGTGCGCCCGTGATAGGAATAGCGCATCGCCAAAACCTGATTGGAGCGCCGGTAGGTCGTCGCCAGCATCAGCGCGGCGTCATTTGCCTCGCTGCCCGACGACGTGAAGAAGACGCGCGCATCCGGAATGCCCGAGAGCGCCGCGATTTCCTCGGCGAGCTCCACCTGCTGTTCGATCAGGTAAAGCGTCGAGGTATGCACCATCTTGCCGGCCTGATCGCGGATTTCCTCGACGATCTCCGGCACGTTATAGCCGATCATATTGGTCAGGATGCCGGCGAAGAAATCGAGATATTCGCGCCCCTCAGCGTCCCTGACGCGCCGCCCCTCGCCGGAGATCAGCGAAATCGGCTCCTTGTAATAGAGCGACAGCCATGACGGCATGACGGCGCGATGGCGTTCGAGCAGCGAGGGCGTATTTTTCAGAGCTGTCATTTTGCGAGTCCGTTTTCTTTCAGTTTGTAATGGTCGCGCCGTGGCGCCGGGCGTTTTCTTCGTGTTTGGCCATCATGTTAAGCTCGATGAAGAAGAAGCAGGCGATCCATAAGAACGCGTCCCAGCCGTCAAGGGGCTCGCCAAGCGCCCACCAGTAGAAGACGTCGACAACAAGGACCGCCCAGAATGGAATTTGCACGAGGTGGAGCACCTTAAGGATTTTCGGCGTCGCCCGCCGCGTCACCCGGAGGAAAATTTCAAATTCGATCAGCACCCCAAGAAGGATCCACGCGCCCGCATTGACGATATCGGTCCAGGTGAGGCGGTTGATCATGCTGAGCGCCTCCGTCGAGGCGAACATGTTGATGTCGGCATTGTAGAGGGCGCCCGCGCCTAGCGATGCGCAATTTTGCGCGTCGAGCGGCACGTAATCGTCAAGCGACAGCGCGAACGACGCGCCTGATCCGGCGAGCGTGCAGGGATCGGGGCCGGCATAGGCGGCGAACCCCTTCACCATATCAAGCCCGCCGACATATCCGTAAAAGGAATATACGATCGCGGCCCAGAACAGCAGCGTCACGGCGCCGATCAGCGGCGTCGTCCATTTGCGATAGCGCTCCGGCGGCTCGTAGGAAGTTTCAATCTCGAACATCACGAGAAGGCCGACCCAGGCGAAGGCGTCGATCGCGTCCGCGTAGGCGACAATGAAATCGCCGAACGTCACCCCTTCCTTGAAGGTGAATCCCTCGGCCGCGCTGTTCAGTTCGTAGTAAAGCGCGATATCGATCGCGAGCAGGGCGAACATCGTGTACTTGAAAGAAGTGTAGACGATGCCTTGCCTGATCTGCATGTCGCAACGGCGTCTCAAAAAACGGATTCAGCGGACCGGATCAAAGCGAGCCGGTCCGCCCATTATCGCCCGCGCTGCGCGCGATCCGCAAGAAACGAATGCCGCGCGCCTCAGCCGCCGAAATCATAGGTCAGGCGGACGCCGAAAGTGCGCGGCCGAGCCGGGCCGAAATAATGCGCGGGAAGAATCCCGCTGCCTTCCGCCGAGCCGGTGTAATAGAGAACGTTCGTCAGGTTCTCGACATAGCCCATGATCGACCAACCGGCTTCCGCCGCGTAACCGAGCCGGAGCGCAACTTCCGCATAGCCGTCGTTCTTCGCTTCGGCGAGGCGCAAGAGGCCGCCATAGGTGTCGGTCTGTCCGAAGATTTCGGCGGACGCCTTCACCGCGCCGGCGCCGAGGGGCGCCGTCATGCGCAGCACCGCCGAGCCGGAGAATTTCGGCACTGTCGGCTGCGGTTGACCCTCGCAAGCGAGCGTGCCGTCGCATAGCGCTTGCGCATCGGTCACGTCGGAGTCGGCGTAGGCGCCGGAAATCATCAGATCGAAATACTCGCCGAGCGGCGCGGTCGCCGACCCTTCGACGCCCCAGCCCTTCACCTTGCCGACATTGTCGACGAGGATGCCGCCGCCGACGCCCGGCACGATCACCTGAAGATCCTTGTAGGTGTAGTAATAGACGTTGGCGTCGAGCTTGATCCCGCCGAGCGCGCCCTTGGCGCCGACCTCATAGGACCAGGCTTTTTCCGGGTCGAAAAGGTTCGGCGTCGCGTCGCCCGGATTGAGATCGAGGCCCGCCGGCGTGAACGGCAGCGTCTCCGGCGTGATCGTGAAGCTTCCGAATCCGCCGGCCTTGAAGCCGCGGGTCGCGCTGGCGAACAGCATCCAGTCATCATTCGGGCGGAAGCGGGTGATGAAGCGCGGCGTGAACGCGTCCCAGCTTTTCTTGTCGGTGAGGAAATCGGTGGTCGTAAAGCCGAGCGCGAAGAACGGCCCGAGCTGGCTCGAAACGGGGAGCGCGTTGATGCCGAATTTCTTGGTGTCGTCAGAATAGCGGACGCCGACGCCGATATCGAATTTCTCGCTCAGCTTGTAGGTGGTGTCGATATAGGCAGCCCAGCCGTGATAGCGCCCACGCACTTGATTGCGCTCAAGCAGGCCCTCCGGGCTCGGCGTGAAGGTGTAGCCGTAATAGGCGAAATAGGACGCGCAATCGTTGAAGCCGTAATAGCTAAGATAATAGGCGCACATCACGTCTTCATTGCCGTGCTGCGAGAAGAGGACGTCGATGTCTTCGTGATAATAGGAAGCGCCGACATACCACGAGAACGGCCCCTCATCGTCGGAAGTCAGCCGCAGCTCCTGCTCGAAATACTCGCCGGTCTGATCCTGCGCGTAATCGTTGATGTTGAGCGGCGTGCCGTCGAAGTCTTCGGCGTATTCGTAATTGTGATCCTTGTAGCCGGTGAGCGAGGTCAAAGTGACGCCGCCGAGATCGAAGTTCAGCTCGAGACCGGCGCTGAAGATCTCCGCGTCGTCTTTTTCGCCGAGCCCGAGATCGCTGTCGATGTCGCGCCCGTTGCCGCCGATGGTGAGGCCAAAGAGGCTATCCAGAGCGTCGAAAGTGTCGCCAAGGCCGGTCGCGCGATAGAGCGATCCCGATTGCTCCCGCTTTTCAAGTTCGAGGGTCAAGAGGGCGTCGAAGCCTTCATCCTCATAGAGCGCGGAAAAGCGGCCCGCCCCTTTCTGGAAGCCGAGCAGCTTGTCGGCGTTCGGGAAGAAGGCGTTGTCGACATAGCCGTCCTCGCGTCCGCCATAGCCGGAAAGGCGAACCGCGAATTTCTCCGTCAACGGAATATTCAGCGCGAGTTCGCCGACGATGTGGTCGCGTTCGCCGACATCGAGATCGATATAGCCGCCGAAGGCGTCGAGCTTGGGGCGCGCCGTGATGACGTTGATGGCGCCGCCGATGGCGTTGCGGCCGAACAGGAAGCCCTGCGGTCCGCGTAAGACTTCGGCGCGTTCAATATCGTACAGCGTCGTCACGACGGCGCCGTTGCGGCCCTGATAAAAGCCGTTCTTGAAGAACGGCACTGAAGGATCGCCGCCGGCGCCGAAATCGTTGGTCGAGATGCCGCGGACGTTGATGTAGTCGATGAAGCTATCGAAGGTGTTGCCGGTGACGCCGGGCGTGAACGTCACGAGATCCTTGACGTCGTCGAGATTGACGTCGCGGACGAACTCGCCGCCATACGCGGTGATCGCCAGCGGCACGTCCTGAATGGACTCGGCGCGCTTTTGCGCGGTGACGATGATCTCGTCATCTTGCGCCAGAGCCGGCGCGGCGACGCCCGCAAGGGAGAGCGACAAAACCGAACTCCCGGCCAGCATCGCTTTTTTCGACATGCGCTTGAAATTCAGCCTCGTCATCGCATCGCCCTTTCCTGAAAATAATTGCCGCAGCCCCGTCAGCCCTGATTAAAGCCCTCAAAATTTGTATAGGGCGTCTTTTTCTCCGACAACAAATTAACGCGGGAGGTTTTTCGATCCGCCGCCGCCTGTGGCATAAAGAGAACAGTTGAAGATTTTGATATAAGTAATGTTTTTCAATTGGTTAGATTGAATTCTTCATTGCTGCGTTGCGGAAAAAACGCACCTCCGCCGGCTCGAAGTTTGTGATCACAAAAACCGGGGCGCCGACTTAAGCGACGCCCGCCTCCTCCAGCGCCCGGCGCATCGGCGCCAGCTGGGTCTCGTACCGCCGCCAGCGGCCGACCGACCGCGTGTGCGGCTTTTCCCGCACCTGCACCGCGCTGGCGGTCGCGACCGCCCCCGTCTTCTCGTGAAAGCTGAGGCACTGGTCCTGCCAGTCGAGCCCTAAAAATTCGATCAGGCGGCGCGCGTTCGGCTCAAGATCGCCAACCGTCTCCTCATAGGAGATGTCGAGGAACCGGCCGGGGAAGAGCCGGCGCCAATGCGCCATCAGTCGGCGGTAGCGCGCATGGTGCCGGGCCATTTCCCCCTGATCGTAGGAATGGAAATAGGCGTCGGCGAAAAGCTGTTTGTAACTCGCAAAACAACTGTCCATCGGATCGCGCGTCAGATGAACGATGCGCGCTTTCGGGAGCGCCGCGAGGATCAGCGGCAGAAATTGATAATTGCCCGGCAGCTTGTCGACGAAGCGCCCAGCGCCGCCGCGCATCGGCGCCGAGACGCGCAAATATTCGGCGCCGAGCGCCTTGGCGTCGATCTCCCGCCAGCTCGCGACCTGCTCGGCCTGCGGCCGGTCGCCGCCGCCGTCTTTGGCGAGGCGGCGGACTGACAGGCGGAACTGCTGCAGCTCGCCGGCGGAGTCGACGTCGGAATGGCTGGTGATGATGCGCTCGATCAGCGTCGTGCCGGTGCGAGGCTGTCCGATCACGAAGATCGGCGAAGGATCGTCAACGCCGGCGCGCGGCGTCGCCGCCCATTCCTCGTTGAAGGCGCTTTCCAGCGCGGCGAAATATTTTTCTTCCGCCGCTTCGTCGTAATCGACCAGCGATCGCTTGGCGCGCGCTCCCGTCTCGAACGCCGTGAAGGCCTTGTCCCACGCCTCGCAGTCTTCGAATTCCTTGCCGGCGGCGTAGGCCAAAAACGCGGCGGCCGGCGCGCTTTCGCCACCGGCGCGCGCCATCAGCATGTCGCCGCGCGCGGGGCTTTTCGCTTTCTCGATCGACGAATAAAGCCATTGCGCCTGCGCAATCCGGTCATTGCGCCCAAGGACGGTTTCAAGAACGCGTTTGGCCCCGTCATTGTCGCCGAGGAACATGCACGAGGTCGCTAGATTGACCGCATATTCATCGCTATCAGGCGCCAGCGCGCACGCCTTTTCATACCATCGGCGCGCTTCCTTCTGATCGCCCAGCATCGAGGACGTAACGCCGATGAGGTCGGCGACCGGCGCATCGCGAACGCCGGCGGCCCGGGCTTCCTCAAGGGCTTTTTCCGCGCGCGCGGGCTGGCCGAGCCGCATGAACAGGCGCGCCAGCTGCGCCCACGCCGCGGCATGTCGGGGCGCGAGCTTCGTCACCGAGCCGAACGCCCGCGCCGCGGTTTTCAGATCGTTCATGTCGAGCGCGACAAGGCCGACGAGAAAATGAGCGTCGGGATTTTGCGGCGCCGCGCTGATCGCCTTGCGGCAGAAGTCGGCGGCGTCCTTCGACCGCCCCTGTTGAAGCGCGGCAAACCCCTGCCGCAGCCATTCCTTCGCCTCGCGCTCCGCCGCTGTCACCGCGCCAACACCCTTTGCCCGCGCGATGCGCGCGCGGCTTGAAATTTCCGCCACTATCGCTTGATACTCGCGGCTGCGCCAGCCCGGCGCCGTTGCGATGGAAATCCCCATGATGAAAATGACGCTCGCCTCAGCCGCGCTCGCCCTCGCCGCTTCCTGCGCCAGCGCGCCGGCCGGCGACGCCGACACCCTGCTGACCGGCGGCAAAATTTACACCGCGAACGGCAAACGCGCCTTCGTCGAGGCGATCGCCGTCAGGGGCGATGAAATTATTTTCGCGGGTGACGCCGGCAAGGCGGCGAAATTCGCTGGCGCCGGAACGACGCGTGTCGATCTCGGCGGCCGACTCGTCCTGCCGGGACTGCACGACGCGCATCTTCACCCCGTGGGCGCGATGCAGGTCGACACCTGTTCGATCAACAAGCAACCGATGACGCTTGAGGAATTGTCGTTCTTCGTCGGGCGCTGCATCGACCGCTTTTCGCCGGCGCCGGGCGAATGGCTCTACATCGACCTGTGGGAATTCGAACGCGGCAACCAGCCCGGCGCCAAATTCAAGACCATCCGGGCGGCGCTCGACGCCGCGGCGCCGAAAAATCCGGTCCTGCTCGAAGGCACCGACGGCCATCATTTCGCGGTCAATTCGCTGGCGCTGGCGACAGCGCGCAACGCCGACGGAAAAATCGTCGGCCTCTCTGCGACGACGCTGCGAAGCGATTTTTCCGACCTCGCGCAATATGTCGGCGTCGACGCGCGCGGCGAGCCGAACGGCAAACTGACGGAATCCTATATTTATGACCGGCTCGATGTCGAAGCGATGGAACGCGCCGAGCTGAACAAGCGCCTCGCGAGCCGCGACAAGATGATGGAGGTCACGTTGCCGCGCGGCATCACTTCCTTCATGGACGCGGCGGCGCGGCCCGAAACGTTGCCGATTTACGACGCCCTGCTCGATCGCGGCGAGTTTCACGCACGCGCGACGCTGGCGCTCTATTTCAACCCGAGCAAGTTCGTTCGCGACGACGGAACGTTCGACGCTGAAAAATTGCTGGCGGAAGCAACCGCCCTGCGCGCCAAATACGCCGGCTCGCCGCTCATTAAGGCGAATTATCTGAAACTCTTCGCCGACGGCGTCATGGAGGGCGATCCGCTCTCGACGCCGCCGACGCTGCCGAACGCCGCGCTCGCCCACGATTATCTGCAACCGATTTTCGCGGCGGACGAAACCGGCCTTCGCGTCACCGGCTATGTCGATCCGGCGTCGCAGGCCTGCGCCAATGCGCGGACGGCCGCCGCGAATGGCAAAGCGCCGGACCCCGCCGCCTTCATCAAGGGATACGGATTTCATCCGGCGCAATGCGAAACCAACGCCGGCGTCCTTCAAAATCCCGAAGACGTCACCCGCGATTATATCAATCTTGGCGACAAGGCGGGCTTCACTTTTCATATCCACGCGATCGGCGACCGCGCGGTCAAATCCGCGCTCGACTCGATTGAATACGCAAAAGCCGATCACGGATCGAAGACCCGTCACATCCTTACCCATCTCCAGCTTGTGCGCCCCGAAGATATCGGCCGCTTCAAAAAGCTCGGCGCTTATGCGTCCTTCACCTTCGCCTGGGCGACGGTCGATCCGGAATACGACCTCACAGTCATTCCCTTTATCGACCGCGTCGACGGGCCGGGCGGGATTTACGATCCGGCGGGCTATTACATGCAAAACGTCTATCCGGCCGAGTCGATCCGCAAAGCCGGCGGCGTCATCATCGCCGGCTCCGACGCGCCGGTCGACACGCGCGATCCGCGCCCCTTCGTCAATATCGAGGGCGCCGTCGCGCGCGACATCTATGGCGCCGGACAGCTGAACGCCGGGGAAGCGCTGTCGATTTACGACGCCGTCGACGCCTATACGATCAACGCCGCAAGGGCCCTGAATCAGGACGCTGTAGTCGGCTCGCTCGAAGCCGGCAAGAAAGCGGATTTCATCGTAATTGATCAGGATATTTTCGCGCTCGCCGGCGCTGGTGCGGCGTCAGGGATCAGCGAAACAAAAGTCATCGAGACCTGGTTTGCCGGAAAGAAAGTCTATTCAGCGCCTATGGAGTAAACATCTCACAGCGCGCCCGCGCCCTTATCGCTCGCGGCTCGCATCGCTGATCAGCTTCATTCCTTCGAGGATGTCGAGCCTGATCGAGGATTCGAGTTTTTTCGCGTCGCCCTCGACCAGCGCGTCGATCGCTTCCTTGTGTTGATCGACAAGATCGGCGGTGCCGAGGCGGGTGACGACGACGCGCATGAACGGGCCGATC
>MEMM01000091.1:15471-18073 GCA_001767925.1 Alphaproteobacteria bacterium RIFCSPHIGHO2_12_FULL_63_12
CGACGCGCATGAACGGGCCGATCTGCAGCCACAATCCCTCGACGACGCCGAGCAGGACCGGCGCCTCCGCCGCGTTGTAGAGCGCGAAGTGAAATTCGCTGTTGGCTTTTGAATAGCCCGCGACATCGCCCGCCTCGATCGCGGCGTCGAGACGCGCGTCGATCTTCGAGAGTTTCGCGATCAGCGCCGCGCGGGCCTTCGGACGATCTTGCGTACGCTCGAACGCGCGCGCGGCGAGGCGCGTTTCAAGCGGGATGCGCGCCTCCGTCAGCTCCTCGATTTTCGACGGCGACATGCGCGAGACCGTGATGCGCCGCGTCGGCGTCACTTCGAGCGCGCCAAGCGCTGCGAGCCGCCGGATCGCTTCGCGCGCCGGCATCGCGCTCACCGAAAACTGCGCGCCAAGCGTTCTGACGGAAAGCGAGCGCCCCGGCTCCAGCTGTCCGTCGATGATCGCCCGCCGCAGGCGCGCATAAACTTCTTCATGCACGACCCGCGCGCGCTTTCGCAGTTTCGGCGTCCGCTTTTTCGGCGCCTTCTTCGCCGCCGCGACCTTCCTGCTCATGCCGGTCATCGACCTTCCCGCGCGAACCAGGCGCGCCGCCCGCAAAACGAGCGCATTTTTGACGATTCCTCAAGCCCGCCCGGAATTTCCGCAGCGGCGTGATCCGCGCACCAATCCGCCTCGCATCCTTGATCTTAATCATTGAAATTGCAAGGTTTTATCGTCCCCTTGCCAAGCCCTCCGCGCCCCTGTATTTGTGATCACATTCTCCTTGCGCCGGTTCCATATCGCACTGGCGCACCGTCACTCCGGCGCTTTCCTTCAAGGGATCGGGCGGCCGGTTGCGGGCCGCACCGGCGGGAGTGAACGGTCACGAGCGGCGCCCCTTCGGGGTCGCCCTCAAGGCGGAAACAATGGACTTTAACGAACTCGAAGATTGGCTCCGGCGCAATCGCGTCACCGACGTCGCCTGCCTCGTGCCGGACATCACCGGATCGGCGCGCGGCAAGACGATGACCCCGGCGCTGTTTTTGAACGGCGTCAAGAATCGCAGCCTCAGGATTCCCGAAACCGTCTACGCGATCAGCGTGCACGGCGAGATCGAATTCAGCGATCACGTCGCGACGACCGAGCGCGATCTCGTCATGCAGCCGGACCTTTCGACCTTGCATCTGGCGCCGTGGAGCAACGATCCGACCGCCTGCCTCATCTGCGATTCGACGACCGATCAGGGCGCGCCGACGCCCTTCGCCCCGCGCCAGATCCTGCGCAATGTCGTCAATCTCTATGCGGAGCAAGGCTGGACGCCGATTGTCGGGCCGGAGATTGAATTTTACCTTATCGAGAAGTTCAAGGACGTGATCTTGGAGCCGCGCGCGCCGGAGGGCCGTTCCGGCCGTCCGGAATTCGGCCAGCATGTCTACAGCCTCGACGCCATCGACGAGTTCGACCGGCTGTGGGAGGAGCTTTACCAGTTTTGCGAAATCCAGCGCGTCGATCTCGACACGCTGATCCATGAAGACGGGCCGTGCCAGTTCGAGGTGAATATCAGGCACAATGAAGCGATCAGCGTCGCTGACCAGATGTTCCTGTTCAAGCGGCTGTCGCGGCAAGTGGCGCTGCGTCACAATCTGTTCGTGACGTTCATGGCCAAGCCCTATGCGGCGTGGGCCGGAAGCTCCATCCACATGCACCAGAGCGTCATCGACACAAAGACAAAGAAGAACATTTTCGCCAAGGCCGACGGATCGGACAGCGATCTCTTCCGCCACTATATCGGCGGGTTGCAGGCGTATCTGCCGGCGGCGATGCCGCTGCTGGCGCCCTACACCAATTCGTTCAACCGCTTCGAAGCTTATATGAGCGCGCCGACGAACACGCACTGGAGCCGGGAGAACCGCACGGTCGGCTTGCGCGTTCCGGCGTCGAGCCCCGACGCGCGGCGCGTTGAGAACCGCATTCCAGGCGCCGACATCAACCCTTACCTCGGCGTCGCGGCCTCGCTGGTCTGCGGCTATATCGGCATGATGGAAAAGGTCGAGCCGCGCGAAGAATATCTCGGCGAGGGCTATCAGGACCGCGAGCGGCCCTTGCCGAAGTCGCTGATCGACAGCGTCGAGACTTTCGCCAAGTCAAAGCCGCTGCGCGACGCGCTCGGCGCCAGTTTCGTCGACACCTATTGCGCCCTGAAACGCGCCGAATACGAACACCGGTCAGCGGTCTTAAGTCCCTGGGACGTCCGCTTCCTGATGACGAACGTCTGATTTCACGCCGCCGCCCCTCTCATTATCGGGTCTTCTCATGACATTCTCGAACTACACCCAGCACATCCGCGACCTCGACAGCGCCAATCATCTGCATCCGTTCACGACGCACCATGACCTGCGCGAGAAAGGCCCTCGCGTCATCACGCACGCCGAGGGCATTTACATCCATGATTCCGAAGGGAACAAGATCCTCGACGGCATGGCGGGCCTGTGGTGCGTGCAGGTCGGCTACGGCAACGAAGAGCTTGCACGCGTCGCCTACGACACGATGAAGAAGCTTTCCTATTACAACCTCTTCTTTCAGACGACGACGCCCTATGCGGCCGAACTC
>MEMM01000091.1:18099-37625 GCA_001767925.1 Alphaproteobacteria bacterium RIFCSPHIGHO2_12_FULL_63_12
CGATCATTAGCCGCCAGCGCGCCTATCACGGATCGACCGTCGCGGGAGCCAGCATTTCCGGCCTTCCCTTTATGCAGGGAATTTTCGACCTGCCGCTGCCGCGCTTTCATCACATCGGGCCGACGCCGTGCTATTATCAATATGGCGCGCCCGGTGAGAGCGAGCGCGAGTTCGGCCTGCGCTGCGCCAAGGCGCTCGAAGACAAGATACTCGAACTCGGCCCCGACAATGTCGCGGCGTTTGTCGGCGAACCGGTGATGGGCGCCGGCGGATTGATGACGCCGCCCGAAGGCTATTGGCAAGAGATCGAAAAGATCTGCCGCAAATATGATGTTCTTCTGTGGTCCGACGAAGTCATCTGCGGGTTTGGCCGCACGGGCTCGTGGTTCGGCTGCCAGACTTATGGCTTCACGCCCGACATCATGACGATGGCGAAGGGCATGTCGAGCGGCTACATGCCGATGTCGGCGGTTGCGGTCGGCGAGCGGATGTCGAAGCCGATCATCGCTTCCGATTCCGAGATGGCGCATGGCTACACTTATTCCGGTCACCCGGTCGGCTGCGCAGTCTCGATCCGGAATATCGAGCTGATGGATGAAAAACAGCTCGTCGGCGCGCGCGGCAGAGCGGCGTCCGAACGGTTCCAGACGCAACTTGCGGCGTTGCAGGCGCACCCGCTTGTCGGCGAGACGCGCGGCGTCGGCCTCCTCGGCGCGATCGAGCTGGTGAAAAACAAGCAGACGAAGGAGCGCTATTCCTCCGCCGGCGCGACGGGCGTCATCTGCCGCGGGCACTGCTTCAATTCGGGCGTCGTCATGCGCGCCGTCGGCGAGACGATGTTCTTGTGCCCGCCGCTCGTCATCAGCGACAGCGAGATCGACGAGCTTTTCACTCTTGTAAAGCGGGCGCTCGATCTTACCCTGCGCGACGTCAAAGCCGCCTGACGCCGTCACGCGGAGGAGAGAGAAGATGGCCGATCCCCTTTCGAGCAAGCTCGCCGATCAGGCGCGCGCCTTTCTGAAGGCGTCGCCTGAGGTCAAATTCGTCGATGCGTTCCTTGCCGACCTTAACGGCGTGATCCGCGGCAAGCGCCTGCCGGCAAAGGGATCGATGAAGCTGTTCGAGAGCGGCCTTCGCCTCCCCCGCTCGCTGATCGGCGTCGATGTGTGGGGAACCGACGTGTTCGACAACGGGCTCGTCGTCGACACCGGCGACGGCGACGGCCTTTGTGTCGCGCTCGACCCCGGATTGCTGCCGACCCCATGGGTGTCGCCGCCGACCGCGCAGACCCTGATGATGATGTGCGAGGCGGACGGATCGCCCTTTCTCGCCGATCCGCGCCAGCTTCTCGCGCAATTGCAGCAGCGCCTCGCCGGCCATGATCTCCATCCGGTCGCGGCGGTCGAACTTGAATTCTATCTTCTCTCGGGCAAGGCGGATGAAAACGGGCGGCCATTGACGCCGAACAGTAAATTCAGCGGGCGGCGCGTCGTCGACGGTCGCGTCTATGCGATGAGCGAGATCGACGCTTATTCTGACTTCTTCACCGACCTTTACGCCGCCTGCGACGCGCAAGGGCTGCCGCTCGACACCGCCGTCATCGAAGCGGGCCCCAGCCAGTTCGAGGTCAATCTCAAACATCAGGCCGACGTCCTGCGCGCCGCCGATCAGGCGATCTTGCTGAAGCGCGCGATCAAGGGCGTCGCGGCGCGTCACGGGCTCCTCGCCTCGTTCATGGCCAAGCCCTTCGGCGATCTTCCCGGCAATGGCATGCATGTTCACATGAGCATGCTGACAAAAAATGGGATCAACGCCTTCGACGGCGACGGCGACAAGGGCGGCGCGCTGTTCAAACAGGCGATCGCCGGCCTGATCGCGACCTCGGCTGAGGCAATGATTTTCTTCGCGCCGCATCTGAATTCCTGGCGGCGCTTCCAGGAAGGATCGCACGCGCCGACGCGCGCGACCTGGGGTTATGAAAACCGCACCGCGGCTATACGCGTGCCCGGCGACACAGGGGCCAATCGCCGCTTCGAGCACCGGATTTCCGGCGCCGACGCCAATCCCCATCTCGTGCTCGCGGCGATTTTGGGCGGCGTCTTGCATGGCGTTGAAAACAAGCTGACGCCGCCGCCCGCGCTGGAAGGCAACGCCTACAAGTCGGACGCGCCAAAGCTCTCGCTCGGCTGGAGGGCGGCGCTGGAGACTTTCGCGAACGGCCCTGTGCTGGCGCCGATGTTCGGCCCGCTGATGACCCGCGTCTTCACCGCCTGCAAGCGTCAGGAAATGGCGACGGCGGAAAAGCGTGTCACCGATTTTGAATATGACAGCTATCTGCAAACCTTCTGACGTGTACGGATCACTCCACTCGACCGCCATCCTTCGAGACGCCCTTTCGCCTCATCCTGAGGAGGCGCGAAGCGCCGTCTCGAAGGAAAAGGCGAAAGGGCTCCTCAGGATGAGGCATTGAATGACGGCGGCAAGCGACCACGTGAATTCCTATTACGCGGCGAGCGCGCATCAGGCGCCGGCGCGGCCGCCGCTTGCGGGCGATATCGAAGCTGAAATCTGCGTCATCGGCGGCGGGTTCACCGGCGTCGCGACGGCGCTGACGCTCGCCGAACGCGGCCGCGACGTCGTCCTGCTCGAAGCCAATCGCATCGGCTGGGGCGCCTCGGGACGCAATGGCGGACAGGTTCTTCCCGGATGGTCCGGCGAAGGCGAGATGGTGAAACAGCTCGGCGAGCGTGCACGGGATTTCCTGCGGCGCACCAGATATCGCGGCAACGAAATCGTCGAAGAGCGCATCAAGCGATATTCAATCGACTGCGATTATGTGCGCGGCGCTGCAACTGTCGCGCTGAACGCGCGGCAGATGGCGGCGCTCGAAGAAGAATTCGTCAGCGAAACCGCCGCCGGCGCGGGCGCGGATCTTCTCCTGGCGGACGCCGCCGCCGTGAAGACCCATATCGTCTCCGACATGTATCTTGGCGGCCTGATCGACCGCCGGGCGGCGCATTGCCATCCGCTCAATCTCTGTCTTGGCGAGGCGCGCGCGGCCGAATCGCTCGGCGTTAAAATATTTGAAGGCTCGGCGGTTCTCTCGATCACGCATGGCGAACGGCCGATCGTTGCAACCGCCTCCGGCAAAGTGACGGCGGGGACGGTCATTCTCGCCGGCAACGCCTATCACCAGCTGGAACAGAAAGATCTCGGCGGCTATATGCTGCCGGCGCAGACCTTTACGATCGTTACCGAAGTAATCGGCGCGGCGCGCGCCGCGTCAGCGCTTCCCGGCAATCTCGCCGTCTGCGACGCCAATTGGGCGCTCGACTATTTCCGCCGCACCGCCGATCACCGCATGCTTTTCGGCGGCCTTTGCACCTACAACAACCGGGTCATCGCCGATATCGAGGGCGCGCTGCTGCCCCGGTTGCGGCAGATCTTCCCGCAGCTTGGCGAGGTGAGGTCGCAATTCGCCTGGGGCGGCGCCATCGCCATTCCGCTGAACCGGGCCCCGCTGATCGGCCGCACAAGCGACAACGTCTATTACGCGCAAGGATATTCAGGGCACGGCGTCAATTGCAGCCACATCGCTGGCGAGATGCTCGCCGACGCGGTCGACGCCAAGGCGGAGGGGGTCGAACTCTTCGAAGCGATCCGGCATTTCAAGATTCCGGCAGCCGACCTCATCGGCAATCCGATGCTGGCGCTCGGCATGACATGGTTCCGGATGCGCGACGCACTTGGCGTCTGAAAGGTCGCTACGCCTTTTTTCCGCGACCGCGCAGACGGCTTTCGAGCAGGCCGAGAACGATCAATATTTCGCCGATGACGAGGACCGACACGACGCCGATCAAGGTTGGCGCTTGCAGCCCCTCGCCCGGCACATAGACGAAAAGCGCAATCGCGAAAGACAGCGTAAGGATGCACATTAACGCCAGAATGCAGGCGACAACGACGCCGCCCGGCGCACGAAAGGGACGCGGCGCCGACGGGTCGGTGAACCGCAGTCGCGCGAAAGAAATCGCAAGGCCGATATAGGGGAGCATAATCAGCGCCGCGCTGAAGGCGAACAACGACCAGAACAGATCGCCGTTTGAGGTCGCCACGCGCCCATAGAGAATAAGCACCGTCGTGCAGACAAGCCCCATCAGCACAGCCGCGCCGATCGGACCGCCATGGCGCTTGTGGCGGATGGCGAAAACGCTCGGCAATTCGCCTTCTGCCGCCGCTTCGGCCGTTGCGCGATTGCAGCCCATGGCCCATGTCGCACCGTTGGAGAAAAACGTGAACAGCGCCATCGCGCCGAGAATAAGGACGATGACGTCGCCGCCCGGCGTCTCCGCAAAGAACAATGCAAGCGTGTCGATGAGGCCTTCGACAATGTTGATTTCCGAGGCCGGAATCGCGGCGAGGATGCCGGCCGTCGCCAGAAAATAAAACGCCAGCACAATGATTCCGGAAATGATGATGCTGAGCGGCATGTCGCGCGCGGGATGCTTGATCTCGCCGCTTGCCGCGCTGACCAATTCAAAGCCGAGCATGCCGTAAACGATCGCCGGCAAATATTTGAGTCCTTCCTTCCACTCAGGCCGGAACGCGTCCGCGGTCAGCGGATTGGCGAAGCCGTGCGTCTGGCCGAAATTCCATCCGGCGAGGATCAGCACCGCGAAAATGATCATCTTGAACAGCGCGCCGAGATTAGGCACCCACTTGCCGATCTTCAGGCCGAGAATGTCGAGGAGCGCCGTCAACCAGGCGAGCGCGATGCCGACGCCGATCTGCTGCGACAAGGTGAGCTCGATTCCGGAAAGCCGTACGAACACGCCGGCGAACAGGATGAAAATCGACGGCAACCAGATCGCCGTGTTGACCCAGTAAGCCCAGACCGCGCGCGTCGCCCAGCGGCGGCCAAGGCCGCGCCGGATCCAGACGTAAAGCCCCCCCTCTTCGGGATAGGCGGTCGCGAGTTCAGCGGTGATGAGCCCGATCGGGATGAGGAAAATCACGCCGAGAAGCAGCCACCAGAAAAGACTGGAGGCGCCGATCGACGCCGACGCCGCCAGCGTGTCGAGAAGAAGAATGGCGGAGACCGTGAACAGCACAAGGTCGGGAAGACCGAGCACTTTCGGCAAGCTTTTGGTCGCTGACATTGAGCCCCTCGCGCGCCGCGACGGGACGGGCGGCGCTAACCCCTTCCGGCGCAAACTTCGCCAGAAATCGGGCCGGCGCGCAAGCGGCGTCTACTCCATCGCCTCCAGCGCCAGTCGGCGTTCGTGGTCGGAGCCGATCGTCTCCACCGCTTTTCGCAATGCAGCGCGAATTTCATCCGTCTCCGGCGCATCGCTCTTGATGGCTTCGATCGCGAGGCGGCGTTCATGGTCGCCGTCGACAGTCGCGGCAGCGTCGATGAGCGCCAGCCAGTGCGGGGAGGCGCCGTCGATGGCGCCCGCAACTTCCTCAATCGCCAGCCGCCGGTCGTGCGCGCCTTCGATGTTCGCGATCGCCTTGATCGCAGCGGCGCCGGCGAGCGGCGCGGCGACTCGGTCGCCGGCAGCCTCAATCGCAAGGCGCAACTCATAATCGCCTTCGATTTTCTCCGCCGCCATCGTCAGCGCGCGCGCGATATTGGCGTCGCTTTGTTCCTCGCTTTCGAGCATCGCGGCGACGGCGAGACGGACTTCGTGATCGCCTTCGATTTCGCCGATCAACGCTGTAACGATCGCGAAATTGCGATCGGTCAGAGGTTTTTCCGCGAGATCCTCGACGATCAGGCGCAGTTCGTGATCGCCTTCGATGGTTTTGGCGACGCCGATTATCTCGGTAATCGACTGGTCGTCCAGCTGCTGCGCCGTCAGAAGCGCGGCGATGGCGCTCCGCTTGGCGTAATCGCTGTCAACGCCGGCAAGGCGTGCGGTCAGCTTGCCGATGTCGTCGGCGGTGAGCGGCGCCGCGCCCGCGAGCGCTTCGACATAGGCGCCGATCGCGTGCGATCCGTTCAGCCGCTCGATCTCGTCGATGACCGCCGCCTTGCCGCCCGACGCGAGCATCGCCTTGACGCGCGTTTCCGCCCCGACGCCGGACGAGCGCGCGAAAAGTTGCAGGAGATCGCCGGCGGATTTGTCCGATTGTGGACCCGACGCCGCCGCCTCGCCGTCGACAAATGTCTTGACGGAAATCGCGTCGCCGTTGCGGCTGTATACCGCCTTATGAACTTCGCCTCTTTGTTTTGCGCTGACTTCGAACGAACCATCGAGCGAACTCAGCGACCGGCCGTCGGCCGACAGCGAAAAATCGCCCTTCCATTCGGCGGATATGTCCTCTTCGCCATCCTTGAGATGAAACGAGCCGCGATCCCCATCGCCGATATTGATGACGTGGACGCCCTCGTCGTCGTCGCCGTCATGCGCGGCGATGATTTTCGGCGCGAAGAGCGTGAGCGCGCCCGCGGCGAGAAGCGACAGGCCGGCGCCTACTCCAAAAGCGGTCAAATGGCTGCGCATGCGGCTCCTGTCGGTTGGCCCCTGGGACGCTACCAAATATCGCCGGCGCAGCAAAACACGGATTGCGGCGAACCGAGGGCCTCAGACGACGAACCCGACGATTTCGCGCACTTCGGCGACGGTCTTGTCAGCGATCGCCCTCGCCCGCTCCGCGCCCTCGACGAGGACGGATCTGAGATAAGCGGGCTCCGCCTCAAGCCGGCGCAGCTCCGCGCCGATCGGGGAGATCTTGGCGACGACGAGATCGGCGAGCGCCGGCTTGAACCGGCCAAACCCCTCGCCTCCGAATTCCTTCAGCACGTCCGCGTCGGACTTGCCCGAAAGCGCCGCGTAGATGCCGACGAGATTGGCGGCCTCCGGACGATTTTCGAGGCCGGCGACTTCCGATGGAAGCGGCTCGGGATCGGTCTTGGCCTTTTTGATTTTCTTCGCGATCGCATCGGCGTCGTCGGACAAATAGATCGTCGCCTGCTCCGACGGGTCGGACTTCGACATCTTCGCCGTTCCGTCCCGCAGCGACATGACGCGCGCGCCGGGTCCTTTGATGAGGGGTTCGGGCGCCGGAAAATAATCCTCAACGCCAAATTCGCGATTGAACTTGCCGGCAATGTCTCTCGCGAGTTCGAGGTGCTGCTTTTGGTCTTCGCCGACCGGAACGTGCGTCGCCTTGTAAACGAGAATGTCGGCGGCCATCAGCACCGGATAAGTGTAAAGGCCGACCGATGCGCGTTCCTTGTCCTTGCCGGCCTTGTCCTTGAACTGCGTCATGCGGTCGAGCCAGCCAAGCCGCGCCACGCAGTTGAAAATCCACGCCAGCTCCGCGTGCGCCGGCACGCCCGACTGATGCAGCACGGTCGCCTTCTTCGGGTCGACGCCGGCCGCAAGATAAGAGGCGACGATATGAAACGTCTGGTCCCGGAGTTTTTTCGGGTCCTGCCAGACGGTGATCGCGTGCATGTCGACGACGCAAAAATAACAGTCGTGCGCGTGCTGCATGTCGACGAATTTCCGGATCGCGCCGAGATAATTGCCAAGATGCATGCCGCCCGACGGCTGGATGCCCGAAAACACCCTTTCCGGACCCTTATAGCCGGTCATGTAGCCTCGCCTTAAAAGCTTTTGCGGTTTCTGGAATAGGCCTTGTAGTCGCTGCGGCGGATGCCGCCAAGGGCGACCAGGGCGACCCCGTAAACAGCGATTCCGGCGCAGGCGATGGAAATCACCGCCGCCCAGCGCCGGTCAAATAACAATCCGGCGAGCGCGTCGGCATGCTGAAGGGCGAACCAGACAAAGCCTGTCATGGCGAGCGTCGCGGCGACGATCCGCGGCGCGCGGGACAACAGCCGCGGGTCGGCGCGAAACTGGCCCCGCCGCCAGAGATTGACCGCAAGCTGGATCACCTGAAGCCACGCCGCGAAGACGGTCGCGAACGCCACCGCGAGAAATCCGAAAATCGGAAACAGCAGGAGCGCCAGAGCGGTGTTCACGCCGATCGAGACCAACGCGTAATTCATCGGCGCGCGCGTGTCTTCGCGCGCGAAAAAGGCTGGCGCGAAAATGCGTTGCCAGACGAAGGCCGGCAGGCCCCATCCGTAGATCGCCAGCGCCCAGCCGGTCCATTTGACGTCTTCGGCGGTGAAGGCGGAGCTGCGCCCGCCGAACAGCGACAACGCATCCGTCGCAAAGCCGACGAACAGCGCGTCGCAGATCGGCGCCGCCATCACGATGAACGCGGCCGCCGCCGGAAGGGTCAGCACCGCCGACAACTCAAGCGAGCGATTGATCGCGTGCAGCGCGCCTGCTTCGTCGCCTTCCTTCACCCGGCGCGACAGCATCGGGAGGAGCACGACGCCGAGCGCCGTGCCGACGACCGCAAGCGGCAACTGATAGAGCTGGTCGGCGTTCATCAGCCAGGAAACGGCGCCCGGTTCTTGCGAGGCGATATTGGTGCCGATGATGATGTTGATCTGCGTCGCGCCGGCCGAAAGAAATCCCGGCGCGCCGAGAACGAAAAGCCGCCGGACGCCGGGCGTCAGCCGCGGCCAGCGCAATTTCAAAAGATAGCCCTGCCGCTTTGCGCCCCACATCAAGAGCCAGAGCTGAAGAAAGCCGCTGATCGCCGTCGCCCACGCCAGCGCCTCGCCGGTGACGTGAATTTCGCCGCCCGCAAACAGCATGATCGCCGCGATCTGGCAGAAATTCAGCAGCAAGGGCGCGCCCGCATATGCCATAAACTTGTCGAGGGAATTCAAAACGCCGGACAAAAGACCGACCATCGACATGCAGGCGAGATAGGGAAACATGATCCGCAGATACAACGTCGTCAGGTCGAATTTTTCCGGATCGTCGACGAAGCCCGAGGCGATGAGATGCACGAACAGCGGCGCGGCGATTTCGACGACCACGGTGAAGGCGAGCAGGATGAACAACAGCGTCGCCATCACCTCTTCGGCGAAGAGCTTTGCTGCGGCCTTGTCGTCCTCGATCAGCTTTCCCTGAAACAGCGGCACGAACGCCGCCTGAAAGGCGCCTTCGGCGAACAGGCGGCGAAACATGTTCGGCAGCCGGAACGCCGCCCAGAACGCGTCGGCGACCGGATTGCCGCCCGCGCCGATGACGCCGGCGATCAGCACCTGACGCGCAAAGCCGAGGACCCGGCTCGCCATGGTCATGCCGCTGACCGTCGCCAGTGATTTGAAGAGATTGCCGCTCATGAACGCCCGCGCTTTAGAGGCGATGTTTGTTTGAATTCGGGCGGAATGTCAGCCCGATAGATGACCCCGGCGTTAACGCAGTTCGCGGCGGGATCAAAAGGCTGACTCAGGATGCGGCCTTCGGAGGCGTTTTCACGCCGTCGCCGAGCGTCGCCAGCAGCCGCCGCTCGATCGCCTGCTGCAGTCGGCGGTCGTCGATTTTCTCGCCTTCCGCCGTTTGCAGGTAAAACGCGTCGACCGCACGCTCGCCATAGGTCGCGATATGCGCGGAATTGATCTGCACCCCAAGCTCGGCGAGCGCCGAGGTGAGGTTGTACAAAAGGCCGGGCCGGTCGCGCCCCTCCGCTTCGACGACGAGCGCCGTATCCGAGGCTTCCGGCGCGAGGCGGACGACGGGAGGCACCGAAAAGATCGCCCGGCGGTCGCCTATCCGGCGGCCGAGGGCCGGCGGCTCGACCGGCTTTTCTCGCGCCGCCGCGAGCAGCGCCGCGTGAAGCGTGCGAACGAAGTTGGCGAGCGCTTCTCCAGCCGCGCCGTCCGGCGGGCGAATCGCGAACACGTCGATGATCTTGCCGTCGTCGAGCGTCAGCGCGTGCACGTTTCTGACATTGCCGCCGGCGCCGGCGATCGCGCCCGCAAGATCAGCAAGCAGGCCGGTGCGGTCGTCGGCGTAAACGATCGCCTCGACATCTTCTTCGGCGATCGACGCGGCGACCCCGCAGCGTTCGGCGCTGCGCGCAAGCTCGGCGGCGCGTGAAAAGGTTTCCGGGTCGATCATCGCGAGCGACGCATCCGAGAGACGGTTCATGAACGCCGCGCGTTCGGACTTAGGCCAGTCCGACAAGGCGGCGTCGGCCTCTTTGCGGGTTTTGCTGGCGCGCTCCTCCATCCAGTCGGCAAGCGCCGCGTCGCCGCCGGCGAGAAAGGCGTCGGCGCCGGAATAAAGCGCGGTGATCTGTTTGCGCGTCCAGTCGTCCCATGCGTCAGCGCTGACCGCGCGCAAATGACAGATGGTGAGGACGAGCAACATCCGAAGCCGCGCGCGCGTTCCGACTTCGGCCGCAAAATCGGCGATGACTTTTGCTTCGCCGAGATTGCGCCGATGCGCGACGCCGACCATGTGCAACGGGCGCGCCGCGCACCAGGCGATGTCGCCGGCGTCCGCGTCGCTTTCACCGAGCCGGCGCGCGACGCGGCCGATCAGCGCTTCTGCGTTTTCTTCCGACCGCTCTTTCAGCGACCAGCCGGATTGATGCAGCAGGACAGCGAGATAAAAAGGCGCGAGCCGTTCCGCCCCGGCGAGGATCTCGGTCGAAATCGGGTGCAGGTCTTTCTCGAGGCCGATCCTTATCCGGTTCAATATGCCGATCGACTGGAAGACGTGCTCATCGAGCGAATAGCGGCGGAACAGGCCGTATTCGATGCGGCCGGTGATCTGCCCGAAGGACGGCACATATTTGCCGAGGAGCCCCGTTTCCGACATCACCCGGAGCATCTTGACCGGGTCCTTTGCGGTCGCAATCGAGGCGACGAAAAGTTGCGCGACGACAGGATCGCGCCGGACCTCGCTGGTGATCGCGGTTGAATTCTTCGAAATGAGATCGAGCGCGTCGGGATGAAAATCGATTTCGGGCCGCTTCGCGAATGCCCTGAAATAGCGGAAAAGATCGACAGGATTTTTCGCCGCCGCCGCGGCGCTGGCGAAATCGAGCCGGCCGTTCTTGATGCGCAGATTGATTTTCGCGCCCGCCTCGTCGGTCGACAGCGCCTTCGGGAGCGGCGCCGGCGCGCGGTCGAGCAGTTTTGCGTTTTCTTCTTCAAGGCGCGCCCAGAAAATCCGGGTCAGCCGCCCGATCTCAACCGCGGTGACGAAATAATGTTTCATCATCCGCTCGGCGGCGGTCATGTCGGCTCTGCCCGCATAGCCGAGGCGCTCGGCGAGCTGCGGCTGGATATCGAAGGTCAAGCGCTCATCCGCGCGGCCGCGTAGATCATGGAGATGGACGCGCAAGGACAGCAGGAAGCGCTCGGCCTTTCTGAGCGATTCAGCGTCCTCGGGACGGAAGATGGCGCCGCGCTTTGGCGCGTCCCCGAGCGGCCGGCCATAAAGCGCGCGGTAAATCCAGCCGATCACGTGGATATCCCGGAGGCCGCCCTTTCCTTCCTTCAGATCAGGCTCGGAGAGATAGCGCGACTGGTTCGAATTGTCGTGCCGGCCTTCCTGCTCTTTTTTCTTCGCCTTGACGAATTTCGATTTCGTCCGCCAACGGAGCATTTCGAATTTCGACTGGAAATCCTTGAAGAGCTTCATGTCGCCCGCAACCAGCCGGGCGTCGAGATAGGATGTCATCGCTGTCATGTCGGCGCTGGCGAGCGCAATCGCCGATGAGGGCGTGTGAACGCCCTGCCCGACGGTAAGCCCCGCATCCCAGAGCGGATAAAGAACGGCGTTGACGAAAGTTTTCAGCGCGTCCTCGCTGACGCCCGAATGTAAAATGAGAAGGTCGATATCGGACAACGGCGCCAGCTGGCCGCGTCCATAGCCGCCGGTCGCGACCAACGCGATTTTGGCTTTCGCCGGCAGGGCGTCAAGCTGCGGCGCGGCGATCGCGGCGAGCGCTGCGTCCATCGTCTGCGACAGACGGGCGACGATCACGTCGCCGCGCGCGTAATGCTCAAGCAGCGCCCGGCGCGATTCCGCCAGCAATTTCTTCAATGCGACGCCGGCGGCGCCGAATGTCTGGCCGGACTTTTCCGCGGCGAGCGCCGCGCCGAGCCGCTCGCCGACGGCCCCGGGTTTCAGGATTGATCCCGCCTCGCTCAACCAGTCGCTCCGTGATGTCGAAGGCGCGGTCGCATCTCAGGTTCCGTGATGTTGCGGCGCAACACATCAATCAGGTTCGAGCAGGGATTTCAATTGATAGATCGCCTCCAGCGCTTCTTTCGGCGCCATCCCGTCGGGATCGAGCGCCTTGACGGCCAGGCGGAGCGGGTCTTCCCCGGCGTCAGCCGCTGGGGTCGCCGCCGGCGCGGCGAATAGCGGCAGGTCGTCCATCGCCCCGGTCCGCTTGCGGTCGTTTTCAAGGCGCTTCAGGATTTCACCCGCGCGGGCGATCACCTCCTTCGGCAGGCCCGCGAGGCGCGCGACCGCGACGCCATAGGAGCGGTCGGCAGGGCCCGGCCCCACCTCATGCAGGAAGACGACATCGCCTTTATATTCCCTCACCCGCATCGAAACGTTCTGAAGGCGCGGCAGGCGGTCGGCGAGCGCCGTCAGCTCGTGATAATGGGTGGCGAAAAGTCCCCGGCTTCGGTTCCGGTCATGAAGATGCTCGACGGCGGCCCATGCGATCGACATGCCGTCGAAGGTCGAGGTGCCGCGCCCGATCTCGTCGAGCACGACCAGCGACCTTTGTCCCGCCTGATTGAGGATCGCCGCCGTTTCGATCATCTCGACCATGAAGGTCGAGCGACCGCGTGCAATATCGTCGGCCGCGCCGACACGCGAGAAAACCCGGTCGGCGACGCCGAGATGAACCGATGACGCCGGCGCATAGCCGCCGGCCTGCGCGAGGATGGCGATCAGCGCATTCTGGCGCAGGAAGGTCGACTTGCCGGCCATGTTCGGCCCGGTGACGAGTTGCAAGAGAGGGCCGCGTTCGTCGCCGAGCCGGCAATCATTGGCGACGAATTTCGCGGCGCCCGTCCGGCGGCCCGCCGCCTCGACAACCGGATGGCGCCCACCGCGAATGTCGAAGGCGAGCGTTTCATCGATGACCGGACGGACGTAATTTTCCTCCGTGGCGAGAATGGCGAAGGACGCCGCGACATCGATCGCTGCGATCGCTTCCGCCGCCGCCGCGATATCCTCGGCCCGCGCGACGATTTCGCCGGTCAGATCGGCGAAGATCGCCAGCTCCCGCGCCAGCGCCTCGTCGCGCGCGCGGGCGATCCGTCCGTCGAGATCGGCAAGCTCGCCGGTGGTGAATCTCACCGCACTCGCCAGCGTCTGGCGATGGATGAACATCGGGGCTTGCGGACCGGAGAGAAGGATATCGCCGGACGACGGCGGCGTTTCGACAAAATATCCAAGGACGTTGTTGTGGCGAATCTTGAGGCTCTTGACGGCGGTCGCCTCGCGATACTGCGCTTCAAGAGAGGCGATGACGCGCCGCGATTCGTCCCTGAGGGCGATCGCCGCATCGAGACCAGGATCAAACCCCCGCGCGATAAACCCGCCGTCGCGGGCGAGCATCGGCGGATTTTCCGACAAGGCCTCTTTCAGCAGACGGATCAAACCGGAAAAGCCGCCGGCGTCGCGCGCCTCCAGCGCGACGGCGGCGTTCTTCAACTCGTCGTTCAGGTCAACTTTCGACAACAGCGCCGCAATCGACTGCGCCGCGAGAAGCCCGTCGCGAACAGCCCCGAGATCGCGCGGACCGCCGCGGCCGAGAGCGAGGCGCGACAGGGCGCGCGCGATGTCGGGCGCGCCGCGCAACAGACGGCGGCAATCGTCGCTGAGGCGCTTATCCTCGGCGAAGCGGCTGACGGAGGAGAGGCGCTGGTCGATGGCGGCGGCGGAGGTGAGCGGCGCCGAGATCCGCCGCGCGAGCAGGCGCGCGCCCGCCGCCGTGACCGTGCGGTCGACAGCGCCGACCAGAGACCCTTCCCGCCCGCCGCCGGCGGACTTCAACAGCTCAAGCGAGGCTCTGGTCGCGTCGTCGATCAGCATCAGGGCGCTTTTGTCGGTGCGCTTGGGCGGGCGGAGCGCGGGAAGCTTTCCGGCCTGCGTCAGCTGCACATAGGAGAGCAACGCGCCGAGCGCGGCGCATTCGGCTCGCGAAAAATCGCCGAAAGCCTCGAGCGCCGCGACGGCGAAAGCCTCGCGCAGGCGCCGCTCGCCGCTTTTCGAATCGAATGTCGACGCCGCCTGACGGGTGAGCCGCACGCCGGACTTCACCGCGTCAAGAATGCCGCGCCATTCCGCCGGCGGCGCGTCGACATCGGCGATGATCAGCTCGGAAAAGGGCAGCGCGGAAAAATCCGCGGAAAAAGTCGCGGCGCTGGTCGATCTGACGACCAGCTCGCCGGTTGAAATGTCGACCCCCGCCAGCGCGCCCTCGCCGCCGCCGAGAAGGGCGAGCGCGCCGAGGAAGTTTCCTTCCGCCGCGTCGAGCAATGTTTCTTCGGTGACGGTCCCGGGCGTCACGACGCGCACGACTTCCCGCCGGACGACGGATTTCGCGCCGCGCTTTTTCGCCGCCGCCGGATCTTCGGTCTGCTCACAGATGGCGACCGAAAATCCCGCCCGGATGAGGCGCGCCAGATACGCCTCATAAGCGTGGAACGGCACGCCGCACATCGGGATATCTTCGCCCGCGTGTTTGCCGCGCCGCGTCAGCGTGATGTCGAGCGCCGCCGACGCTTTCACGGCGTCGTCGAAAAACAGCTCGTAAAAATCGCCCATGCGATAGAACAGCAGCGCATCGCCCGACCGCGAACGGATGTCGAGATATTGCGCCATCATCGGCGTCGCATCCGCCGGGATGTCGTTGGCGGCGGGCGTAAGGGCGGGTGAAGATGCGTCCATGATCGCCGGCGAGTATCGCGCTTGTTGCTGCGCCCTCCGTTTAGCGGACCGGCGTCAAAGAGTCGAAGGCGCGCGATAAGGGCTTGCCGCCGCCGGGAAATTAGTGACGATGCGCGCCGATGCCGCCACGCCAGTCCCATCCCCCGCTTCAGACGACGATCGACCTAGGCGATCGAACCGCGCCGCTGACCGCCCGAATCAACCGGCGGGCCCGCCGTCTGATCGTCACCGTCGACGCGGCCGCAGGGCGCGTTTTTGTCACCGCGCCGTCAAAGCGAGCGCTTCCCGAGGCGCTCGATTTTGCAAAAACGCGCGCCCGGTGGATCAGCGCGCAATTGTCGGAACACCGGCGGGCGAAGCCCTTCGCGGCGGGAACTGTGTTTCCGTTTCGCGGGGCGCCGGTCAAGATCGTCAATCAGGGCGCGCCGCGCGCGGCGGTGCGCCTGTCGGAGGGCGCGCTGATCGCCGGCGGCGATCCGCTCCATGTCAATCGCCGGGTCACCGACTGGCTGAAGGCAGAGGCGCGCAAGACGCTCACCGAACGCGCCGACCATTACTGCCAGAAGCTTGGACGAAAGCGCGGGCCGATCACCATTCGCGACACGCGCTCCCGCTGGGGATCGTGCGCGCGCGACGGCGCGCTTTCATTCTCCTGGCGTCTTATCTTCGCGCCGCCGGACATACTCGATTACGTCGCCGCGCATGAATGCGCGCACCTTGTCCATCTCAATCACTCGCCCGCCTATTGGCGCATCGTCAAAAGCCTCGGCGTCGACGCCCGCACCGCCCGCGACTGGTTCGAAGAACATGGCCAGGGCCTTTACGCCTATGGCGGCGCAAAAGCCTGAAGCAAACGCCCGCGTTGACGACGCCGCGCGACGCGCGCCCCGGCACGAAACGCCATGTCAGGATTTTCGAGTGTCTTGCTAGCCCTACGCAGGCGCCAGTTCGTCGATCGCCGGCAGGATCGGCGCGACCAGCGGGTTTTCTTCTTCTCTTGGTGGCCGCGCGATCAGCGCCCGCTCCATGATCTCGCGCCAGATCGTCGCCGGGGCGCCGCCGCCAGTGATGTCGCCCATCGGCTTGTAATCGTCGCGACCGACCCAGACGACGCAGATGAAGCCGCCCGCGTGCCCGACGAACCAGGCGTCGCGGTTGTCTTGCGTGGTGCCGGTCTTGCCGCGCGCCTGATAGCGCGAAAGATGGGCGGCCTTTCCAGTTCCCCAATCGGCGACCGCGGCGAGCATGGCGTTGAGGTCGCGAATGGCGCCGGGCGAGGCCGCCGATTCGATAAATCTCGTCTTGCGGGTGAACACCCTGTCGCCGTCGCTAAGATCGATGCGCTCAACACCGTGGGGCTCGATCCGGTAGCCGCCATTGGCGAGCGGCGCGTAAGCGCCCGCGAGTTCAAGCGGCGTCACCGCGTCGACGCCGAGCGCCAGCGCCGGCCCCTGATTGAACGGGCCTTTGAGGCCCATCCGCTTGGCCGCGAGGCGAACCGCGCCGCGCCCCGTCCGTTCCTGAAGGCGAACGGTCGCGCTGTTCAGCGACCTTGCGAGACCTTCGGTCAGCGTCACCTCGCCGAAATATTTTCCCTTGTAATTTTCCGGCGACCATTTGCCGACCGTCACCGGCGCGTCCTCGATGATGTCGAACGGGCTCGCGCCCATCTCCAGCGCCGCGAGAAAGACGAACGGCTTGAACGCCGATCCGGGCTGGCGGCGCGCATGAGCGGCCCGATTGAACTGACTGATCCGGTAATCCTTCCCGCCCGCCATCGCGCGCACGGCGCCTTCGGGGTCGAGGATGACCGCGGCGACTTCGATCGAGGGGTCGAGATGCGACAGCGCCGCGCCCGCGGTCATTCCCATTTCAAGCGCATCTTGCAGCGCCGGATCGAAGGTCGTCCTGACCGTCAAATCGGCGTCGATCGACTTTGCGAGCGTCCTTGCTTCGGCGATGGCGAAATCGACAAAATAAGGCGCGCCGGCGAATTGCGAGGCGCCGATGCGCACCGGCGATCTCAAGGCGGTCCTCGCCTGATCTCGGGTGATGAATCCGGCGTCGAGCATCGCATCGATGACAATCCGCGCGCGCTGACCGGAATCAACCGGATTTTTGTCCGGCGCGTAGTGCGACGGCGCCTTCAGCAGCCCGGCGAGCACCGCCGACTCAGCGAGCGTCAGTCCGTGCGCGGACTTGCCGAAATAGCGATAACTGGCGGCGTCGATGCCGTAAGCGCCGGCGCCGAAATAGACGCGGTTCAGATACAGCGTCAAAATCTCGTCCTTGCTGAACCGATGTTCCAGCCAGAGCGCGAGAAAGAATTCCTGAATCTTGCGCTTGTAGGTGCGGTCTGACGATAGGAAGAGGTTTTTCGCGAGCTGTTGCGTCAGAGTCGAGCCGCCCTGACGGACTTCGCCCTCTTTCATGTTGACGAAGATCGCGCGCGCAACCGCCAGCGGATTGACGCCGACATGATGATAGAAATTCCGGTCCTCGACCGCGAGCACCGCTTGCGGCGCGTAGGCCGGCAAATCCGTCAATCGCACCGGCGCCCCGAAACTTTGGCCGTGGATCGAAATCGGCGACCCGTCGGCGGCGACCATGGTCACGCGGGGGTGCGCGTTCTCGCGCCATAAACCGTCCGTATCCGGCAGATCGCGCGTGAAATGGACGACGCTCGCCGCGAGCGCTATCGCGCCGGCGAAGATGAAAAAACCGGCTTCGGCGGAATGCCGCACGAGCCGGTCGCGCAGCCCTCCCGCTTTCTTCTTGCCGCGCGCGCGAGGGCGCTTGCGAGCGCGGGAGGCGCCCGCCGCCGCTTTCGCCCGGGCCGCCGGGGACCGTCGATATACGCGCGATGGCGTCATGCGCGGGACAGTCCGGCGACGAGGGTTAACGAAACATGAACGCGGGGCTCCTCGCGCCTTGTATCCCGTCGCCGCCGCGGCGTAGTCTATCGCCCTGCGCCTCAGTTGGGGGAAGTTCTCGTGTTGATTTCAATGGCGAAAACGCCATCGCCCGCCAGGGACGCGAAGGAGGCCGCGATCGTCGCCGCCGCCCGCGCGACTTTCCTGGCGCAGGGGTATGATTCGGCGAGCATGGACCAGATTGCCCTTACTGCGGGCGTTTCGAAGCGCACGGTCTATAATCGCTTTCGTTCGAAAGAGGAGCTGTTCGCGGCCGCGATCGAAGAATCCTGCCGCGAGATCCTCCCCGTAGACCTGGCGGCGATTGAAGCGAACCTGTCGGCGGATCACTTTGTCAGCGAGATGGCGCACGCCTATCTGCGCGGCGTGCTGGCGCCCGAGGCGCTCGCCCTGCGACGGATCGCCGCTTTCGAGGCGGGCCGCAACCCCTCGCTCGGCAAGGTCTATCTGACGCACGGACCGGCTTTCATGGCGGCGACTTTCGCGCCGGTGCTGGAGCGCATCGCCAGGCGCGAGGGGCTGAAGATTGATGACGTTGAAACGGCGATCTACCAGCTCGGCTCCCTGATCTCCGAGCCGCTCTACACCCAAATGCTGCTTGGCGCGCCGCCGCCCGATTTCGACGCCGCGATCGATCTCCAGATCGAAAGCGGGATCAAGGCATTCTGGCGAATCTACGGGCGCTGAGCTTCAGCGCCGCCCATCTTCCCGAACGCTGGCCATCCTCCCGAACAATCTCGACGCAAAAGAAAACCGGCGCAGCTTGCGCTGCGCCGGCTTTTTGAACTCAGGAAGGTAGCTTTATTCGAAGCTGATGACGACTTCCGTGCGGCGGTTGAGCGGCTCGCGAACGCCGTCTTCCGTCGGCTTGGCCGGACGATCTTCGCCGAAGGAGTCGACGCGGATCGAGTCGGCCGCAACGCCGTTGGCGATGAGCGCATCGCGAACAACCGATGCGCGGCGCTCCGAGAGGGCCTGGTTGTAAGCCGAGCCGCCCGAGCGGTCGGCGTGGCCGGAGACGACGACCGTTTTCACGTCGTTCGCCAGCGCGCGCGAGGAAGCTTCCTTGATCAGGTTCGAGGCTTCCGGCGTCAGGTTCGATTTGTCATAGTCGAAATAGACGATGACGTTGATCGGATCGAGGTTCGCCGCGTTGTTCTCGGTCAGCTGCGGCGGGCAGTCAGCCGCGACCGGAACGCTCGAGCCGTCCCAGCAATCCTTGTACTGGGGAGCCGCCGCCGCCGGAGCGCCGAAGTTCCAGCGCAGGCCAGCGAACACGCTGTGCGAATTGTATTCCTGGTCGAAGTTCGTGGCGACACCCGCGAGCGTTCCCGAGAAGTTCGGGTCAAGCGTGGCGAAGTAGCGGTACGAAACATCGAGAGCGAGGCCTTCGGCAAGCTGGAACGCCAATCCGGCGATGCCCTGATAAGCAAGTTCCCAGGACTTGTCGTTGACGACAAGCGAGCCGAAACCGCCCGAGAAGCTCGGGTCGGCGCCAAGGTAATCGGCTTTAAGCCGCGCCATGCCGGCGCCGAGGCCGACATACGGCGTCACGCTGCCGCTGCTTTTGAAATCCTTGATGATGTTGAACATCAACGACAGCGAACGAATGTCGCCGTCAACCGTGCTATCCGTCCAGCCGGTGAAATTGATCCCGTCGCCCGGGAGGTGCCGCAAATCGTTGTTGCGGTAGCTGAATTCCAGTTCTTTCCGCCAGCCTGAAGCGCTCTCATGGCCGAACGCGGTATAGACGCCGATGCCGTTGTCGTAATCAGCTTCGCTG
>MEMM01000092.1:0-3264 GCA_001767925.1 Alphaproteobacteria bacterium RIFCSPHIGHO2_12_FULL_63_12
CTTGACCCCCTCGCACAAAAATTGCACCCCGCACGCGATCCACCCGTTCAGTGTCTTTTTGAGGGATTCCCCATGCGCGTCGCAATCATCGGTACCGGCTATGTCGGCCTCGTCTCGGGCGCCTGTTTCGCCGATTTCGGCCATGTCGTGACCTGCGTGGACAAGGACAAGTCGAAGATCGACAAGCTGCACGCCGGCATCATGCCGATCTACGAGCCGGGCCTCGATGATCTCGTCGCCAAGAACGTCAAGGAAGAGCGCCTGTTCTTCACCACCGACGCCGCCGAAGCCGTCAAGGATGCTGACGCCGTGTTCATCGCGGTCGGCACGCCGTCCCGCCGCGGCGATGGCCATGCGGATCTTTCCTATGTCTACGGCGCCGCCGAAGAGATCGGCCAGATGATGACCGGCTTCACCGTCGTCGTCACCAAATCGACCGTTCCGGTCGGCACGGGCGACGAGGTCGAGGCGATCATCCGCAAGGTCCGCCCGGACGGTGATTTCGCTGTGGTCTCCAACCCCGAATTCCTGCGTGAAGGCGCCGCCATCAAGGATTTCAAGATCCCGGACCGCGTAGTCGTCGGCACCGATGACGAGCGCGCTCGCCAGGTGATGAAAGAGCTCTATCGCCCGCTCTTCCTCAACGAGACGCCGATCCTGTTCACCGCCCGGCGCACCTCGGAGCTGATCAAGTACGCCGCCAACGCCTTCCTCGCCGTGAAGATCACCTTCATCAACGAGATGGCCGACCTTTGCGAGAAAGTGGGCGCCAACGTCCAGGAAGTCTCGCGCGGCATTGGCCTCGATGGCCGCATCGGCAAGAAATTCCTGAATGCCGGCCCCGGCTATGGCGGCTCCTGCTTCCCGAAAGACACGCTCGCGCTGACCAAGACCGCCAATGATTATGGCAGCCCGGTGCGCATCGTCGACACGGTCGTCGAGGTCAACGCCGCCCGCAAGAAGGCGATGGCCGCCAAGGTCATCGCGGCGATGGGCGGCGACGTGAAGGGCAAGACGATCGGCGTGCTCGGCCTCGCCTTCAAGCAGAACACGGACGACATGCGCGATGCGCCCTCGCTCGACATCCTGCCGGCGCTGACCGCTGCGGGCGCGAAAGTCGTCGCCTATGATCCGGAAGCCATGACCGAAGCCTCCCACCTCCTGAAGGACATCGACTACGCCGACAGCGCCTACAAGGCGATCGAAGGCGCGGATGCGATGGTGATCATCACCGAGTGGGATTCCTTCCGCGCGCTGGACTTCGACCGTATCAAGGCCGCGATGAAATCCAATATCGTGATCGACCTGCGCAACATCTACTCGCCGGAAGACATGGCCAAGCACGGCTTTGCCTATACGTCGATCGGCCGCCCGGTGGTATAAGCGCCCCGACTCATCAGATTCGGGACCTTCAAAATGAAATTCTTCGTCGACACCGCCGACACGAAAGACATCGCAGACCTCGCCGCCACCGGCCTCATCGACGGGGTGACGACCAACCCGTCGCTGATCGCCAAGTCCGGCCGTCCGTTTGCCGAGGTCATCGCGGAAATCTGCGGCCTCGTTGATGGCCCGGTCAGCGCCGAAGTCGTCGCCACCGACTATGACGGCATGATCAAGGAAGGCCGCAAGCTTGCGAAGATTGCGTCCAACGTCACGGTCAAGCTGCCCCTCACGCTCGATGGCCTGAAGGCCTGCAAGACGCTCACGGGGGAGGGCACGCAGGTCAACGTCACGCTCTGCTTCTCCGCCAACCAGGCGCTGCTCGCCGCAAAGGCTGGCGCCACCTTCATCTCGCCCTTCATCGGCCGCCTCGACGACATCCACCTCGATGGCATGGAACTGATCCAGGAAATCCGCCAGATCTACGACAACTACCTGTTCGACACGGAAATCCTCGCCGCCTCGATCCGCACGGCGAACCACGTCAAGCAATGCGCCCTCGTCGGCGCTGACGTGATGACGGCGCCTCCGGCCGTGATCAAGGGCCTCGTCAACCATCCGCTGACGGACAAAGGCCTCGAAACCTTCCTCGCCGACGCCAAGAAAGCCGGCATCAAGGTCTAGGTCCGGGCGCGCGCAAACCCCTCTCTCTCCGGGAGAGGAGGGGCCCGCGCCGAAGGCGTGGGAGGTGAGGGGCTTCGAGGCACGCCATGACATTGAAAGTATCGAGATGACCCAACCCACCGGCCGCGTCCTCATCATCGCCGGTTCGGACTCCGGCGGCGGCGCGGGCATCCAGGCCGACATCAAGACCGTCACCGTGCTCGGCGGTTATGCAATGACCGCGGTCACCGCCATCACGGTTCAGGACACAAAGGGCGTCCACGGCGTCTGGCCGGTACCCCTCGAGGCGGTGCTCGGCCAGATCCAGGTCACGCTCGCCGATATCGGCGCGGATGTCATCAAGACCGGCATGCTCGGCTCGGCCCCGCTGGTCGAGGCGATTGCCGAAGCGCTCAGCGCGCAGGCCCCGCTCACGCCGCGCATCATTGACCCCGTGATGGTCGCCACCTCCGGCGACCGCCTTGTCGATCAGCGCGCCATCGGCGCCATCCGGTCCGAACTGATCCCGCGTGCCCGCCTCGTCACGCCGAACGCGCCCGAGGCCGAAGTGCTGACCGGCAAGCCGGTCGAGAACCTGGACGGCCAGCGCCGCGCCGCCGAACGCCTGCTCGAACTCGGCGCCAATGGTGCGCTGGTGAAAGGTGGCCATATCGGCGGCAAGGTTATCCACGACGTGCTGCAGACCACGACCGGCGAATGGATCTTCGAAGGCCCGCGCATCGACACGACCTCCACCCACGGCACCGGCTGCACGCTCGCTTCGGCCATCGCCGCCTTGTTGGGTCAGGGCCGCTCGGTCCCCGAAGCCGTCGAACAGGGCCGGGACTACCTCACCGGCGCCCTCAAGGCCGCCAAGGGCTTCGGCCAGGGCCACGGCCCGGTCCACCATGGCTGGCTGATCGACGACCTCAAAAAGTAGCGCGCAGCCCCCTCAGCGGCCGGATCAGGTTGCACAAGGCCCGGCTTGCGCAACTTTTTGGAACCCTCTCCACCGTCGCTCCGACACTTTTTTCCGGTCATCCCGGAAACCGCGCAGCGGTTATCCGGGACCCAGAAAGCCAGACAGAACAGGGCGCTCCGGCGTCCAGCCTGCGCTTCGGGCCATTGGACTTACGCGGTGCGGAGCAGGCGATCCGGAAAAATCCACCCCCGCCAATCCGGCGGGACACCGGCCGGGCCTATCCTCGGGTCCGATGA
>MEMM01000092.1:3290-3474 GCA_001767925.1 Alphaproteobacteria bacterium RIFCSPHIGHO2_12_FULL_63_12
GGTCTCACCGGCTTCCTGCGCCTGATCTGGCCGCTGATCTTTGTGCAGCTGGTCGCGCTGAAGCGCTGGGTGCGCGCGCACTATGGGCCCGGCGTCCCCTACTGGTACGGCATCACGCGTTGGGGCCGCGTCTACCTGCGCCACCTGCCCATCGATTTTGCCGCCAGCTGCGCCGCCCCCGGCG
>MEMM01000092.1:3501-6283 GCA_001767925.1 Alphaproteobacteria bacterium RIFCSPHIGHO2_12_FULL_63_12
AACTCTTCGCGCCGTCCGCGCGCCTTGCCGCCGCCCTCGCGCCCGAACCCTGCGCCGTGCCGCTTCCGGTCCGCGCGCAGCGCCAATCTTCCGTACACACCCTGTCCGCACCCGCCCGCGCCGACACGTCCTAGCCCCGCCCTCGCACGACACGCAAACCATCCCTCCGCACCGGCCACCCGCCCCTGCGGCCGCACGTGCTGGCTGCAGCCAAACTCAACACCCCATCAGAATTCCTCGTTTGGCGGCGCGCGGCGTCCGTGCGATGACCACCGCCTCAAAAAGAGAGAGCCCGCCATGCCTACGCTGCCCTTCTATCAGGTCGATGCCTTTGCCTCGAAAACCTTCGAGGGAAACCAGGCCTGTGTCATGCCGCTCGACGCCTTCCCGCCGGACGAGACGCTGCTCGCCATCGCCGCGGAAAACAACGTGGCTGAAACCGCTTATATCGTGCCGGCCGGCGACGGTGTGTGGACGCTGCGCTGGTTCACGCCCGCCGTCGAGGTGCCGCTCTGCGGTCATGCGACGCTTGCTTCGGCCCATGTGCTCTTCGCGCATGGCGGCTTTGCGGGTGAGGCCATCGCCTTCGACACGGTAAAGTCCGGCCGCCTCATCGTGCGCCGCCTTGCCGATGGGCGTCTGGAAATGGATTTTCCTTCTGCACCGGTCCAGCCCGCTCCGGTCACGGATGAAATCGCCGCCGCGCTCGGCGCGCGTCCGGCCGAGGCCTGGGGCGGCATGTTCTACGCCGCGCGCTTCGAAACGGCCGAGGAGGTCAAGGCGCTCGCGCCTGATCACCGGGCCCTGAAAGCCCTCGGCGCGGCCGGCGGCGATTGGGCCCGGGGCAATTTCGGCTGTTTCGCGCTCGGCGGCGACGGGGCAGACGCCACCTCCCGCTTCTTCGCGCCCGGCTCCGGCATTGACGAAGACCCAGCCACGGGCAGCTGGCACACGATGCTGGCGCGCATCCTCGCGGAAAATTTCGCGCGGCCCGAAGCGCATTGCTATCAGGCGTTCCCTGGCCGCGGCGCCTGGATCGATGTCCGCCTCGAAGGCGGCCGCGTCAAACTCACCGGCACCGCCGTCACCGTGATCGAAGGTATCTTCAAGCTTTAGGCCGGCACTTCCTTGCCGGCCCAGTCGAAGCACTTCCCGGATTGCTCCGGGGTCAGATGATCGATCACGTCCAGCAAGGAGGCGGCCGACTGGTCGGGCGAGAAGAGTTGCGCGTCCGGCACGTTGGACTGGAAAGGCTTCGACAGGCCGGTATCGACCGTGCCCGGATGAAGCCCGACACAGATACACGCCGGTGCCCGCCTTGCCTGTTCGATGGCGTAGTTGCGGATCAGCATGTTCAGCGCCGCCTTGGAGGCGCGGTAGGCATGCCATCCGCCAAGCCGGTTGTCGGAGATCGAACCGACCCGCGCCGACAGCGCCGCAAAGACGCTGCGCTCTGCCTTCGGCATCAGCGGCAGGATGTGCTTCGCAATCAGCGCCGGAGCAAACGTGTTCGCCTCGAACACGCGCCGGAAGGCGTCGAGGCTCTGGGCCCGGTAGGTCTTCTCGGGCTGCACGGCCTCATCGGACAGAAGCCCGCTGGCAACGAGGCACAGCGATACCGGCCCTGCCGCGCGGATCTCGGCGGCCAGCGCGGCCAGCGACGCCTCGTCGGCAAAGTCCGCCCGGCGGTTTTCTGCGCCGGGAATGGCGATGCCGGACCGCGAGACCGCGAACACGGTCGCATACCGCCCGGACGCCAGAAGGCTCAAGGTCAAGGCGCGGCCAATCCCGCCCGAACTGCCAAAAACGACTGCAATCATGATCCCGCCCCAACTAGGGCGCCGGCCGGACAAGGAAAGGAGTGAAGAAGAGGAGGAATGGTGCCGCTTAGGTGACTTGAACACCTGACCCCCGCATTACGAATGCGGTGCTCTACCAGCTGAGCTAAAGCGGCCCTTTTCGATGGACCCCGCATATACTGGCAGGTCCCCGGGGGCGCAAGGCTGTTTTGCCGCCTGCGGGGCGGGGCGGGTCAATCGTCGTCCGGGGCGTAGTCGAGCGGCTGTGTCAGCGGGCCCTGCGGCGCTTTCGGCGGGGCGAGGGGCCCCTCATCGGCCATCGGAAGGGCCAGCACGCGGCCGGCTTCCAGTTCGCGGCCATAGGTTTCGTAGCGCGGGTGGACGAGGTCGCCGACATCGCCGAACGCGTAGACGAGACGGCCCCAGGCCGCGCGGTCGAAGTCGAAGGCGTTGCCTTTCGGGTCGATGTCCGACCAGTCGGGCTCGCGCGAGGCGGAGGCGGCCATCCGGCCCCAGCGTTGGGCCTCGACCGGGTCGCCATAGCCTTTCAGGGCGCGCTCCATGAGGAGGCACAGGCGGGCGGTCGGATTCTCCTCGACAAGGAGGGCGAGGATGCGGATCGCGCCGACCCAGTCGGCGGCGTCCATCGCGTTCTCGGCGGTCACGATGCGGCTCTCGCGATGGCTCGGATAGGCCTCGGCGAGGCCCTTCAGGCGGGCGGCGATATTCTGGCGCGTGTCCTGGGGCACAAGGCGGCGCGACAGCTGGGCGAGCGCCGGGTGCGGGCGGGCCTTCCAGCCGAGTTCGAGCACGCCCTGGGCGGCCTTGGTCTTGCCATCGGTCATCAGGAAGCGGGCACCGTGATAGGCGGCGGGCGGAAAATCGGGCGCCGCGCGGATCGCTTCAGCCAGCGCCTTCTGGGCCGCCTGTTTCTCCGTATGCGGAAGGCTGACGGCCTTGGCCGTATGCAGCACAGATCGGAA
>MEMM01000093.1 GCA_001767925.1 Alphaproteobacteria bacterium RIFCSPHIGHO2_12_FULL_63_12
CGGGATGGGCGTGCTCGGAGACCGGCTCACCGAGGCCGCCCACGGCTACGGCAGCGTCGACCCCTACGTCGGGGACGACGGGAAGATCCATCTGAGCTAGGAGCACATGATGGAACCGACGGTCCGGAACTTCGTCGCGAGCCTGAAGAGCTTCCTCACGCAGTACGACGTGCAGCTCTCGAAGCGCGGGCGGATGCCGAACATCCACCGTCTGGGCCATTTTCTCGGTGCCGCCGACGAGGTCGAGAAGGACGTGGAAGAGCGGCTCGACAGCTCCGATCCGGCCGATCTCGCGGAGCTTTCGCACTCGATCATGCAGCACTTTGAGGACTTCCCGCCGCGCCGGAAGATCCTGAAGCAGATTGAGGAGTACCTTGCGACCGGCAGGCCGCCAAGCTACGGGGGCGCCAAGAAGGCTCGTGGCGGTCGCGCCAAGAAGCTGAAGAAGCTCGGCACGCTCATTGTCCATCCGGAGACGGCCGTGCTCTACTGGTCGCCCCACTGGTGGAACGATCCGTCGA
Organism: Alphaproteobacteria bacterium RIFCSPHIGHO2_12_FULL_63_12; assembly: GCA_001767925.1. Classification (GTDB taxonomy): domain Bacteria; phylum Pseudomonadota; class Alphaproteobacteria; order Caulobacterales; family Parvularculaceae; genus Amphiplicatus. Next base: position 522 of record MEMM01000093.1, read on the forward strand.
CTGCAATCCGCCGGGCTGGACCTCCCGCTTCTATCAGCCGGAGCGATATGACAGGCTCGTCAAAGCGTTCGAGCCCTACGGCGGTCTTCCGGAGAGTCCCGGCGAGTGGGTGAGCGACCAGCCTTCGACGGTGAAGATGGCCGTCACTTCGGTCAACATCCTGAAGACGGGCGTCCGCAGTGTCCTCGTCGTCAAGCTCACGATCGAGGACGGACTCGAAACGGTCCACATCCTCATCCCCGCCGCTTTGGAGCGGGCGATGGAACCGGGGGTCGAGCGCGCGCTCGTGGGTGAAACGGCCGAAGGCGCGCTCGCGGCCTTGAAGGCGCTCGCGGAGCAGGAGGGCTTCGACGCCTCGGACGTCCGCATGCCGGTCGAGCCCAGGATGGAGATCCGCTAGTGCGCGCACTTTTCGGCCTTTCGGGCCTCATGAAAATCGGCCTGTGCGGGCGCGAACACCCGCCGTCGTGCGTCGAATGCGTCGAGAAGCACTTGGGGGCGGCGAGGGTCCTCATGGCTGAGGTGAGGGACGGCTACGGTTCGCGCCGGCTTCTCGCAGTGGGGCACCTGCACGAAGCCGAGGACGAGAGCCAGGAGTGGCCGGGATTGCACGAGGCGGTCCGTGCCGCGAGGAAGGGCTACCAGTCGGAGGGTATAATCCCCGACTGGGAGGCGCTGTGGGCCTTGGTCGTGACGGCGGGCGGAAAGTAGGAGACAACGGCGATGGCTACCGTGAAAGCGAAGAAAGAAACTGGAATCAAGCTGACGATCGACGAGATCGCCGAAAAGCTCGCCCTACCGGACTACTCCGCGATCGAAGAGACGAATGCCGACAACATTTCGGAACAGGGGTACTACGCTTCCAAGGCCGAGCGTGAGGAGATCGCCCAGTGGGAAGAGGGTCTCTCCGAAGAGGAGATCGAAGAGCGCGCCGAGAAAGCCAGGTACAAGGCCGAGGAAGAGGCGCAGAAGGATCTCTTCCGCCAGTGGATCGGCGCCGTTCTCCGTGCGGCCGAGGAGATCTGGGGCTTCCACCACCTCGACATCAGGGAGGGCCGACTTCGCGTAGGAGAGCCCCGTCTCGCGCGTCTCGTCGTCACGCCCAAGAGCGGCAAATCGTGGTACGACGTGGCCGCCGAGATCGCGCGGACAATCAACGGCGTGGGCCTGACGCACGTCCCGGCCGAGGACTACCGCCGGAATCCCAGGAAGTGGGTGGGCGAACATCTGAAGTCCATGCAGGTCCAGCCCGAGGTCTACGGCGGTCCGAGCGCAGAGAGGATCTACGAATCGAGCTTCCGATGAACGCCATCATCGGCTTCTACGTCGTTTGCGGGATCCTCTGGACGGTCTCGAACTACCTGTCCCCGATGGGTCGGTCCACGCTCGAAAAGTGCCGGACGGCGGGCTGGCCGCTTCGGACGCAGGCGTGGTTCCTTCTCTGGTTCACGCTCGGCACGCTTCTATGGCCGGTGACATTCGCGATCTGGCTTCTCGTGATCCTCTGGGGCGCCGTTCTGGGGCTTCGACACCGGATCGTCATGTTCAACTTGAAACGTAAGCGTGCGAAGGGCACGATAGTCCTATCCGGGCTTCGAGATCGCGCGGACATTCAACAGAAGTTGTCCGAACTGAGAAGGCGCGTGGAGAAACGATGAACGACGTCGTCCCGCATCTCGGCGCGCTCCCGTGCCTCGGGCCGTCCGCGAGGCTCCTGGAATATTTCCAGCCGCTCCTGGACGAGAAGGCCGCGCAGGAAGCGCCGATCGTCGAGACGCCTTCCCTGCCCGCGCACGAGGCGCCGACAGTTCCCGGCTTCTATAGCGGCGGGTTCACCGCAGCGCCCGAGTTCGCTTTCGACGTCTACGATCCCGCCCAGGTCGAGATGCTGAAGTGTGACGCGCTCGTGGCCGACGCCCACGGCGTCGTTCTCGGTCAGCAGGATAGCGACCGGGTCACGGAGTTCGATCTCGACAAGCGGATCAAGCCCCTGACGCCGAAGGCGGGCGAGCCCGTCTGCCTGCCGCCACGCGACTACGACATGAGCGACCCGCGCTTCGCCGAGAAGGAACTGGCACGCTACGAGCTGTTCCTGAAACTGAACTCGGGGTATCTCGCGAAGGTGAAGGAGGCCGAGGTCGCGAAGGCCGCGGCGCTCCCGCCCGCGCCCTTGACGGAAGCGTGGAAGCAGCACATCAAGGACCTCCGGAAGGACGTGGCGGACAACCCCGCCAAGGGTCCCATGAGCTACTGGGTCAACCGCTGGAAGCTGGAGCAGGCGGCGCTCCTCGAAGCCTACGAGAAGGAGACTGACTTCAAAAAGGCCGATGCCCTCTGGGACCGCTTCTGGCTGATCGAGAACGGCTGGAAGGAACTCCACCAGTGGGTGATCGTCAACAGCCTGTCCGTCGGCACGGGAGTCGTCACGGCCGCGAGCGCGCTCAGATTGCGGCCTTCGACTCCGATGGCGCCCCGCGTCACCTGGCGGCCGACAATGCCGAAAGTGCGGCTGCCGAAGGCATCGCCCGGAGCCACACCCGTCACGGCGCCGCTGCCGAAGATCCCGCCGCCGGCGGGCTGGCGGTACGCGACGCCCGCTGAAATCGCCCAGCCCGATCCCGGCCAGGCCAAGTGGATCTGGAACAACCGGACGATCATCCGGGAGTCGCCGTATGCGGCGATGCCGCGGGAGGGGGCGAACATCGGTCCGACGCTCCCTCCGCTCGTGGTCGAACCGCCGCCCGTCCGGCCGCCGCCTCCGCCCGGCTGGGGCAGGCCGATGGGACCCACGCGGCCTCCCGTCGCGCCGTCCGTTCGTTCACTTCCCAGAGGGTTCAGGTACGCTACGGAAGCGGAAAGGATCGCGGCCGAGACGGCAGGTCATGCCCAAAGATTTTGGTCGCCTACCGGAAATCCAAGGGATATGAGGGTCATTGTTCCGACTGGGCAACCCGCGCGGCCTGTGACACCGGCGGCTCCGCCAGTGCGCCCGACTGCCCCAGTTCCGACCGGTTTCCGGCCCATGACGGCCGCCGAAAAGAGCGCAATCGAGCCGAGTCTGCTTTCGAAGAGATTCATCACGCGCCCTGACGGCTCGTGGGAGTTCCAGAACGTCCATGGCGTCAGAATGACCGCGGACGGCACCCTCTTTATCAAGCAGGGCTGGACCGTGACCACGCCCGGCGGTCGGATCGTCCCCCAACCCCTTCCGCCGCCGCCCGTGCGACCTCCCGTCTCGACGGCGGGCCGCCCCGCGCCGCCCACAGGCTGGCGGTACGCCGAACCAGGAGAAGTAGACATAGACGCGAGAAGGCGACTCTGGTCGTCTACCGGCGATCCGAGAGATATGCGGACGATCGTTCCCGTTGAAACGCCCGTCCGACCGATCGTACCCTCGGCGTCGCCCTTGCCGCCGGTCCGCCAGGTTCTGCCGCCCGGCCAGCGGTTCCTCACGCCTGCGGAGCGCGCGCAGGCGCCGTCCGTCCGGCCCCAGCCACCTGCGGGCTGGCGCTACGCGACGCCGGAGGAGACGGTACTCATCACGGGTCCGGAGAGCCGGGGCTTGTGGTTCAAGCACAACCTCGCTCGTTTTGATGCGGAAGGACGACTTCTCGTACGCCCGTCCACGCCGAGGGAGATTCTGCCTTGGGGAAGACCGGCGGCGCCGCCTGCGGGCTGGCGGTACGCCGAACCAGGAGAAGTAGACATAGACGCGAGAAGACGGCTCTGGTCGCCCACCGGCGATCCGAGAAACATGCGGACGATTGTTCCTGAAACAGCGCCGAGAAGCCCATCGGACACGAGTTCGCGTACTATGACTCCGGAGGAGATGAAGAAAATCCGCGTGCTTCGCCCCCGATTCGAGATTCCGACAGGACCGCCGCGCGGCTGGCGCTTCGCGGACCCGGGGGAGCCCAACGCGGAAGTCCAGTGGTATTGGGGCAACCAGCGGGTTTTTCCGACCGCGCCCGGATCGCCGACCGGATCGGGTCTGACGAAGACGCCGAATCTTCCGCCTTCGAAGGTGGACTTGACCCCAAAGAGGCCGCTCACGTGGGAGGAATACAACGCCGCCAAGCCGCCCGGCAGAAAGGGCGACACGACGGTCTTCGAGCCCGAGGAGACCTCACCGCTCAACGGTCTCGGCCTCTTCGGCCTCAAGGGCCTCCGCCGTGCCTGACGAGATCGAGGGCCATCTCTGGCCCGATCCTGCGCACGTCTTCGGGTACGAGCTGCGCCAGGGGCGCGTCGACATCGGCCCCGGCGGCCGGAAACGCTACCGGGTCTCGAACACCGAGAACGACACCGTCAGCATCTACACCGACGCCGAGGCAAGGCGGGATTTCGGCGCGACAACCTGGCTCGAAATGCAGATGGGGGTCTGGCCAACGGTCACCGTCGAACCTATCATGGAGCCGGAGGGAAACGTCGTCGTGGAAGTGATGGAGACCCCGAAAGAGGCGGACCGCCGGATCGCGCGCGCGCTCGCGGCGCTCTCGGGCCGGGCGTGGTGGGATGCGATGGCCGCCGTCCGGACGGAACTGGGAGCTGACTTCGTTTCGTGGCTCGCGAAGAAGCTCCGGCCGAAGAAGCTCCGGGCCAAGGCGGTCGAGATGCTCGCGTGGAACGACCACAACAGCGACTGGGCGCTCTACAAGCGGACGATCCTCGAAAAGTGGAAGTTCCCGGCCACGCCGGACGATCCGGAACCGTCGCCCGTCTCGGCCGGGGATGTCGCCAATGCGGTCGACCGTATGCTGGAGGGAGCATGAGGATCCGGTCCTACGTGCCTGCTCCGCACAGGATCAGCGGCTTCCGACTGGGCGACGTGGTCGAGCCGCCGATGCCCGCCAGACGCGGGATGTCCACGGCCGAGACGGTCGGGATCGTGGGCGGGCTCGCACTCGCGATCGCGGGCTCGGCCCTCCAGTCGAGCATCATGATCGGCATCGGCAGCAGCTTCACGGCCAGCGCGATCTTCTCGGCTCTGGCCCGGAACAATGGGTGGCACGACCTCGAAGAGGAGCCCGCACCATGAACCGTCTCGGCCAGGAAGTGCCGGAGGTCAAGATCGTCTCCGCTCCCGGGGGCGAGATCGAGGCGCTCAAGATCCGGCGCTCTCTCCTTCAGGAGGCGTACGACAAGCTGAACCGGGAGTACCAGGAGACCCCGTCCTGGTACACGTCGGAGAAGCGCCGACAGAAGGTCAAGTTCGCGATGGAGAACCTCCGCGGCCAGATCGACGGCCTGAACGAGGCGATCACGGGCGCGAAGCCGGTGGCGACTCCCCCGAGCTTCTACAAGTTCCCGCCCGTCGCAAGCCAACCCGCGACGATCGAGGAAGCACCACCCACGCCAGTGCCCGCGCCGCCGGCGCCAATCTACCAAGAGGCGCCGATCCCCGATTTCTATCGGTTGCCGCCCGTGCCGGAACCGGCCCAGAAGGGGGATATCCGGCCGATCTCGCCCCACGAGTGGATCTGGCTCTACGACGAGAAGGGCGAACGCTATCGCGTCCCGGTGAAGAGGCCGATCGTGGAATCCTACGAGCCGCCGCCGGAGCCAGCGCCGCTCCCCGACCTATACCGGTTGCCGACGCTTGTCTCGCTCCCGAGTGGTGGCGTCTCGCAGATCGATCTCGACGAGATGGCCCGCCAGATCACCGAGTACGAGGCCATCGCGACGGAGGTTCTGAAGAGCGGTGGAGGAGCGTGGAACCGGAAGGTCTGGGGCCACTACATGGCCCGGAGCCTTCTCGTGAACGCCAAGAAGTGCCGGGCCGAGGCGGGAATCGACTGGACGCCCGAGGAGGTACGGGCCGACGCCCACGAGGCCGTCAAGGCCATCCAGGCGGCGCTCCGGAAGGCCGAAAGCGTTGGCGACCGGGAAAAACTCTACGGGATGCTCGAAGTCCTCGATCCAAAGACGCCCACGGCCTCGAAGTACCCGAAGATCGCGGGCGGAGCCTGGAGCGATCCCGCGCTCATGAGCGAGTTCATCCGGATCTTCGAGGAGCTGAAGCGGGACCCCGATCCCCA
>MEMM01000094.1 GCA_001767925.1 Alphaproteobacteria bacterium RIFCSPHIGHO2_12_FULL_63_12
TGGTACGTGAGCTGGGTTCAGAACGTCGCGAGACAGTTCGGTCCCTATCTGCCGTGGGTGTAGGAATTTTGAGAGGAGCTGTCCTTAGTACGAGAGGACCGGGATGGACTCACCTCTGGTGGACCTGTTGTGGCGCCAGCCGCAGTGCAGGGTAGCTACGTGATGAAGGGATAACCGCTGAAAGCATCTAAGCGGGAAACCCGCCTCGAAACAAGAATTCCCTTGAGAGCCGTCGAAGACCACGACGTTGATAGGCCGGGTGTGGAAGCGCAGCAATGTGTGAAGCTTACCGGTACTAATAGCTCGATTGGCTTGATCGTCCTCATGCAGTCATAAGCTTCGGCGAATGACGGCGTGAGAACAAGCAGACACCTCATGCGCGGCGATCGATCCGTTTACGGATTAACGCCACGCGAAAACGAACCAAGCGTTAGAAACACCCTCATCCTTAGGAGCGAACCGAAGGTTCGCGCCTCGAAGGATTGAATAAAAAATGACTCTCGCAATTCTGTCGTCTTTGCCGGCCCGGTGGCATTGGCGGGGAGCCTCCACCCGATCCCATTCCGAACTCGGTCGTTAAAGTCCCCAGCGCCGATGGTACTACGTCTTAAGGCGTGGGAGAGTAGGTCGCCGCCAGGCCTGCCAAGCCGACAGAATTCCCCTTTTTCAGTGAAAATAAAAAACGCCGCTTCCGAAAGGAGGCGGCGTTTTTGTTTGTGCGCCTATTCGGGAAACGTCTTGTCTGGGGCGTGCGTCCTCAAGGGGTCGAATTCAGCGCGCGCGGCGGCCACCGCCGATTTCAATTCCGCCAAGGCTTCCGGTTGGCGGTCGGCGTAACTGTACTCCTCGCCGCCGGCATCCTTCGCATCGAACAGCAGATCATAGCTCGACTCAAATCCGTCAAGCTGGTCGAATTTTTCAAATGCGCCGAGCGAACGGCGATAATAGGCATGCGTCAGATATTTCCAGCGCGAATCGCGAACGCCGACGACATCCTCATTATTGAAGTAATAGAGATATTCATGCGCGCGATCCCGTTCGCCGCGCAAGACGCCCAGAAGACTGCGCCCGTCGATGAGGTCAGCCGCTGGCGATGCGCCGACAAGCTCGGCGACCGTCGGTAAAATATCGATGTTCATGGCGATCGCGTCGCGCGCGCCTTTTTTGAAGCCGCCTTTCGCCCAGCCGACCACAAGCGGCACGCGATAACCAGCTTCCCAGCTCGAGCCTTTTCCGCCTTTCAGTCCGCCGGTACCGCCTTCGAAAAACGGCCCGTTGTCGCTGGTGATGAAAATCACGGTGCGCTCATAGACGCCGCGGCGCTTGAGGGCGTCGACAATCGCGCCGACCCCGCTGTCAAGTTCTTCCACGGCGTCGCCGTAGAGGCCGGCGCCGGATTTTCCCCTGAAGGCTTTTGATGCGTGGAGCGGTATGTGCGGCATCGTATGGGCGACGAAGAGGAAGAAAGGCCTTTGGTCGCTGCGTTCGATGTATTTCACCGCCTCTTCGCCATAGCGCTTTGTCAGTGTCGACTGGTCGACCGGCTGCTCGATCATCGCTTCGCCGTCGTAGAGCGCGAAGTCCGGCATGTCGTTGCTGTGCGGCACGCCGAAGAACTCGTCGAACCCATGTTTCAACGGAAGGTGCTCGGGGAATTTTCCGAGATGCCATTTGCCGATGTACTTCGTCGCATAGCCTGCGCGCCTGGTTAGCTCGCCGAGCGTCTCCTCCGCCGCCGGCAGTCCGCGCGAATCGTTTGCGCCGATAACGTCATAGGCGAGACCCGATCGGATCGGATAGCGGCCGGTCATCAGTCCGGCCCGGGAGGGCGAGCAGACGTTGGCGCTTGCGTAAAATTGCGTGAATTTGACGCCGCGGCGCGCAATCGCGTCGATATGGGGCGTGCGTATCTTCTGTGCGCCGTTCGCGCCGATATCGCCATAGCCAAGATCGTCGGCCAAAATGACGATAATGTTGGGTTTGTTCCTCGCGCTATCCGCGGCGAGCGTAAGGCCGGGCGTCAGCGTCGAGAAAATGATTCCGGCGATGATCGTGGGGACGATTTTCATTTTTTCCTCCACATCGAGGAGGGCTGCAGAATAGAAGATCCATAACCCAGCGTCGAGCTTCGTTGCCTAATAAGACGCATCAATGCTGCTAATGATGAATGCGCCGTCTCCGGACGGATATGACAATTGCGCGCCGGGTAAGATGATGGATCTCTGTGACATTCCGTCAGCTGATCAAAGGCGACTGGTCATCAACATAGCAGTCGGCGCCAAACAGCGTGCGCACGCGAACGCGCGCCGAAACATTCAGGCGCCGGCGACGGAGCGGCGAATCCTGTCAACGTCCCGTGCGCGCGCCGCCTCGGCCGGAATGAGAGAGGCGCAAACCGCCGCAGCGATGGCGCCGGCGGAAAGGCTCGCGTAGAAACTGCCGGCGTAATAGGTGACGCCCTCGGAAAGGCTCTCCGGGAAGGGCAAATTGCCGGCGCGCCAGGAGAGGGCGAGCGCGCTGAGCGCCAAGGCGCCGGCGGGAAGCGGCAAGGAAATTGCCGGCAGGGCGAGCGCGGCGAGAAGGATCAGGTCGTAGACGTGCAGCGGGCTCGCCGCCGCTGCGATCGCGATCGAGAGGATGATGAAATCTGTCGTCTTCAGCTCCCCGCGCCTCAGCCCCGCGGCGAGACTGGCGGCGCTGATGAGGAGAAGCGCCAGCAGCAGATAGAAAAGCGAACCCATATCAGGGGCGCCGAAAATCCAGGCGAGGTGCCGCAATCCGGTGACCGCCGGCGGCATGTTGTAGGCTTGATCCGTGTAGCGAGCGACGCCTTCGGCGAACGCGCCGAGGAATTCGGCCGGCGGCGTCGCGATGAAGACCGGCGCCGCTATCGCGATCGAGGCGAGCGCCGCCATCGCAATCGTGCGCCGTCCGAACGGCGTGAAAATAAGCCCGGCGCAGACCAGCGCGCCGATCTGCGGCTTCAGCATCAAAATCGCGAGACCGGCGCCGGCGAGAACAAGCCGGCCGCGCGCCGCGCCTGACAGTAAAAGGCTCGCGCCGAAATAGACGAGGATCGACGACTGCCCGAGATGCAGGCTGTTGCCGGCGGCCTGCGACAGCGCGACCGCGCCGGTGAAAAGGAAATAAAGAGACGACGCCGGCAGCGCATCGAGAAATTTCGTGATCAGTGATTGGGCGCCGGCCGCGCCGCGCAAGGCGCGAAACGCCATCACATTCAGCGCGCCGCCCCCGAGCAGCAGGCCCGCATTGACGATAAGCCAGAGCCGCGACGCTGAAAGCGGGTCCGGCAGCGACAAGAGCGCCGCGAGCGCGAACCAATTGGGCGGGTAATACCAGATCGCGCCGCGCTCGATGCCGAACTGCGCTTCGGCGGCCGCCGCGTAGCTCGCGTCATAGGGGTTGCCGCCGTTCAGCCAGAAGTCGCCGGCAAGCCAGAAAAACCGGAAATCGAGGGTCACGACATCCCAGTGCTTCCAGATCTGGAAAAGGAGATGCCCGGCGCCCGCCGCGAAAAGAAGCGGCGCAAGGCGTATCGCCAGACCCTGCCATGTCGCTTTTGTCGCCAATTCGATCCGTCCCGCTCCTCCGCCGATAAGGCTAGGCCCCGGACTTAAAGGCGCGGTTAACCGCTTTCCTCGCCTTTGCCGGCGACGCATTGAATTTGGGGCGTGAGGAGGTCTATTCGTCGCCGTCGGCGCCTGCGCTTTTCATGACGGCGCGCCTGATGGGACGGAATTGATGATCGACCTGATCGCCTTCGACGCCGACGACACGCTCTGGCACAATGAGCGCTTCTTCAAGCTGACCAAGGAAAGTTTCGCCGGCCTGCTCGCCGATTATGCGCAGGCGGATCATCTTGAAGAGCGGCTTCTCGCGGCGGAAAAGCGCAACCTCTCGCGCTACGGATTCGGCGTCAAGGGATTCACCCTGTCGATGATTGAAACCGCGATCGAGGTTTCGGGCGCCGACCTTCCCGCCAGCGTCGTCAAGCAGATCCTCGACGCCGGACGCGACATGCTCGATCATCCGGTTGAATTGCTGCCGGGCGTCGGCGAGACGATTGATCGCCTGTCGAAAACCCATCGGCTGGTCATCGTGACCAAAGGCGATCTCTTCCACCAGGAGCGCAAGATCGCCGCTTCCGGAATCGCCGATTATTTCGCCGGCGTCGAGATCGTGTCGGACAAATCGCCGGAGACCTACCGCTCGGTGTTCGCGCGCCATGGCGCCGGGCCCGGCGGCGGCCTGATGATCGGCAATTCGCTGAAGTCGGATGTGATCCCGGCGATTGAAGCCGGCGGCTGGGGCGTTTACGTGCCGCATGAGCTGACCTGGGTCATCGAGCGCGCCGAGGCGCCAAGGGAGCATCCCCGATACCGTGAAATCCCGGCGGTTTCGGCGCTTCCCGCGCTCATCGAGGGGCTAACCGGCGCCTGAATTTATCGTTGAATTCGGCGGGGACTTGCGCCAGCAAGGGCAGGGCCCGATGGTTGGGCGTTGAGATGGCGCGAAGGCTTGCATGAGGTCGGTTGAAACGAGGCGGATATTGGCGCTCGCGGCCGGGCTAATGCTGCTCGCCGCCTGCGGGCGGGACCGCGTCGCCACGGAAGTCGCGGAACCGCTGCCGGCGCCGTCCTATGGCGAGGAAGACGAAAACCCCGAAGTATTTCTCGACTCGATGGAAGTCGGCAGCCGCGAGCTTTACGCCGCGCGCGACGCGGTTCTCGCCGCCGCGAAAATCCCGGCCGGCGCGCGCATCGCCGATATCGGCGCCGGCACCGGGCTCTATTCGCTGATGTTCGCCGACAAGGTCGGCCCGAAGGGCGTCATCTATGCCATCGACATCGAGCCGCGATTTTTGAAGCTGATCAGCCAGCGCGCCGCCGATCTCGACGTCGGCAATGTCGTCGCCGTCCTCGGCCGCGACAAGGACATCACCTTGCCGCCGTCATCGGTCGATGTCGTCTTTATCGCCGACACCTATCATTATTTTTCGGACCGCCCCGGGATCATGGCGACGGTCAAGGACGCGCTGGCGCCGGGCGGGCGGCTCATCATCCTCGATTACACGCTCGATGAGACGCACAAGGACGATCCGAGCCGCGCGCATGTCCGCTTCGGCAAAGCCGGCATGATCAGCGAGGTGACGTCATTCGGCTTCACCCTCGTCGACGAGCCCGAGGTCGCGGGCCTTAAAGAGATCTACATGCTGGTCTTTGAGAAGGCTAAGTAAGGCGCTTCTCGCTGCCGGGTGCGGGCGGCTGAAGCCGCCGTTACCGCTCCCGGTTTTCCTCGTTCCATTCGTCCCGGCTCATGCCGATGACCCCGTCGTCGGCGCCCGAGCGGTCGGAATAGAACGACAGCGCCATCAGCCCGACGCCGAGAAGGATTGCGCCGAGCGCGCCGAGGACGAGCGCAAAGTTGAGGTGAAACCCGCCGCCGACAAGCTCGAAGCGCTTGATTGCGGCGAGGACGACGCAGAGGGCGATCAGGATGCCGGCGGCGATCCGGCCAAACAGCCACGCCTTGCGGCGCGCCTCCCGGCGGGTGTCCGCGTCGTTTGACGGCTGTAAGTTGGCGGTCATGGCCCTTCCTTGCGCCGAATCGGCGGGCAGCTCCAGAAAAAGTGACGGCGCCCCTGATAATTGTGGCGCAATCCGGACTTCAACCGGCGCCAATTTGGCCGCAATCCTCCCTGATTGTTGAGACTGGGCAATCCAGCTGGGGCAACAGGCTCGGAGGCTTCGATGCGAATTTGGGTGAAAACGGCGGCTGCGTTGGCGCTGGGCTTAAGCGCCCTTGGCTTTGCAGCGGCGTCGGCGGATGACGACAGCCGCGGGCGCGATCGTGATCGCGCCGACGATCACCGCGGCGGCGACCGCGAACACGATCGCGGGGAAAACCACCGCCGCGACGATCATCGCGGCAATAACCGCGGCGACGAGAACCGCCGCTACAGCGACCGCCGGGGCGACGACCATCGCGACCG
>MEMM01000095.1:0-2784 GCA_001767925.1 Alphaproteobacteria bacterium RIFCSPHIGHO2_12_FULL_63_12
TCCGCGTCCAGAGCGTCCCAGTGACCGCGATCACCCGCAAGCTCAAGGTGAAGTGGACCCCTGAGGTCGCCCAGGATCTCGCCGCGTATCAGAACGTCGACGCTGAGCTCGAGATGACGAACGTCATGTCGGAGCACATGGCGCTGGAGATCGATCGCGAGATCCTCGCGGACATCCTCGACGGCGCCACCGGCGGATCGTTCTTCTGGTCGCGCAAGGCCGGCAAGTTCGTCGACAAGACGACCGGCGACACCGTTACGGGCGCCAGCTTCACCGGCACCCAGCGCGAGTGGTATGAGACCCTGGTCGAGACCATCATCGACCTCGGGAATCAGATCCACACCAAGACCCTCCGCGGAGCGGCGAATTTCCTCGTCGTGTCCCCGGCGGTGGCGACGATCCTCGAGGCGTGCGTGCTGTACAAGCCGTCGCTGAGCATGGACCCGAAGGAGACCATGTTCACGATGGGCGCCGAGAAGGTCGGGTCGCTGTCGAACCGCTATACGGTCTACAAGGACCCGTACTTCCCGAAGAACAAGATCCTCGTCGGCTTCAAGGGGTCGAGCTTCCTCGAGACTGGGTACGTGTACGCCCCCTACGTGCCGATGATCGTCACCCCGGTCATCTACGCTCCCGAAGACGCTACTCCGCGGAAGATGGTCATGACGCGGTACGGCCGCCAGATGGTCCGCTCGGACTTCTACGGCACCGTCACCGTCATGGACATGAACCTCTTCTAGCCGAGCGATGAGGGGTCATGCGGACCCCAGTTGACTTCCACGACGACCCCGGACGATCCACAATTGGATCCATCCGGGGTCGTTCATTTTTAGGAGCTACGATTGATGATCACGACGAGGCTCGCGAGGATCTTTAAGTTGCATGAAGCCGTGCGCGACGTCGAGGCGATCAACGCGGACGGTCAGGTCGATGTGCTCATCGACTGGCTCGAGGAGCACGGCGCGCCGAACGTCGACGACGTTCGAACGTTCGTCGCCGCTCGACGGGAGGGGGCACCCGTCGAGCACATGACATCGATCGACGCCATTCGGGCACTCACGCAGGCGCCGCCGATGATGCATCAAACGGCACGTGATGTCTGTCGGTTGGTCGCTCATATGCTGATCGGAAATCAACGAATCCAGAGCAAGATCGTCGCTTTCAGCAGTCGATTTTACGACCAATTTCTCGATGTCTACGCCGCGACATTGGTCGCGTTTGGACCGCCAGCCACGACACCGCTCGCGCGAGCGCTCGTCGATGTCGACCTCGCGACGGCGGTGGATACTCTCAAAAACACAGCACACGCCGGCGTTATCATCACAGTATATCAAACGCAGCTCGCGTTTTATCTGAACCTTCAATCTTCGGAATGGACAGTAAACGCCCTTGGAAAGAAGCTCGGTGTGATCACGCCGCTCTTCAAGGATGTTGCGTGAGGATCCCCGCCGTCAAAAATGTCGTCCGCCGACGTCTTGTCGAGAATCCGACGCGCAGCCTCGACGAGATCGACGTCGACGGTGAGCTGTCTGTCCTCCTCGATTGGCTGGTTGAGCGTGGCGTCCCTGGTTCCGACGAGCTCCTCGGCGCTCTCGCGTGGGGTACGGGCCTCAGCGCCAACTACGACGGAAAGGTCAAAGCGCAGCGTGCCCTTCTCCGAGCTCCGTCGTCGATGCGAAGGATTGCACGTGACGCTAGTCGCTGGATTACCGAAACGATCATTCAGCCAACGCAGCAACTTCAGCGTCTTTTTGGTCAGAGATATGGCGCTGCAATCGACACATTGACAGCGCACATTCTTAATGAGGGCGTGATCGGTCGGACGATGCGTGAGCAGCTTATGACGCCAGGAGACAGGACAGGAGAACAAATCAATTTTATGATCGCCAACCAGGGAATCGTTAATCTTGTCAGAATCTCAGAAACATTGACAGTGGGAGATACTCCAAGGATTACGGTCTACAACCTTGGGACGCCGTTTGTGATTTTACAGACTGTTTGGAACGATGTTTCATGAGCGCTGGTATGTTCAGCGTCCGTCGTCTCTTCGAAGTCAGCGATGACTCTATGTCCGACCGCGTCTGGTCGGTGATCGCTCAGGTCAGCCACGATGCCGGATACGGAGCGCACGGTCCGCGCAACCGTTTCTCTCGGGCCGTCGAGCGTCAGGCCGTCACGCTGGTGGTCAAGACGCTCAGGATGCTTGGGTCCGACCCGCATCGTATCTTCCTCCGCACTGCGAACGAGCTATCTTCTCCCGCGCAGGATGCGCTCGAGCGGCTCGCCGGCGATCCAGACGTCTGGGATCCAGCGGGCGTCTTCATGAAGCTCGGCGACGGATCGATCATCTCGATCCCGAATCCCGATCACCTCGATCAGGACGATCATCCGCTTGAGGGCGCTGATCTGTACGTTTTCAGGCCGAGTGATCCAGAGTGGCGCTTCGTCGTCGAGGGGGTCGATCACGAGACCTTCACTCTCATCTTCGACGCCCTCCGTCACACGCTCGGTGTCCGTGACCCGTGGGAGGGTCGTCGCACCGTCGAGTCACACCCGCACGACGACGACCCGCACAGCTGCGATCGCTGCGGCGCCGATTGGACATACTCACAGACACCGACGTGCCCCGAGTGCGGCTGGGACGGCGCTGATCCCGACGATCAGAACGATCCGCCGTGGTGATGAGCGTCCGCCGCATCTTTCGCGAGGCGGGAGCGCCGACAAGCGTTCCCGAACCGTTTGACCGTACGTGGCCTGTCACCGCCGAGCTTCGTCTCATCGCTC
>MEMM01000095.1:2796-4677 GCA_001767925.1 Alphaproteobacteria bacterium RIFCSPHIGHO2_12_FULL_63_12
CAACGGCAATAACCCGTCCGTCCGTGAGGTCAATGAGGTCGTCGTGCGCCTCGATCGGGTCGGGGTGCCGGCGAACATCCGTGATCCGATCGTGCGGGCGTTGATGGCGCCGGCGCCCGTAGGCGCTCGTGCCGAAGTCAACCTCGCGGTGTTCGTCCGTGATACGCCGGTCGCCGCGACCCATAGTTTTAACGAGTTTGATCGACGACTTCCGTGGTTGATCCCGACGACGTCGCTGGGCCAGGGGTTGCTGTTCGCTGAGAGCGACGCGTTGATTCTTCCGCCACCAAACGAATTTCAGGTTCCACCGACCAGAGCGAGGCTCGCCGCGTTCGGACCGTCAGCGACGCTCGCTCTGGTCACGGGACGACCGTTCAAAAAGGCGCTCGCCGATCATCTCGCGTTCGACAGAAAGACTGGCGGTAAAGGGGCGAGCAGAATACTCGGCGCAACCGCTCTGCTCGACGTGTTCATTGAGCTTGGCATGGATGCGTGATGATCGATCGATATTCGCTCGTCGAAGTCTTCACCGGATTCCATGGTCAGACGTACGGCGACGGGCGGGATCTCTATAGCATCGAGGGTCTTTACGATTGGGCACAGCGCAACGTCCCGATCAGGTACATCAGGATCGACGATATCGATCACGTCGACGATACGACCGCCGACGGTGGACCTGAGCAGTTCGCGACACGCACAGCGATGAGCGACACGCTGTGGCCGGTCGTCCTCATCCAGGACGACGATGGAATTCACGTTGCCGATGGAAACCACAGGATCGCAAAGCTTCGCGCGCATGGATCAAAGCACGTTCGCGCGTACGTCATCCCAGCAGCGCGACTGCGCGACACCGGCGCGCGCATCGGTGACGATGATGCGTCATGACAGCGATGACCACCTGCTCGAGGCTGTCCACGCCTCATGGCGCGAGCTCGCGCGATCACGCGTCGACCCCGATCTGCAGATCATGGGGACCACCGACATGCCGGACCGTGGCGGAAAATACGGTAAGGTCGCTGTCGCGCTCTTCGACAACGACGACCGTCTCCGCGGTTTCGTCCGCATGGACCACGATCAGAAGGTCGATCGGCACGTGATCTACTACACTGAGATCGACGAGGTCCACCGCGGACGCGGGCTCGGCAGAGAGCTGTATGTCGCGGCGCACGGGTTCGCGCAGTCGCTCGGGTCCGACGGTCTGATGTCTGACACGAGTCGAAGCCCGGACAGCGAACGTCTGTGGAAGAGCCTCGCGACCGCCGGCCTCGCTCGTTATCAGGTGATGTTCAAGGGCATCGTGCCGGGGACGTCGTTCGGCGCGTGGACGATGGAGCTCTCTGGCGATTCTTCGTCGAGGTCGGTGGGGTCCCCCAGCGGTGCAGCGAAGAGGTCACCGGTGATCTCGAGGGCGACGGAGAGTGTCTCCAGGATCCTCCGGCTGCGGGAAGCCTGGGGACCGTCGGCTCCCGATCATCGCGGAAAACCTTCGATGGCCGACGCCGTCGCCGATCGCCTTCGTCAGCGCTTTCACGACGGGCCGTTTCGAGCGCGCGACGTCGCCCAGGTGTACACGGAGATCCAAGGCGAGCGTGCCAACGATACCGCAGCATATGCGACGACGCAGGCGTTCGACGACGCTGCCGCGTCGAAGAACCTGCGACGCATCATCCGGCTCATAGCGCTCCCGTACTCGTTCATGTTTCCGCTCAGGACGACGTCCGACCGCGGCAACATCATCGTCAACGCCAACGCGATCAACTTCCACGACGGACCGCCCGTCGAGACAGTGCCGGTGCGTGTCGAGGACGGTCGATTCATCGAGATGCCGGGCGATGATCCAGCTGGATCGGAGTTCGTCGCGGTCGTGTCTGGGTTCATCGA
>MEMM01000095.1:4686-9389 GCA_001767925.1 Alphaproteobacteria bacterium RIFCSPHIGHO2_12_FULL_63_12
TGAATCGTCTCTATCGCCTCCAGACACCCGAGGAACAAGCGACCATCCGAGCTTCATGGCGGCGCTGATGGTCTGATCAGCGCGCCGCCATTTAGGGGTCGCCATGGCGTTTGTCTCCGGCTCATCGACCCCGTTTGGCCTCTTCGACAGCGACGCGACATTCCGCGTCGACGCCGACAAGGTCCTCACATGGGTGAACTCGAAGCTCGGCGACCCCGTCATGTGCGTCGAGCTGACCGCCTCTCAGGTCTACGCTTCGTTCGAGGAGGCATGCGTCGAGTATGGTTCGATCGTCAACAGCTATCAGGCGAAGAGCACGCTGCATTGGATCATGGGGTCTCCGACGGGGACGCTCTCCGGCCAGCAGAACCGCCTGCCGCAGAACACGCTCGAGTTCATGCGACGCGCCGCGATGCCGTACGGCGATCTCGTGGGCGCGGGCGGGATCTACACGCTCTACTCCGGCTCGATCACGACCGTCGTCGACAAGCAGGACTACGACCTCCAGGACCTCATCAATCCGACGGGATCCGACGGGCTCGCGCGACGGATGTATGTCCAACAGGTCTATCACAGCGATCCGTTGGTCAACTACCGATTCTTCGGCAGCACGTCGACGATCAACTACCTCTCGAACCAGTTGCAGTTTGAGAGCTACACGCCGGAGACCGTCTTCTACCTACTCCCCGTCTGGGAGGACATCCTCCGTGGAATGCAGTTCAAGGAGAGCAACAGGGTCAGGAGGAGCCACTACTCCTACGCGATCCATAACAACGTGCTCAAGCTCTTTCCGCCGCCGACAGATGAGGTCAAGGTCTGGTTCACGTACCACGTCGAACGCGACCCGTTCGTCCCCGACGCGACTGACCGGACGCTCGACGGCGTCGCCAACCTGAGCAACGTTCCGTTCGGCCACATCGCGTACAGCCGGCTCAACAGCATCTCACGAACGTGGATCTGGCGGATGACACTCGCCTACTCGAAGGAGACGCTTGGGCTCATCCGCGGGAAGCTGCAGAGCATCCCGGTCGACGATCGGGAGGTGACGCTGAACGGCGCTGAGCTCGTCAACGACGGGCGTGGCGAGCAGGAGCAGTTGCGGCAGGAGCTGAGGCAGATGCTCGAGGAGACGACGTACGATAAGCTGAGCCAGCGCGAGGCCGAGCGAGCCGAAGCGCTCAATCGTCAGCTGTCGTTCGTCCCGCTGAAGATCTACGTCGGGTGACAAGACGATGACCGTGGTAATTCCGAGGATTTGGAGGGTCTTTCTCCTCGAAGGTAACGATCCGCACGATGCGAGGGAGACCGCGAGAGCGATCCTCGACGAGACGCTCCCGCTCGTCCGTCAGATGGACAAACGCGGCGGCGATGCGGCGACGCTGGACCATCTCTGGGATCAGGTCGAACACCTCTGTCGCGCTGTCGTCGCCGCCAGAAGTCCGATCGATGTCGCAGAGGCTGTCGCCGACCTCAGGCACCTCTACGACACCAGCCTCGACGCGTTGACCGGAGCGATGCGGAGCGGTGATCACGCCATCGGTGTTGGCATTGGCCACGCCGCACCGAGGCCGTCTGCCGCGAGGCTCGGCAGGATCTTTGGTGCCAGCAGACGGATGCCGTCGCAGGAGATGATCTCCGGCGGGTACGTCGGGCAGCTCGTGACGCAGCTGCTCGACATGTTCAAGAGCGTCGACGAGACACCGATGAACTCCCCGGACGCCGACGTCCACCCGACGTGGCGCCAGAACGTCGAGCGTGAGGTTGCACGGATCTGCGGCCGCGACTGGAAGAACGTGCTCGACGTCAAGAACGAGTGGCGTGGCGCCGCTGAGTGGCTCATCCGACAGCTGTGGGACGGGCTGTGGGGCGTCGACGAGGCCGTCGGTGAGATCGCATTCCATTTCGACGTAGCGACGGACGGTACCGTCAATCATCTTGGTTTTAACGATCCCTTTGAGCCAGGCGGCGGGTTCGTCGCATACCCTCACGCGAGGCTCGTCCGCGGTCAGGTGACCGTCCAGGGACGATACGACTACAACACCGGCGCGTACGCTGGTGACGGTATCGGCGGTGAGATCCCTCGGACGGTCCGACCGGGTGGAAACACTGGACACGATTAACAATTCGCACAGAAACGTCTGATGTCACGGTTTCCGCGTGTTCCACGTCATATCTTTGAACCGTTCGTTGATCCGATCGTCGATGCCCTCACGCCAGCCTTTGACCGCGTCGTCATCTGCGGCTCGTTGAGGCGTGGGCTCGCGACAGTCTCCGACATCGACGTCGTCGTCTCAGGCCCGCACGTCAGCGATGTCGACATCACGTCGATCATCTCCTCCATCACGCCCGTTGTCAGCTCGTCGACATTTGGAGCGAACGCGAGGATGGAGGTGGTCCTCGATGGCGGGTGGCACAGGGTTCCCGTCGATGTCTGGATCGCCGAGCCCGATGCCCTCGGCGCCGCCGTCCTGTACGCCACAGGCTCTGGTACGTGGAATGTCATCATGCGTCGTTGGGCTCGTGCTAACGGGATGGATGTGCTTTTCACAGGTGTGTGGCGCGACGGCCGAAGGGTCGCCGCGCAGACCGAAGCCGACTGCTTCTCGGCGCTCGGGTGGCCGTGGCAAGAACCTGAGGATAGGTGCCACAGGTCGAGAGTCGCTGGGATGTTCGTCGATAGGATGGACGGAGCGAGCGTCGAATGATAGATGGTCTCTGTCATGACCAAGAACCTCGCCGTCCTCCCGTTTCTGTTGCTATCCGCCTGCCCAGACGAGTCGATCTGCGCTCAATTCGTTGAACCTGACCCACTCTTTGCGCTCTCACCCGCCGTCTGGCAGTGGCAGAACCTGCAGGATCGGACGATTCCTGTCTGCTGGGATCAACCGTCGACCGTATCCAGCGACGATCAAGCGCTCGTTCGTCGCATCGTCGAGGCGTCGTGGAACGTCGCTCTTGACCACGAGAGCGTCTCGTCGATGTTTCGCGTCAGGTTCGTCGGTTGGGGACCGTGCGTGTCAGGCGACGCACCTGGTGTCCACATCGTCGGGTGGGCGCTCAATCCGAGCGTCTCTGCGATCGGGGCTCGTCTCGACGGAAAACAGGCGGGTGTCCGCCTTAACATGGCGCTTGAGGCGTGCGAGGACGTCGCGACGCATGAGTTCTGCGTCAGGTCGCAGACGGTGCATGAGTTCGGCCACGTGCTTGGGTTCGTCCATGAACAGAACCGACCCGACACTCCTTCATACTGCGACGAGGAACCGGCCGGGACCGACGGCGACCTCATGGTCGGGCCGTGGGACCTCGACAGCGTGATGAACTATTGCAATCCGCTGTGGTCGGGGCACGGACACCTCAGCGACGGTGACATCGAGGGCGCCCGCTTCGTCTACTACCCGTGGCTGTACGAGCGTGTCTTCTGTCCCACCGACGGCGGTGCGCCGTGATCCCGTCGCACGTCCGATTCTCGGGGCTTCCATCACCGACCTTCGGTGATGAGCCGCTGAAGACAGAAGAAGAAAAGGACTTGCACCGACAGGACGTCGAGCTCATCGAGACGGCTGCCGTCGCCGCCGACGTCTTCGAGGAACGTGGCGATGAGCTGCGGGCAGCCGAGTGTCGGATGATCGCCTCATGTGACACACGCGCGTGGCTCGACGCTGCGCTGCCGGTGATCCCGCTCGTCGCTGACGTCGTCCTCGCGTGGATCTCTGACGAATCGGTCATGTTCATCGACGGCGTTGGATCGGACGTCGTGCGACAGCTCGTCGACCGCGTCGTCGCGGTGTGCTTCGCCTCGAGTTCGTTCGAGGACGCGTTCCTCCCGTCGCTCGTCGCTCGTCGCATCCACGACGCTGATCCCGTCAGGTACGATGACATCGTCGGCGCCGCCGTTTGATAAACGGAGTCCCATGACTGTCCTCTTCGTTGTGGTAGGATATCACCATGGACAAACCAACGAAGAAGCAACCAGAGGGACGTGGGAGGCCTCCCGCGACCATCCGTAGCATCCTGTTAGGGGCCGTCCAGCGGATGGCGAGCGACGCCGAGTCAGGACTCAGGATAAGGAGGACATCGGCGGCGACCGACTCCGAGCTCATCGAGCTTCGTCGCGCGCTCGAGCGTGTCGCTGAGATTGGGCGGGCGACGCAGCTCCAGATCTTGGCGCTCTACCACGACGCTGATGCTGGTAGCGTGAGACGGCCGAATTTCACCGGCGTCGTCTCAAGCAACCTCTTTCTCGGGCTCGGTTTTCGCCTCCGCGACGCGGCGGGCGTCCTCGCCGACGCTCTCGCCGATCGTCTCGCAGCGCTCCAGCGTCGTCGACCGGGTCTGGCTGTCGACGTCGACGGGATCGTCGCGCTGTGGGACGAGATGTGGAGCGATCTCGAGGCGCTCGTCGGAGTCGACGACGCGGCACGACGATGATCATCGAGAGTCGACCGTCGCTGTACGAGCGCGACGATCATGCTTGGGACGAGGCGAACCGCCTCGTCGGTCTCATGGTTGACGTGGCCCCGGTCCTCGCTGACGCGTGCGTCCAGCTCGGCGTCGAGACGGCGCTGTCGTGGGGTCTGCAGAAGCTCGCTGACCGCGACCAACCGACGCTCGCGCTCATCGTCATCGATGGATCGAACATCACCTGTTACATCACAGCTAGTCTTCAGAAGCGGCTCGCCGCGTTAAACGTTGAGCCGCTGCTC
>MEMM01000096.1:0-1335 GCA_001767925.1 Alphaproteobacteria bacterium RIFCSPHIGHO2_12_FULL_63_12
CGCCTCGCTTGTCATCGCCATCATCTTCGCCGATTTCCTGTTGCCGCCGCCGCTCGACCGCGCCAACGCCGTCAGCGCCATCGTCACCGATCGCAATGGCTATTGGCTGCACGCCTTCGCAACCAATGAAGGGCGCTGGCGATTTTCCGCCAATCTCGACGACATCGATCCGGTGTTCGTCCGGGAGCTGATCGACGTTGAGGACAAGCGCTTTTATTCGCATTGGGGCGTCGATCCGTTCGCCGTTCTGCGCGCCGGCCGCAGCGCGCTGGCGTCGGGCCGCGTCGTATCGGGCGCCTCGACGATCACCATGCAGGCGGCGCGCCTTCTGGAGCCGCGCCCGCGCACCTTGGGGTCGAAGCTCATCGAAATGGCGCGCGCGGTCCAGATCGAGCGGCGCCTCAGCAAACGTGAAATCCTTGAGCTTTACCTGACGCTTGCGCCTTATGGCGGCAATCTCGAAGGGTTGAGGTCAGCAAGCCTTATCTATTTCGGACGCGAGCCCGATCAATTGGCGCCGGCCGAACGCGCCCTGCTGATCGCGCTGCCGCAGGCGCCGGAAGCGCGCCGTCCGGACCGTCGCCAGAAGGCCGCCGCCGCGGCGCGCGCCGCGATACTCCAGAAGCTGGCGGCGGACGGCCTGATCGATCCCGCGATCGCTTCCGAGGCGGCGGGAGCGCCGTTGATCGGTAAGCGGAAGGAATTTCCGCGTTTTGCCTATCATGCCGCCGAAGAACTGGCGCGCCAGCGGACGGGCGCCCAGTCGACCATCCGCTCAAGCATCGACATTGCAAAGCAGCAGGTTGCGGAGCGCCTCGTCGGCGAACACGTCAAGACGATCACCGACGGCGCGACGGCGGCCGCGATCATCGTCGACAGCGCCAGCGGCGAAGTGCTGGCGAGCGTCGGCTCGTCGGGTCTCGACGTAAATGGCGGCTGGCTGGACCTTACCGACCGCGTGCGCTCGCCGGGATCGCTGTTGAAGCCGTTCATCTACGCGCTCGCCTTCGAAGACGGAATCCTCGGGCCGGACACGGTGATCGAGGACATGCCGCGCGGATTCGACGGCTATCGCCCGGAAAATTTTGACCGCACCTTTCGCGGCGAGGTGCGCGTCAAGGACGCGCTGCAACACTCGCTGAACGTGCCGGCGGTTGCGACGCTCGATAAGGTCGGCGCCCAGAGATTCAGCGCCGTGCTGCAGAATGCCGGCGCGCATATTTTCCAGAAAAAGCGGGCCGATCGGCGCCCGTCGCTGGCGCTGGCGCTCGGCGGCGCGGGGATCACCTTGCGCGATGTCGCGATGCTCTATGGCGGGCTTGCCGAAGGCGGCCG
>MEMM01000096.1:1346-2190 GCA_001767925.1 Alphaproteobacteria bacterium RIFCSPHIGHO2_12_FULL_63_12
CGACGACTGAACGCATCAACGCGATCCTCAGAGGCGCGCCCGCGCTTTCCGGCCGCGCGCCGGCGATGCTGTCCGCCTCTGCGCCGTTGATCGCTTACAAGACTGGCACGTCCTACGGCTATCGTGATGCATGGTCGGCGGGTCACGCCGGCGGCCTCACCATCGTCGTCTGGGTCGGTCGCGCCGACGGCGCGCCGCGCCCCGGCGCGACCGGGCGCGAGGCGGCCGCGCCGCTTCTCTTTGCGCTGTTTGATGCGCTGACCGACGGCAAGAGCGAGCGCCCGATCGATCCGGCCGAGGACGCCTATTCGCCGGGGCTCGTCCGCCTCGCGCCGCGCAGCGCGGCGACGGCGCCGACCATTCTTTATCCCGTCCCCGGCTCGGAGATTTATGCCGGCTCGTTCGGCGGCGGCGACGGCGTCGTCTTCGCGGCGAGCGGCGGCGAGGGCGATTACCGCTGGTATGTCGACGGCGAGGAAGTGCGCGCCGATCGCGCGGCGGGGCGCACCATCTGGCGGCCGTCAGAAATCGGATTTTACGACGTCGCCGTCGTCGACGGGGAAGGGCGCTCGGCGTCGGCGAAAGTGCGCGTCGCCGCGATCGAATGAACCGCCGGCGGTTTCTCGCCGGCGCGGCGGCGCTGCCGTTGGTTGCGCCTGCGGGGCGAAGCCTCGTGATCGAAGGGCGCGACTACGCCTTGACCGACATCGTGACGCCCGCTGCCGGCGACAACACTCCGTCTGCTGACTATTACGCCGCGGCGATGGCGGAAATCCTGAAGCAGGGCGCGCTCTCGGGGCCGCCGCCCGTGGGGCGCGACCGTTGGGGCCGCGTTGAAGGCGCG
>MEMM01000096.1:2198-6807 GCA_001767925.1 Alphaproteobacteria bacterium RIFCSPHIGHO2_12_FULL_63_12
TGTCGCAAGGGGCCGCGCGCGTCGCGCCGGCGTCGGACGATCATTCCTTCATCGAGCGGTGCTTCATTGCCGAGCGCGCGGCGCGCGAGGCTCGGCTCGGCGGCTGGCGGTTCGATGACTGGCGCATCCGCGACGCCGCAACGCCCGAGCGGTCACGGGGGTTTCAGATTTACGCCGGAGCGATCGCCTCGGCGAGCGAGCGGAAAGGCCGCGTCTTTTTCAATTTCGGCGCGGAATATCGCAGCGACTTCACCGCCAGCGTCGCGACCGGCGCCTTCCGCCGCTGGCGGGTGAAGCCCGATCTTTCCTTGCTCGCCGGCCGGCGCGCGGAAGTTCGCGGCCATGTCGAGGACATCAACGGGCCGTCGATCGACCTCGTTCACGAGATGCAGCTGCGCCTTTTTTAGGCGGCCTTCTTCTGCTGCAGCGAAGCGTCAAGTTCGCCGAGCGCCTTGGCGAGGTCGGATTTTCTCACCGCCGCGACTTCGCGCGCGAGGCGGTCGAGCGCGGCTTCGAACAATTGCCGCTCCGAATAGCTCTGCTCCGGCTGATCGGTCGCGCGGTAAAGGTCGCGGACAACTTCGGCCACCGCGAGAATGTCGCCGGAATTGATCTTTGCTTCATATTCTTGCGCGCGGCGGCTCCACATGGTGCGCTTGATGCGCGCCCGGCCTTTGAGGAGGTCGATCGCCTTTTTCACCTGCGCGTCATCGGAGAGCGCGCGCATGCCGGACGAGATCGCCTTCGCCGTCGGCACTTTCAGTTTCAGTTTTTCCTGTTCGAAATCGAGCACGAACAGTTCGTTGGTGATGCCGGCGATCACTTGCTTTTCGATGCCGACGATTCGGCCGACGCCATGCGCGGGATAAACGACGCTGTCATTGACCTTGAAAGTCTGTTTGGCTTCCTTCGACGCGGGCGTCGGCTTTGGCGCGCTCACTGCGGACGGGTCGCCGTCGCGCGACGCCGGGGCGAAGCTTTGCGGCTTCAACACAAGATCGGTTTTTTCGGTGCGCGGCTTCTGGCCGACATTCAGTTTCTTTTTCGGCGCTTCTTTCTTGGGCGGCTCTTTCACCGCCGGGGCCTTGCCCTTGGGTGCGGGCTTTGCGGCCGCTTTGGGCGCCGCCTTCGGCGCGGGTTTGGCGGCGGCCTTCGGGGCGGCTTTGGGCGCCGGTTTCGCGGCCGCCTTCGGCGCCGGCTTCGCGGCGGGTTTGGCCGGTTTGGCGGCGGCCTTCGGGGCCGGGGATTTTTTCGCCGGCGCCGCTTTCGCGGCGGGCTTTGCCTTGTCTTTCACGGGGGCTGCTTTTTTGGCCGGTTTGGCCGCCGCTTTTTTCGTCGCCATTTCCAAACACTTTCTTCTTCGTGCGGGAAACCCTCACGCCGCCGGCCGTTCCTCCTGTTCGGGAGCAAGGACCGGCTTTGCCGAGTGATTCGCGCAAGCCCATCGGTTTCAGATTGAGCGCCGCCGCGACATCTCAAACCGAACCAACGCGCCACCAGACCCGGACATATAGAAACGACGTATTCCCGCTAAAACCAGCGAGTTACGATCAATTCTTGAGGTTGGTGGTGAGTTCCGTTCAACTATCGCCAGCGGGCAAGCTCATTTCTGCCACGACCATAGCACAAAATAACGCCCCCCGCCACCGGGGCGGATTGTCCCGCAAATCGGAAAGCGATCAGGGCGTCAGCTGCCAGAGCCGGGTTTGGGGCTGAAATACTTGTCGAGCTTGCCTTTTTCCTGGGCGAAGGCGTCGGCGTCAGGGGCGGGATCGACTTTTTCGGTGATATTCGGCCATTCGCCTGAATATTTGGCGTTCAGTTCGGTCCACTTGCCGTCGGAATCGTCGGTGTCGGGGACGATCGCCTCGACCGGGCATTCGGGCTCGCACACGCCGCAATCGATGCACTCATCCGGATTGATGACCAGCATGTTCTCGCCCTCATAGAAGCAATCCACGGGACATACTTCCACGCAGTCGGTGTATTTGCATTTGATGCACGCGTCCGTGACGACGTAAGTCATGGCTTGCTCCTCAGATCCGGTCCGGCATTTCTAGCGTTATCCTGTCGCCGTGCAAGGCGGTGCGGCGCCGATGCCGCCATTTCCGACTTCCGCGAACAGGCGGTGCGCCTCGACCGGCGAGCCTCGCTTTTGCGCAAAGCCGGCGACCTTCAGCACGACGAGACGCTCGCCCAGCAGATAGGAAATTTCGTCCTCCTCTCGCAGCAGGAATCCCGCCTTGTCGATTCGCTGCGTGACGCCGGCGCGCGTGACGCGCACGCTTGCCTCCGACACGAATTTCGCCGCGAGCGAACGGGACTTGAACCGGCGCGCGCACCACAACCATTTGTCGATGCGCCGCGACAGCTTTGCGCCGTCCCCGCTCATTCAGCCTTGGGTTCGCCGTTCATATTCGCCTTCAGCGCGGCGAGCACCGCGAACGGCGAATTGGGATCCGGGCCGCGCTCGCGGCGCGGTGCGCTTGAATATTGGCGCGGCGCGGCGTCGGCGTTCTTGCGGAACGGTTTTTTGCCGCCGGCGCGCTCCTGATGGCGGTTTTGATCGCGATGTTGATCGCGGTTTTGGTCGCGGTCGCGGCGCGGCGCGCGCTCGCCGCGCGCTTCGCGATGTTGCGGCGCGGCCTGCGCGGCGTCGCGGTCGTCGCGTTTGGGCGGGCGCTTGGGCTGCGGCGGGCGGCGCGGCGCCATGCGCCAGACCGTAACTTCGATTTCAGCAGGCGCGGACGTTGTGGCGTCAACGGGCGCAGCATCAACGGGCGCGGCGTCAACAGGCGCTGTTATCGCCTCAACCGGCGCTTCGACAGCTTCGACAGCCTCGATCGGCGCCGCTTCCTGCTCGCCAGCGGTCGCCTCGGGCGCGGACTCGACAGCGTCCACGGGCGCGGCTTCTTCCGTCGGCGCCGCCTCCGCCGGCATCTGCGCTTCTTCTGGCGCGGCGTCCGGCGCCGGGGCGCTTTGCGCCGGGGCCGGCGCTGCAATCTGGCGCTTGATCGTCTGCTTGCGGTAGCCGAGCGAGCGCAGGATGCTCTCGAATTCCTCGCCTGAGCAGCCAACGAGCGACATCATCTGCGAGGTCGCGGTGAAGCCTTCCCTGGCGTCCGGGCTGTTGCGCGCGGTGCGAATTTGTTGCGCGAGGCGCTCCAGCATGTCGATGCGAACCGCGCGGTCGCCGGACGGACGATAGCCGAGCGCGTAGAGGAAGGCGTGCGGAACGTCCTGCGTGACCGCGAACGACACAAGGCCGGGTTTGGGCATCTGAAGGTCGCCCGGCGATTTGCCCGCGCTCAGCGCCCACAGCATCGCCATCAGGCGCGCCGCCGCCGGCTTCAGCAGCGTCGGCATGTGCAAGGTGTATTCGCCGAAGCGGACGCCGAGGTTTCTGAGCTTCGCGCGATCGTCGGGCGGAAGCTGTTTCAGCTCGTCGCCGAATTGCGTGCGCGACATGGCGCCGAAATTCTCAACCAGCCGGAAAGCGATGCCGCGCGCTTGGCCTGAAAGTCCGCCTTCGTCGGTCGCATCGACGGCGCGCTTCAACGCAATCAGTTCGGCGAGCGGCGTTTCGATCCGTGCGGCGGCATAGGCGCCAAGACGGTCGGCGACGCGGCCGCGCAAATTCGGCGAGATCGCATCAAGGCCGCGCACGACGACTTCGGGGCGCATCAGCGCCGGACCCTTGCGCAGTTCCGCAACCGGCGACGAGCGCCACCAGATGACGCCGTCTTCGCTTAGCTTCAATTCGCTTTCGGGCGAATTCGCCAACGCCGCGGCGCGCGCCGCGAGGATCGGCGCCAGCGCGCGTTCGGCGGCGCCGCGCATGCGCTTGGCGTCCTGCCCCCGCGCGCGCGGATCGACAGCGAATTCAAACCCGATCAGGCGGCCGACAAACTGGCCTTCCACGATTACGTCTCCATCGTCAGTGACCCCGGCGAGAACAGGCGCCTGGTCGCGCAGTTTCTTCAACAGGACCGAGGTTCGGCGATCGACAAATCTTTGCGTGAGTTTTTCATGCAAAGCGTCGGAAAGCTCGTCTTCTATCGCCCGGGTTCTTGCTTGCCAATAGGCGGCGTTTTCGACCCATTGCGCGCGGTTGGACAGATAGGTCCAGGTGCGAATATGCGCGATGCGGGACGATATCGTATCGAAATCCCCTTCGGCGTTCGCCAGCTTTTCGATGCGCGCCGCCAGCCAATCGTCCCGAAGGCGGCCGCCGCCCTCGATTTCGGCATGAATCTCCGACAAAAGCTTCAGATGCTGGTCGGCGGAAACCTTGCGAAAATCCGGGATCTGGCAGACCTGCCAGAGGAGTTCGGTCGCCGCGCGCCCTTTCGTGCGCTGCAGCAGCGCCTCGTCGGCGGAAAGACCCGCCAGCGCCACTTCGTCGTCGTCGGGGCGCGCGCGGTGAAGGTCGGGACGCGGCGAGCGCTGGTCGAGCGAGGCCCTGAGCGCGGCGATCGAGGAAAAGTCGAGCGCGTCCGAGCGCCATTGCAGCGCCTCGACCGGATCGAAAGTGTGATTTTCAATCGCCGCGACGACGTCTTCGTCGAAGGGCGCGCAGTCGGCGGTGACGCCGAAGGCGCCGTCCCGG
>MEMM01000097.1:0-17987 GCA_001767925.1 Alphaproteobacteria bacterium RIFCSPHIGHO2_12_FULL_63_12
CCTGACCTTGGTGTAGCTCTCGGAGAAGAGATCGAATACGTCGAGTTTTTCCGTCATGTCGCTAACGCTCACTTCCTTGTTGCGCGCTTCGGTCAGAAGCGCCCGCCGCCGCTGAAGAACCGGTCGCCGTCAAGCAGCGCCCGAAAATAAAAAAGGCGCGGATCAGTCAGATCCCCGCCCCCGATTTCTCCCCGCCCGCCGGTCGCCGCACCGGTCGAATTCTGTCGCATCTCCAGCGTCTCCTCGCCGGCGTCTGATAACGTGCGCTGCGCCGGGCTCCGCACAATTTCCATGTGGGGTCGCGACCTTCCAGAACAAGTCGGCGCCATCCCGATCAAGGCCGATGGATCGCCCAACGCTTTCGCCATGCTGCACTCCGGAAAACTCGAATTCACCTCGGACTTGCTTGCGTCTTTCTTGCGTGCGTCTTTCGCTCCGTCGTCAGGCGCCGCCCGCCTTCCTGTCGTCGCCATCGCGCGGCGGCGACATCCGGCCGGCGGGCCGTCGCCAAGAAGGTTAACGCGGCGGAGCTTAATATTCCTTTTAAGGAGTAGCGCTTTTCGCGCGGCCGCCGCTGTTTCGTGCGGATAATGTAACGCGATTGCGGCGGCTATGCGACCGCGAACCGGCGGAATGCGACATCAAATCACGATTTCGCCGGCGCCAAAAAAGTCGGTCGGCTGGCGCCCGGTTGCGGGCGCTGCTGCTAGATCTTCGGACCGACAAAGGCGTCAAAGAGTTCCCAGAAGCGATTGCGCAGCTCGTCACGCTCCATCAGGATTTCGTGCAGCGCGCCGTCAATTGTCGCGCTTTCGATGAGGGGCGATTGCGCGGCGATCCAGCGGTGATCGCTCGATCGCACGAAATGGTCGTTCGCCGCCGAAACGATCAGCGTCGGCGTTTTCAGTTTTTCAAAACGACCGGGTTTGTGAAGGTCATCCATCGCCTCGGTCGCGGCGCGCACCCATCCATAGGTCGGCTCGCGGATGGTCGCATTGGGCGCGGCGGCCTGAAGCTCCCGGAAGCGCTCATGCCGCGTCCGGTCGGAGGTCAGGAAATTGCCCTCGAACGACCTTGAATGCTCCTTGACCCCGGCGATAGCGGCGCGCGACAGGCCGATCCGGGTCGCCGCCTGGGAGATGACACGGATGCCGATCCGCCGGAAAATGCTGTCGAAAAGCCGGGTCATCGGCGCGCACAGCACCGCGGCGCGATAGGTGTCGTCGCCATCGGCGAGGGTCTGCAGCGCCGGGACGCCGCCCATCGAATGCGACAGCAGCACGTAAGGCCCCGGCAACCGTTTGGTGACGACCTCCGACGCAAAGACGCGCAGATCCGAGCGAAAGACGCCGAAATCCGCGATATGGCCCTTCTCGCGGATCGGCAGCAGCCGCTCGGACAATCCCTGCCCGCGCCAGTCGAGGATCGCCGCCGAGAAGCCGCGCTCGCTGAGATCGCGGACGACCTCGAAATATTTCTCGATGAATTCTGAGCGACCGGTGAGGAGAATGACGCAAGCTTTGGCGTTCGGCGCCGGGAACACCGCGCCGCGCAAAGCGCCACCGTCGGCGCCGCGAAAATCGATCGCCTCGCCGCCGGCAGGGACCGGATTTGACGGTATCTCGATCAGTTCGGCTATCGCGAACTCTCCAGCACAAGGCGCGCCATCACGCTCATGTCGCCCGCGACGCCGAGGCGCCCGGAAAGATAGGCGCTTTCAAGCGCGCGCCCGCCCTCGAAAATGCGCAGCAAGGTTTCGACGCTCGCCCGCCAGACGCAATCGGGCGCGACGCCGGCCGCCGCGTCGACAATCGCGCACGCGGCGCCCCGACCGTCGACGTCAAACGCCTCGCCGCCCTCCGGCGCGATGCGGATCACCCCCGCAAATCCGCCGACAAAGGCGCCCGCCGCCGCGGCCCGTATCTCGGCGCCGGTCATTGGCGCGGTTTCACGAATTTTAGCGTCATGCGGTCGCTTTCGCCGATCGCGTCATATTTCGCGCGGTCGAACGCCGGATCTTCCTGGCCCGGCGAGGCGGAGGAGCGGCGCACCGGCGGCAGCGTCCAGACGCCGAAGGGATGGTCTTTGGTGTCGTTGGGATTGGCGTTGATTTCGGACGCGCCGGCAAATTCAAAGCCCGCCGCCAGCGCCAGCGCCTTAACCGTCGATTCCTTCACATAGCCCGATGCGGCGTCGGCGTCGCTGGCGTCTTCATTCGCGCGGTGTTCGACGACGCCGAGGACGCCGCCCGGTTTCAGCGCGCGATAAAACGCCTTGAAATTTTCTTCCGCTTTGCCGTTCGACATCCAGTTATGGACGTTACGGAAGGTCAACACGATGTCGGCCGAATTTTCCGGCGCGATCTCTCCCTCGCCGAGCGCGGTGATGTTGACCTCTCCGTAGATTGCCGCGTCGTTGAACTCGGAACGAAACCGTTCGACCGCCGCCGCCGCGCGGTCGCTGGCGGCGGGATCGACTTGCGCCGCGTAATAGACGCCGCCGCCGGATTTCAGATAGGGCGCGAGGATGCGCGTGTACCAGCCGCCGCCCGGCCAGATTTCAACGACGGTCATCGAAGGCTCGACCCCGAAGAATTGCAAGGTCTCGCGCGGATGACGCCATTCGTCCCGCGCGCGATCTTCCTGCGTCCGGGCCGGCCCGTCTAGCGCGGCGCCGAGCAGGGCGGCCGCGTCGGGGAGGTTTTCGGCCGGCGCGGTCGATTTTCCCGCGTCCTGCGCCGAACAGGAAAACAGCATTAGCGACGCAAAAGCCGCGAAATACCCGAATTTCATCGTCGATGACCTCTCTGAAACGGCGCCCTTGCGGCGACGTTACATGCTTCGGCGCCGATCGGCCAATCACCCCTTGAAGAGCTGATTTGCGCGCCTACCTAAAGCCCGTCGAAGGCCAGGAGGCTTCGATGTCGCCGGTCCGCTTCGCGCAGGACGGGCCTGCGGCCGGCATACCTTGCTTCTTGAAGGAGGAAAAAGATGCGCAGTTACGACTTGACCCCGCTTTATCGCACCACGGTCGGCTTCGACCGCATGTTCGATCTTCTCGACAATATCGGCAAATCCGAAGCGACTGGCTATCCGCCCTATAATATCGAGCGTGTTGACGAGGATCGTTATCGCGTGACCCTCGCGGTCGCCGGTTTTTCCGAAGCCGATCTTGAAATCGAACTTCACGAGAATTCGCTGAAAATCGTCGGCGCCCGTCCCGAAGGCGACGAGGCGCGCACCTATCTCCATCAGGGGATCGCGGGGCGCTCCTTCGAGCGCCGGTTCCAGCTCGCCGACCATGTGAGAATTGAGGGCGCGAGCCTCGTCAACGGACTTCTCAATATCGACCTTCGCCGCGAAATTCCCGAGGCGAAAAAACCGCGCAAGATCGAAATCAATTCGAACGGCGCGAAGGTCGAAGTGCTGAAAGCGTCGAACGCCGCGTAAAAAATTACAGCGCCGCTCCCCCCCCGGCGCTGTCTCGAGGACGCCCGCCCCATCCCCTCCCGGGCGGGCGTTTTCATTTTTAGCTAGCCGATAATCAGTTTTTTCGCGCTGTCGAAAAGTTCGGCGTTGGCGGCGAGGATGGAGCCCGCATGCATCGGGCGATCGCCGCCTTCGATTTCAGCGACGGTGCCGCCGGCTTCGCGCACGATCACGATCCCGGCGCCGACATCCCATGAATTGAGGCCGCGCTCCCAATAGGCGTCGAAACGGCCGGCGGCGACGAAGGCGAGATCGAGCGCCGCCGATCCGAAACGCCGGACGCCGGCGGTTTCGGCGAGAACGCGGTCGGCTTCCTTCAGCGCGATGTCGCGGCCGGCGCGGCCCATGAACGGCAGTCCGGTCGCAAAGATGGTCTCATCGAGCGATTTGCGCGCCGACACGCGGATGCGCTTGTCGTTCAGCCACGCGCCTTCGCCTTTTTCGGCCCAGTAAAGTTCATTCGTCGCGGGATTGAAAATGACCCCGGCATAGGGCTGGCGATCGCGCTCAAGACAGATCGAGATCGCGAACTGCGCCAGGCCGTGCAGAAAATTGGTGGTTCCGTCGAGCGGATCGACGACCCAGCGGTTGGAATTGTCAGCGCCTTCGATCTCGCCGCGCTCTTCCATGACGAAGCCGTATTTCGGGCGCCCCTTGGAAAGCTCCTCGAACAAAACCTGTTCGGCTCTGAGATCGGCCGCGGACACGAAGTCCGCCGCGCCTTTCTTCGAGGTGCGAAGCCCTTCGAGTTCGCCGAAATCCCGCGCCAGTCCGCGCGCCGCCTTGCGGGCGGCGTTGATCATTACGGTAATCACGGCGGAAGCGTGCGTCATGGATATGTCCGAAGGTTCTGGAAAGCCGCGCACCATAGCGGCGACGCCCCCAAGCGCAAGGGCCGCGCCGCGCCGACGGACCCTTTGCCGCCGGGATTGGGATCGGTCTATTGAGGGGCGAAGATGGAAGATCCCCGATTGACCGGTCCGGCGGCCCCTTTCCCTGAAAATTCCCCGGAGCCGTCGCTGGCGGCGCGGGTCGCGCGCAGCGCCGGCTGGATCGTCGGCGGCCGCTTCGTCATGGGGCTCTTTGGGTTCCTCAATACGATCATCGTCGCGCGCCTGCTCGCTCCGGAAGATTTCGGCATCGTGGCGATCGGCCTCACCACGATGCAGATACTCACCAATCTCTCGGATATCGGCGTCAGCCAGGCGGTCATCCGCTTTCGCGACGCCGACCGCCGCGATCTCGATACGCTGTTCACGCTGTCGGCGGTGCGCGGCGCGCTGATCGCGCTGGCGCTTTTCGCGGCGGCGCCGCTCGCGGCGCGATTCTATCATGATCCGCGCGTCTTCTGGGTGTTCGCCGGCGTCAGCCTTTATCCGTTGCTGACCGGGTTCATCAATCCGCGGTTTTATGAATTCGAGCGGCTGCTCGATTATTCGAAGGAATTCATCGCGGCGGTGGTCAACAAGCTGGCGGGCGTCATCGTGTCGATCGCCATCGCTCTGGCGTTCAAAAGCTACTGGGCGATCATTCTCGGACTTGCGACCAACGGGCTGGTGCAGCTCGCTCTCTCTTATCTGATGCGGCCCTATCGCCCGCGCGTCTCCTTCGCCTCGTTCCGCAAGGTTTTAGGGTTTTCCGGATGGTTGACCGGCGTCGGGTTGATGAGCGCCCTCAACAACAAGCTCGATCCCCTGGTGCTGGCGCGCGCGGTCGGGGTCGCCGGCGCCGGAAATTATTTCATGGGATTGCAGCTCGCCGAATTGCCGACGCGCGAGATCGCTTTTCCGGCGACGCGGGCGATTTATCCGGGCCTCGCCGAGCTGCAGGAAGACCCGGCGCGCGCCAATCTCGCCTTCTTGAAGGGGGTCGAGGCGATGTCGGCGATCGCCGTGCCGGCGGCGATCGGCTTTGCCTTCGTGGCGGTCGATCTCATCCCGTTTCTGCTCGGCGACAAATGGAGCGCGGCGGTCCCGGTCGTTCAAATCATCACGCCCGTGATGGGCGTTCAGATGCCGCTGCTGGCGACGCAATATTACGCGATGGCGGTCGGCTCGACGCGCCTCGTCTTTCTGCGCGAGCTGATCTTCTTCTTCATCCGGACGCCGATTTTCATCTTCGCGGCGGTGAGCGGCGGGCTGCTCGGGGCGGCGTGGGCGGTCGCGGGCAGCGGCTTGATCCATATCGCGCTGAACCTCGCGCTTTATTCAAGAACCAGCTGCGATCGCTTCTGGCGACCCGTCTGGCGCGCAAGGCGGTCGATCGCGTCGGTCGCGGGGATGGCCGCCGCGCTGGCGGCGGCGCGCGCGACCGGCGTTCTCGACGGCGCCGCGCCGCTCCTCGACATCGCCGCGCAAGCCGTCTTCGGCGCCGGAATATATGTCGCGCTTCACGCGCTGCTGTGGAAACTCGAAAAGCGCCCCGACGGCGTCGAGCGTTTGATGATCGCGCTGGCGCGTCCCATCGTCAGCCGCCTTGCCGCGAAATGGCGGTGATTGCTGCCAAGGACGGTTTCGGGGCGTTCGCTGGTCGGCTAAGACGTCTGACATTCATCAACCGGAAAGCCGTCGCCCATGCCGCCAGCAGACTACCCGACCAGCGAGCAGATCACGGCGAGCGCCTTCAAGCTGCTCGTCGAGAACCCGCTATTCAAGGTCGGCTCGGCGACGATCCGGGGCAATGAGTACCGGGTCTTTGAAAACGCGCCGGCCAATCTCACCGGCATATTTCGCCTCGGCGCCGGCCATGGCGACAAGGAATTCCTCTATTACGAGGGCGAGACGTGGACCTACGCGCAGATGTGGGCCGAGACGGTCCGTTGCGCCGACGCGCTCGCGAACGGCGTCGGCGTCAAAAAAGGCGACCGTGTCGCCCTCGCCATGCGCAATTACCCGGAATGGTGCGCCGTTTATATGGCGGTCATTTCGCTCGGCGCGGTTGTCGTGCCGCTGAACGCGTGGTGGAAGACGGAAGAACTTAAATACGCCCTGCGCGACTGCGGTGCGAAAGTCGCGCTGGTCGACGACAAGCGGCTCGATTATATCCGTCCGTTCAAGGATGAACTTGGCGTCAAGACCGTGCTGGTGCGCGCAAGCGGCGACGGCGCCGACTGGCTCTATGCCGATCTCGTCGGTGAAAGCCGCGCTGGCGATCTCCCGGAAGTCGCGATCAACCCCGACGATGATTACGCGATCTATTATACGTCCGGGTCGACTGGCAATCCCAAAGGCGTCGTCCTGACCCATCGCGGCGCGATTTCGACGCTGATGTCGTGGGCGTTTTTGGCGTCGGCGGTGAAAGACGCGCGCGGCGGCGTCTCGCTGTTCGGCGACGATCCGGGCGTGCTGCTCGGAATTCCGCTTTTTCATGTCACCGGCAGCCACGCGATTTTCCTGATGTCCTGGATCGTCGCCCGGCGCATGGCGGTCATGTATCGCTGGGACCCCGCGCTCGCTGTCGACATGATCAACCGGCGCCGGCTGACGAATTTTGTCGGCGTGCCGAGCCAGTCTTTTGAGCTGATCGAGGCGGCCGGCGACATCTCGATGCCGACGCTGATCGATATCGGATCGGGCGGCGCCAAACGCCCGCCGGAACATGTCAAAAAGCTGAAAGAGAAATTCGCCGGCGCCAATCCGTCCTCGGGTTACGGTCTGACCGAAACCAACGCCGCCGGCTGCGTGATCTCGCTCGGCGACTATCAACAGCGGCCGGATTCGACCGGGCGCGCGCTGCCGCCGCTGACCGACATCAAGATCATGGGCGACGCCGGCGAGTGCAAAACGGGCGAGGTCGGCGAAATCTGGATCAGGAGCGCGGCGAATTTCCGCGGCTATCTGAACTTGCCGGAAGATACCGCGCGCGCGCTGACGCCCGACGGCTGGTTCCGGACGGGCGATCTCGGCCGGCTGGATGACGAGGGCTTTCTCTATATCGTCGACCGCCTCAAGGATTTGATCATCCGCGGCGGCGAGAACATCTCCTGCCTTGAAGTCGAGGCGCGCGCCTATCAGCATCCGGCGGTCGCGCAGACGATCGCCTTTTCGGTGCCCGATGACGCGCTCGGCGAACGGGTCGGGCTGGTCGTCCATCCAAAGGACGGCGCGCGCTTCGATCCCAAAGAGCTGCGCGATTTCATGGCGCGCGAGCTGGCGGGCTTCAAGCTGCCGGAGCGGATCTGGATATCGCCGGCGCCGTTGCCGAAGCTTGGCACCGAAAAATTCGACAAGCAGACGATCCGCCGCATCGCGCTCCAGCATCCGCCGCAATGGCGCGCGTGACGGCTGTCGCTGCCGAATGATATTGCGCTGCGGCGCGCCCCGGCGTCTGATCCGGGAAAATGGTGAGGAGCCTTGCATGACCGACCTTGAAGCCTTCCAGAAAGAAACGCGGGGCTGGCTCGACGCCAATTGCCCGAAGGAAATGCGCGACGGCGCCGGCGGGGAAGAAAATATCTGCTGGGGCGGGCGCAACTGGAAATTCAAATCCGAGGCGCAAAAGACCTGGCTCGAACGGATGGCGGCCAAAGGCTGGACCGTGCCGGCGTGGCCGAAGGAATATGGCGGCGGCGGCCTCTCCAAAGACGAGGTGAAAATCCTCAAGGACGAAATGCGCAAGATGAAGATGCGCTCGCCGCTGGAAAGTTTCGGCATCTGGATGCTGGGGCCGGCGCTCTTGAAATATGGAACGCATGAACAAAAGGCGACGTTTCTCCCGCCGATCGCGCGCGGCGAAATCCGCTGGTGCCAGGGATATTCAGAGCCCAATGCCGGCTCCGACCTCGCCTCGTTGCAGACAAAGTGCGAGGACAAAGGCGATCACTGGCTCATCAACGGCCAGAAAATCTGGACCTCTTACGCCGACGAATCCGACTGGATTTTCGCGCTTGTCCGCACCGATCCGAAAGCCGCCAAGCATGACGGCATCTCGTTCATCCTGATCGACATGACGTCGAAGGGCGTTTCGACGAAGCCGATCCGGCTGATCTCGGGCAAGTCGCCCTTCTGCGAGACGTTCTTCGATGACGTGCATGTGCCGAAGGAGCACGGACCCGGCGTCAACGCCGTCGTCGGCACAATCAATCGCGGCTGGGATGTCGCGAAATATCTGCTCACCCATGAGCGCGAGATGATCGGCGCCGGCGGCGGCGGCCTGATGGGCGGGCGCGGGATCGGCGAAATGGCGGCGCAGCAAATCGGCCTCGACGACAAGGGCCGTCTCGCCGATCCGATGCTGCGCGCCAAAGTCGCGCAGGCCGAGATCGACGGCTGGGCGTTTTTGCTGACGATGGAGCGGTTGAAAGACGAAGCCAAAGCCGGGCAGGGCATGGGCGCCAAATCGTCGATGCTCAAATATTACGGCACCGAGTTCAACAAGCGCCGTTATGAACTGTTCATGGACGCGTCGGGTTCGGAAGCGCTCGAATGGGAAGGCGAGCGCACCGAAGACGGCAAGCTCGCCAAGGGCTGGCTCCGGACCAAGGCGAACTCGATCGAGGGCGGCACCTCGGAAGTGCAGCTCAACATCATCTCGAAACGCATCCTCGAATTGCCGGACGCATAGGAAGTCACATGCCGCTGATCCTCACCGAAGAACAGGAAATGCTGAAAGAATCCGCTCAGCGGTTTCTTGACGAAAAAGCGCCGGTCGCGGCGCTCCGGAAACTCCGCGACGAACGGTCGGAAGAAGGTTTCTCCCGCGCGCTCTGGAAAGAGATGGGGGAGATGGGCTGGGCCGGCATTCTCGTCGACGAAGCGCATGGCGGGTCCGGTTTCGGCTTTGTCGGCGCCGGCGTCCTCGCCGAGGAAATGGGCCGTACGCTGACGGCATCGCCGTTTTTGTCGACCTCGATCCTTGCGGCGACAGCGCTCAACAAATTCGCGGGCGACGCGATGAAGGCGGAATATCTGCCGAAGATCGCCGCCGCGGACTTGGTGATGGCGCTCGCCGTCGATGAGGGCCGAAAGCACGGCCCCGCCAACACCGCGATGAAGGCGGAAAAATCCGGCAACGGTTTCAGGCTTTCAGGCTCGAAAACCTTTGTCGCGGACGGCCATGTCGCCGACAGGATCATCGTCGCGGCGCGCACCGCCGGCGCGCCGGGCGAGGAGGCGGGATTGTCGCTGTTCCTCGTCGACGCAAAGGCGAAGGGCATCGCGCGCACGCGCACGATCATGGTCGACAGCCGCAACGCCGCGCGCGTCGATTTCGACAATGTCGCGGTCACCGGCGAGGATCTCATCGGCGAGATCGACAACGGCCATATGGCGCTTGAAGGCGTCCTCTCCGCCGGCCGGGCGGGGCTCGCCGCCGAGCTCTCGGGATCGGCGCAGCAAGCGTTCGAGATGACGACGACTTATCTCAAGGAGCGCACGCAGTTCGGCAAGGTGATCGGCTCCTTCCAGGCGTTGCAGCATCGCGCTGCGCATCTTTATTGCGAAATCGAACTGGTAAAATCGGTGACGCTGAAGGCGTTGCAAGATCTCGACATCGCTTTCGGCATGGCCGCCGTCACCTGCGCGCTCGCCAAGGCGAAAGCGGGCGAGGTCGCCAAACTTGCGAGCCAGGAAGCGGTGCAGATGCATGGCGGCATCGGCATGACCGACGAATATGATATCGGCCTCTACATGAAACGCATTCGCGTCGCGCAGGAAATGTTCGGCGACAGCGCCTATCACGCCGACCGCATCGCGCGGCTGCGCGGCTATTAAGGGAGACAGGAATGAAAGCGGTCAAAAAGGAAGAACTCAAGGACTATATCGGCAAGGAGACGGGGATGTCGGGCTGGTCCGTCATCGACCAGAACCGGATCAACATCTTCGCCGACGTGACCGAGGATCACCAGTTCATTCACGTCAATCCGGAGGCCGCGAAAAAAACGCCCTTCGGCGGCACGGTCGCTCACGGATTTTTGACGCTGTCGATGTTGTCGCACTTCGCCAAGGATTGCGTTCTCGTTCTTGAAGGCGTCAAAATGGGCGTCAATTACGGGTTCGATAAAGTGCGCTTCATGGCGCCGGTAAAGTCCGGCAAGCGCATACGCGGCATTTTCACGCTGATGAGCGCCGATGAAAAGGCGCCCGGTCAGTGGCAGTTCAAATACGCCGTCAAGGTCGAAATCGAGGGCGAAGATAAGCCGGCGCTGATGGCTGAGTGGCTGTCGATGCAATTCGTCTGAAGTAGAATATTGGAGGTCAGGCATGTCCGAACATTTTGTCGATGTCCGCTGGAAGCGCCAGACGAATGATTTCGCCTATGACAGCTTCAATCGCGGGCATGATTGGACCTTCGATTCAGGTCTGACCATCCCCGGCTCCTCGGCGCCCGGCTATTATGGCGATATGGACCGGGTCGATCCCGAAGAAGCGTTCATCGCCGCGCTTTCAAGTTGCCACATGCTGACCTTCCTCGCGATCGCGTCGAAGAAGAAGCTCGTTGTCGACGCCTATGACGACCACCCGGTCGGCCATCTCGACAAGAACGAGCAGGGGAAAATCGCGATCACCAGCGTCGATCTTAACCCGCGCGTCGCTTTCGCGCCGGGCGTCGAGGTTGACGCGGCGACATTGAAAAAGCTCCATGACAGCGCGCATGATCATTGCTTCATCGCCAATTCGATTACGGCGCGCGTCACCATCAACCCGAAATAAGGAATAACGACTTGGCTATCAGGTTTGACGGAAAAGTTGCGATCGTCACCGGCGCGGGCAATGGTCTGGGGCGCAGTCATGCGCTGGCGCTTGCGGCGCGCGGTGCGAGGGTCGTCGTCAACGATCTCGGCGGCGCGCGCGACGGAACGGGATCGTCGCTTTCGGCGGCCGAAACGGTGGTCAGGGAAATCGCGGACAAGGGCGGCGACGCTATCGCCAATGGCGCGAATGTCACGAAAGACGCGGAGGTCGCCGCGATGGTCGACGCCGCGATGAAGAAATGGGGCCGCGTCGACATTCTCGTCAACAACGCTGGCATCTTGCGCGACAAAACCTTCGCCAAGATGGAGATGGACGATTTCCGCCTCGTCGTCGACGTCCACCTCGTCGGCTCGGCCAATTGCACCAAGGCGGTGTGGGAGATCATGCGCCAGCAGCAATATGGCCGCATTGTCTGCACCTCCTCGCCCTCGGGGCTTTACGGCATCTTCGGGCAGGCGAATTACGGCGCCGCGAAGGCCGGCATGATCGGCTTCATGAATGCGCTGCATCTTGAGGGCGGGAAATACAATATCCGCGTCAACCTGCTCTCGCCCTCGGCGCGCACGCGCATGACCGAAGACATCGGCATCCCGGAAGAACTGCTCGCGACGATGACGCCGGAAGCTATCACGGCGGCCTGCCTTTATCTCGTCAGCGACGATGCGCCCTCGCGCGCCATCGTCTCTTGCGCGGCCGGCGGCTACGCGCGCGCCTATGTCGCCGAGACGGAGGGCGTCTACCTTCCGCCCGCGGAACAGACGCCCGAGGCGGTCGCCGCCAACTGGGACAAGATCTCGGACGTCAACACCGTGCGCTATTACGACAACAGCGCCGGACCGAATATGAACTTCCTCGCGAAAGCGAAGGCGTATTCGAAATGAAGCGGCGCCGGCTCGCCGCGACCCTGCTGGCGGCGCTTTTGCTGGCGGCCTGCGCGCACGCGCCGCGCGATAGCGCCGCGACAGACGCCGCGCCGCATCGCGAGGAAATACTTGCCGTCGTCGACGCTTTCTTCATAGCGCTCGCCGCGTCCGATGCGGACGCGATCGCCGGAATGCACACGCCGGGCACCGTCAATGTGATCGCCGAGCCGGAAAAGGGCGCTGACATCCGCTATCGCCCGGTTTCGGAAATGGTCGACCGGATGCGGCGCGGCGATTTCCCGAAATTTCGCGAAAGCTATTGGGAGCCGGTCGTTTTGGAGCGCGGCGGCCTCGCGGTCGTCTGGACGCGTTATGCGATTGAAAAAGACGGCGCGCGGCAGCATTGCGGCGTCGACATCTTCAATCTCTCGAAACATGCCGACGCCTGGAAAATCGACAGCCTCAATTTCACGATGGAGCCTTCCGCCTGCGATGAACTCGCCCCCGGCGCGGGCGCGATCGTTCGCCCTGATTTCAGCGCCCTCGACGCAAAGGAGAACTAGATGCGCGAAGCCGTCATCGTTTCAACCGCCCGTACCCCCATCGGCAAAGCCTATCGCGGCGCCTTCAACGCGACGACGGCGCCAACGCTCGGCGCGCACGCGATCCGACATGCGGCGGAGCGCGCGAAAGTCGGTTTTGAGGAAATCGAGGACGTCGTCATGGGCTGCGCCCTCCAGCAGGGAACGGCGTTCCAGAACGTCGCGCGCCAGTCGGCGCTGCGCGCCGGTTTCCCGATCGGCGTTTCCGGGATGAGCGTCGACCGGCAATGCGCCTCCGGCATGATGGCGATCGCGACGGCGGCCAAACAGGTGATCGTCGACAATATGCAGGTCGCGATCGGCGGCGGCGTTGAATCGATTTCGACGAACCAGACGAAAGACATGTTCATCCGGCCCGACAAATGGCTGCTTGCGAACATGCCCGCGACCTATATGCAAATGATCGAGACCGCGGAAATCGTCGGCGAGCGCTACAATATCAGCCGCGACGCCCAGGACGAATATTCGCTGCAATCGCAACAACGCACACACGCGGCGCAGCTCGCCGGCAAGTTCAATGATGAGATCGTGCCGCTGCCTTCGGTCATGACGATGACCAACAAGGAAACCGGCGCCGTCAGCGAACATGCAGTGACGCTCGACAAGGACGAGGGCAATCGCCCCGAAACGACGATTGAAACGCTGAGGGGCCTGCCGACCGTCTTCAAGGGCGGCCAGAAATTGCAGGTCGGCAAGCACGTCACCGCGGGCAACGCCTCGCAATTGTCGGACGGCGCCTCTGCCGCCGTGATCATGGAAGCGAAAGAAGCCTCGAAGCGCGGATTGAAGCCGCTTGGAATTTATCGCGGCATCGCGGTCGCCGGCACGCATCCCGATGAAATGGGCATCGGACCCGTCTATGCGGTGCCGAAGCTGTTGCAGAAATTCGGCCTCAAGATGAGCGATATCGGGCTTTGGGAATTGAACGAAGCCTTCGCCGTGCAAGTGCTTTACTGCCGCGATAAGCTCGGCATTCCGGATGAGCTGTTGAACGTCAATGGCGGCGCGATCTCGATCGGCCACCCCTATGGCATGTCGGGCGCGCGCATGGTCGGCCACGCACTGATCGAAGGAAAGCGCCGCAAGGCGAAATATGTCGTCTGCACGATGTGCGTCGGCGGCGGCATGGGAGCGGCGGGATTATTCGAGGTCGCGTAGGTGGCGTGATGGTCCGCCAAGTTTGGGTTCGGCGCGTGGTGTGATACGCTTCGCCCAATTATGGGGTGGGCGAAACATTATATTGAGCGGTTGCAGGCCGGCGAAACCATCCAATTTCGCCCGCGTGGCAACTCGATGAAGGGTCGCATCGAGTCTGGGCAACTGTGTACTGTGGCCCCGCTTGCTCCAAACGCGCTTAAGGTCGGCGATATCGTTTTGTGCAGAGTGCGAGGCAACGACTACCTGCACATTGTAAAAGCAATTGATGGCGGGCGATATCAAATCGGCAATAATCGTGGCTTTATCAATGGCTGGATCGGTGTAAGCGGAATCTTTGGATTGTGTACAAAGATCGAACCCTGAACTGTGGCACGCGCTGACAAAACCATCTATCGCCTCATCGCCGAGGTGCCGAAAGGCGAGGTCGCGAGCTATGGCATGATCGCGAGTCTTCTTCCGGGCGTCGGGCCGCGACAGGTTGCGCGCGCGATGCGCTCGGCGCCGGATGATCTCAAATGGTATCGCATCCTCACCGCGTCGGGCGCGCCGGCCGATCATTCAGGCGCCGAGGAGCAGCGCCGGCGGCTGAAGAAAGAGGGCGTCGCCTTCCGGAAAAACGGCGCCGTCGACTGGTCGGCGCATCGCTGGAAGGGGCCGTCGCAAAAATGGATCGACAAAAACGCCCGTGACATTCATGACGTGATGGAGACGATCGCCGGCTGGGCGTCGTAATCGCCGGAAGGACTCGCCTCTCCCTCGGGAGAGGCCAGCGACCCCGGCGCAAGCCGGGGGAGCGGGTGAGGGAACACTCCTTACCGGGCAGTCGAAACCCCTCACCCGAAACCGCTACGCGGTTTCGACCCCTCCCGAGGAAGAGATAAATAAGGGAAACAAAATGAACTTCGTCTTTGTCCTCTTCCCGAATGTCACTCAGCTCGATTTCACCGGGCCGTTGCAGGTCCTGTCGCGGCTGCCCGGCGCGAAAATTCACATCGCCGCGAAGACAATGGCGCCGGTTTCAACCGACGCCGCGCTGACGCTCAATCCGACCTGCGCCTTCAGGGATTGTCCGCCCGCCGATGTTCTCGTCATCCCCGGCGGCTTTGGCGTCGACGCGGCGATGAACGATCCCGAGCTGATGGCGTTCGTCCGGCGCGAGGGCTCCAGAGCGACATACGTGACCAGCGTTTGCACCGGCGCCTTCATCCTCGGCGCCGCCGGCTTGTTGAAGGGCAAGCGGGCGACGACGCACTGGGCCTATCACGAAGAATTGAACAGGGTCGGCGCGATCCCGACGAGCGCGCGCGTCGTGCGCGACGGCAATATTTTCACCGGCGGCGGCGTCACCGCGGGACTGGATTTCGCCTTTACGCTCGCGGCCGAGATCGCCGGCGAGGATGTCGCCAGAGCGATCCAGCTCGGCCTTGAATATGATCCGCAGCCGCCCTTCGACAGCGGCTCGCCGTCGAAAGCGGCCCCCGGCGCCATGCGGGCGATGTCGGATCGTTACGCGCCGCGCCTTGACGCTTTTCGCGCAGCCTTAGTGACAGCAATTTCCTAACCTTAATTTCCCTTAATCGTTGCGATGCGTCGCAATTCAGCGCAAATGGGCCTTAATGCCGGCGCCGCCGATTCCAATAATCGACGCGATTAACCGAGGAGATGACCCATGCAGATGACGCTTCCCCGAATCGTCCTTGTGCTGATCGCTGCGGCGACGGCGCTCACCGGCGTCGCGGACGCCGCATCGAAATCGAAAATCGACCGCCGCGTCAATGAAAAGCTCGAATTGTTCCGCGAAAAAGTCAGCGGCGCCGACGCCTTGCTGGCCAAGGCGAACGGCGTTCTCGTTTTCCCGTCGATCAAAAAGGCCGGAATCGGCATCGGCGGCGAATACGGCCAGGGCGCGCTGCGCGTCGGCGGCAGGACCGTCGGCTATTATTCGACGGCCGCCGCGTCGATCGGCTTTCAATTGGGCGCGCAGGCCCGCACCCAGATCATCGTCTTCCTCGACCCGAAGGCGCTGGAAAAATTCCGCGCCAGCGACGGCTGGGAAATCGGCGTCGACGCTTCGGTCGCGGTCGTCACCATCGGCGCCGGCGGCGCGGTCGATTCGACGACGATCGACAAACCGATCGTCGCCTTCATTTTCGACAATAAGGGCCTGATGTACAATCTCTCGCTCGAAGGCTCGAAGATCAGCCGCATTCACGAAGACTGACCGGACATCAAGTCTGAAACGGAACCTTGTCGATGGCGGCGAGATGCGCGCGCTTTTCGCCGTCGGAGAGGAACGATCCCGCGAAGCTGTTTTTAGTCAACGTACGGATGTTCTCGGCGGAAAGGTCTAGCGCCTCGATGACGGCTTCGAAATTCGCCATCATATAGCCGCCGAAATAAGCGGGATCGTCGGAATTGACCGTCGCCT
Organism: Alphaproteobacteria bacterium RIFCSPHIGHO2_12_FULL_63_12; assembly: GCA_001767925.1. GTDB lineage: Bacteria > Pseudomonadota > Alphaproteobacteria > Caulobacterales > Parvularculaceae > Amphiplicatus. Next base: position 16,231 of record MEMM01000097.1, read on the forward strand.
TGAGGCCAAGGTCGAGCATCCGTTTCAACGGGTGCTCGCGCATGTCTTTGACGACGCAGAGTTTCAAATTCGACAGGGGGCAGACGGTCAGCGTCATCTGCAAGTCTTTGAGGCGCGCGACGAGGTCCGCGTCTTCAAGCGAGCGGTTGCCATGGTCGAGCCGGTCGATCTTCAAATGGTCGAGCGAGCCGCGCACATAGTCGGGCGGGCCTTCCTCGCCCGCATGCGCGCAGAGCTTTAATCCGCGCTCCTTCGCCGCCGCAAAGACGCGCGCGAATTTTTCCGGCGGGTGGCCAAGCTCGGAGGAGGCGAGGCCGACCGCGTCGATCCGGTCGAGCCAGGGCTCGGCTTCTTTCAGCGTCGCGAAGGCCGCGTCTTCATCGAGATGGCGCAGGAAGCACAAGATGAGTTTCCCGGTCATGCCGAACTGGGCGCGGCTCATTTTGAGCGCCGTCAGGATGCCGCTGATCGAGACGCCGAAGGGCAGGCCGCGTTCGGCGTGTCCTTGCGGGTCGAAGAAAAACTCGACATGGCGCACATTGTCGGCGCGCGCACGATTGAGATAGGCGATCGTCAAGTCGAAGAAATCCTCTTCGGTCCGCAGAACCTGCGTCCCCTCGTAATAAAGATCGAGAAAATCCTGCAGCTTCGTGAAACGATAGGCGGCGCGCGCCTCCTCAACCGATTTGAACGCCAGCGAGATTTTGTTGCGCCTTGCGAGCGCCATCATCATTTCCGGCTCAAGGCTTCCTTCAAGATGAAGATGCAGCTCCGCCTTCGGCAGGCGGCGGGCGAAATCGATCAGCGCAGCAGCGGTCATCGTCTGCTCCTTATGAGGCTGATGAGGGTGGCGATGATGGCGATGGCGAGCGCAGCCATGCCGAGAAACATCGAGCCGAATCCGCTGATCATTTTCACGCTTGTCGCGGTCTGCTGGACGAGTGTGACGCCTTCGACGGGTGCGATCCATTTCGCCGCAAAGGCGGCGACCAGCGAATTCTCGATCGCTTCGCAGAAGATATAAATCGGCGGCAGGACCAGCAGGTATCTGAGGATCGATTTTTCAAGACGCATCGCCTTCAGCGCCAGCGCGATCGCGATTGATGTGACCATCAGATTGCCGATCGCATAGGGAATGTCGAATGCCTGCCAGAATATGTAGTCGCCAGTTGCGTTCGCGCCCGCGAGCGCGTCGAGCGAGCGCTGCGGTTCGACCGGCGGAAAGCCGGTCTGCGATTCGGGAAGCTTGCCGCCCGCCGCCTCAAGCGCGCGCGTCCACGGGCTCGACGTGTAGAAGGCCCACCAGTTGAACGCGAAGAGGGCCGCGAACCAGATCGCGAACCCGCGCCATGTCGCCATTTCAATCCGCGCCGCAACCCATTTGTTCAAAGCGAATTCTCCAACCTTGGCCGCGCGCCGATGAGCATCGGGAAGACGCTGAAAATGAGAAAGACGCTGAGCCCCGCGAGCGCCAGTTTCAGCGTCGTCGCCGCCTGCTGAAAGATAACAGGCGCCGGCGCTGGCGCCATCGCGCCCGAAGCGAACAAAGTCAAAAGGACATTCTCGATCAGTTCGGCGACGGCATAGCTGATCGGAACCAGCATCAGGGAGGAGAGCGCGGCGAAGGCCGATCCCGGTTTTTTCGCGGCGAGCGCCAGCGCGAAGAGGGCCGTCATCGCGATCAGGGCGGCGAACACCGCGTCGAACGCTTGTAGCCAAATATAATCGCTTCGCGCCGCGCCGAGTTTTGCCAGCGT
>MEMM01000097.1:18010-48230 GCA_001767925.1 Alphaproteobacteria bacterium RIFCSPHIGHO2_12_FULL_63_12
GGGCTGTCGCCGGCGGCGAGCCAAACCGCATAAAACGTCGACAGCGCCGCCGCGCCGAGAAATCGTCCCCGGCCGGTGCGGCGGATCAGCCGGAGGATCGGACCGGCCATTAAAATACCGCTCTCTCCTTCAAGGTCAGGCCGCGAACGCCGGCGAATTGCGCGGCGCGGCCGGATTTCCTGACGGTGAACGCCGCCTTTTCGAACGCCTCATATTGCGGCGCCTCGATCGTATCGACGGCGATGAATTGCGCGTCGATCTGGTCGCGGGTGACGGTCAGCGCGATATAGCCGTGATCTTCGCCTGAAATATACCGCACATCCGGATTGTCCTTGCCGGTCAACAGCGCATATTCCGCGCCTTTGCCGCCAAGAAACGCTTTGCGATAAGGCGAAGGCGAAGTGATCGAATGGCCGCCAAGCTCGATGCCGACGTGCGATCCGTCCTTGGCGGTCAGATCGTTCGCCCACCATGTGTGCGTGTCGCCGGTGAGGACGACGATGCCGTCGGCGCCGGACGCTTTGGCCGCCGCGTAAAACCGCTCGCGCGACGCCGGATAGCCGTCCCAGGCGTCAAGATTTGTCGGCAGGCCGAGCGTTGAAAACTTGATGAAGGAGCGCGCCTGATCCCACTGCGCTTCGAGCTCCCTGATATTCTCCTCGGTGAGATGCGGCTCGAGATTGGGCGCTGTTACGTTCGCCATAACCACCTGATTGGCGATGAGCCGCCAGGGCTGTCCGGCGTCTGTCGATTGGCGCAAAGCGTTCTCCACGAATGCCGTCTGCTCGGCGCCCATCATCTCGCGCTCGGGCGCCCACAGGATATTTTCGCGAAAATCGGCGATCGCCTCGGGCGAGGTCAGAGTCGGCACGATTTCATTGTAAACAAACGGCCGGTCGCGCGCCATCAGGCGCGTTTCCAGCGCGACCACGGTCAACAAATCGCCGAACGAGAAGGCGCGGAAAATCGCCTCGCGCGGGCGTCCCGGCGCCGGCTCGCGGATCGGCATCCATTCATAATAGGCCTGCATGGCGGCGCGCTTTCGCGCCTGCCAGTCGCCTTCGGCATCTGGGTCGTGATTTTCGGCGCCGCCGGACCAGCTGTCATTCGCCGTTTCGTGATCGTCCCAGATCGTGATGAACGGATGGGCGGCGTGCGCGGCCTTAAGGCTTGGATCCGCTTTGTACTGAGCATGACGGGTGCGATAGTCGCCAAGCGTCAACAGCTCGTTCGGCGGCTGATGCGGGCGGCTGAGGCGGACGCCTTCCTCGGCGCCGTAACCGCCCGGCGCCGCGGTATACTCATAAATGTAGTCGCCAAGATGGATGACGGCGTCGAGATCGTCGCGCCGTGCGACGAGGTCATAGACATTGAAATAGCCGAACGGAAAATTCGAACAGGAAACAACGCCGAACCGCGCGAGATCGAGCGCGCCAGAGGCGAGCGTTTTCGTGCGCCCGACCGGCGATATCGCTTCGCCGGTGCGAAAGCGGTAGAAATAACGGGTCGCGGGCTGCAATCCCTCCGCGACGACTTTCACCGTGTAATCGCGATCCGCGCTCGCCGTCGCCGCGCCGGAGGCGGCGAGCGAGGAAAACGCCGCGTCCGCCGCGATCTCCCATGCGACCGCGGCGTCGCCGCCATCGGGGATCGTCACGCGCGTCCACAAGACGACGCTGTCGGCGCCGGGATCGCCGCTCGCGACGCCATGCGCGAAGATCGCGTCCGCCTCATCCGCGACCGCCTCAAATCTGGTGCGCGGCGCCGGGCCGGAGCAGGCGGCGGCGCCGGCGATGAGAGTCGCGCTGAGCGCCGCGCGGCGCGTGATTTTCGACATGAAATTCCTTTCGTCGCGGATCTGGCTCGGTTCAGCGCACGACCAAGGTGCGCTTCGGGCTTCTATCTGCCGCAAAATGGGCTAGCTTGGCGACAGTTTCATGCAATTCCGGGTGAAAATCGACATGCGAAATAATTTCCTGTTGACGGCGGCGACCTTTGCCGCCGTCCTCGCGGTCGCGGGCTGCGGCGGCAAGAACACCAAGGCGACGGACGCGGGCGAGAGCGCGGCGAAAGACGAAAAGGCGGCGGCGCCAGCCGCGCCGGCCAGCCGCTGGGCGTCCGATCCGTTTGCGTCGACCTATGCGCCTTATGCCTCGAAAACCACGGTCATCAAAGGCGCGACCATCCTCACCGGCGCCGGCGAGCGGATCGATAATGGCGTCGTTGTGATCGAGAACGGCAAGATCGCCGGTGTCGGCGGCGCCGATCTAGTCTCCCCCGCAGGCGCGGTCGTCATCGACGCCAAGGGCAAATGGGTGACGCCCGGCATCATCGACGTCCACTCGCATCTTGGCGATTATCCTTCGCCGTCGACCGAATCCACCTCGGACGGCAATGAAGCGACGGCGCCCAACACATCGCAGGTATGGGCCGAGCACTCGGTCTGGCCGCAAGACGCCGGCTTCACCAGGGCGCTCGCCGGCGGCGTTACCACGCTGCAAATTCTTCCCGGCTCGGCCAATCTTTTCGGCGGACGGTCGGCAATCCTCAAAAACGTTCCCTCGCGCACGGTGCAGGGAATGAAATTCCCCGGCGCGCCCTATGGCCTCAAAATGGCCTGCGGCGAAAACCCCAAGCGCGTCTATGGCGAGAAGGGCGGGCCCGCGACGCGGATGGCGAATTTCGCCGGCTATCGCGCCGCCTGGATCGAGGCCGCCGACTATAAAAAGAAATGGGAGAAATACTGGGACGAGAAAGACGCCTACGACAAGAAACACGGCGCCAAGGCGAAAGCGAAAGCCGCCAAAGCCGAGGGCGGCGACAAGGAGCCCGAAGCGCCGACGCGCGATCTCAAACTCGAAACGCTGGCGATGGCGCTCAATGGCGACATCACCGTCAACATGCACTGCTATCGCGGCGATGAGATGGCGCAAGTCATCGATATGGCCAAGGAATTCGGTTACAAGGTGACGACGTTCCATCACGCGGTCGAAGCGTACAAAGTCGCCGATATTCTGGCGGAAAACGGCATCTGCGCCGCTGTCTGGGCCGACTGGTGGGGCTTCAAGCTCGAAGCCTATGACGGGATCCGCGAAAACGCCGCGCTTGTCGACGCGCAGCCCAATGGCTGCACGATCATTCACTCCGACGACGAATACGGCATTCAGCGCCTCAATCAGGAAGCCGGCAAGGCGATGGCCGACGGCAACAAGATGGGGCTGAAGATTTCGCCGGAACACGCGATGAAATGGCTGACGCTCAATCCGGCGACCGCGCTGAAAATCGCGGACAAGACCGGCTCGCTCGAGGCGGGCAAGATGGCCGACGTCGTGATCTGGAACGCCGATCCGTTTTCGGTCTACGCCAAGACCGAGAAGGTCTTCGTCGACGGCGCGCTTCTCTATGACGCGAGCGATCCCAAACGCTCGCCGCGCATGGATTTTGAAATCGGCCAGGACGGCCAGGGCTTCACCGGCGGATCGGGGCAGTGATCATGAAAAAGCACGCATTGAAACTTTTCGCGTCAACGCTCGCGGCGCTTGCCGCGACCGTCTCGGTCGCAGCAGCGCAAGCCGCCGCGCAGCCCCAGGGCGCAACGATCGCGATCCAGAACGCGCGCGTCTACACCATGTCGGGCGCAGACGGCGGACGTCTCGACAATGCCGACGTCATCATACGCGACGGCGTGATCGCCGGCGTCGGTCAGGACCTCACCGCTCCCGAAGGCGCGACCGTCATCAACGCGCAAGGGCGCATCGTGACGCCCGGCATTTTCGCGTCGTGGTCGCAGATCGGGCTGGTCGAGCTCAGCCTCGACGAGGAAGCCAACGATTCCTCGACCGAGGACGACTACCCGCTGTCGGCGGCGCTCGATGCGTCCGACGCGTTCAATCCATCTTCGACGTTGATCGCGATCAATCGCGCCGGCGGCGTCACGCGTGCGGTCTCGGCCCCGGATTCCGGCGCGAAAATGTTCGGCGGTCATGGCGCGATCGTCGATCTTTCCGGCCGCGCCGATTCGGTGATGCGCGATAAGGCGGTGCAGTCGGTCGCGATGGGCGCCGCCGGCCTCGGCTATAATGGCGGGACGAGACTCGGGAACTGGGCGTCGCTGCGCGACGCGCTCGATCAGGCGCTCATCTACGCCGCCAATCCGTCGGCCTATGTGATGCGGCCGCGTCAGGGCGGGCTCGCGATCGGCGATCTCAAAGCCCTAGGCCCGGTGGCGCAGGGGCGCGAGCCGCTGGTCGTCGCGGTGAACAGCGTCGTTGACATTCGTACGCTGATCAAACTGAAAGCTGACTATAACCTCAACGTCATCATCCTCGGCGGCGCGCAAGGGCATCTCATCGCCCGCGAAATCGCCGCGGCGAATATTCCGGTGCTGGTCAATCCGATCTTCAATCTGCCCTCGCAGTTCGAAGACCTCGCCTCGACGCAAACGAACGCGGCAAAACTCAACGCCGCCGGCGTCACCATCGCCTTCGCCAGCTCCTACGCCGGCACCCACAATCTGCGCCTCCTGCCGCAGGTCGCCGGCAACGCCGTCGCCCACGGACTTCCCTATGGCGCGGCGCTCGCGGCGCTGACGATCAACCCGGCGAAGATTTACGGCGTCGCTGATCGCCTAGGCTCGCTTGAAATCGGCAAGGCGGCGGACGTCGTCGTCTGGGACGGCGATCCCTTCGAAACCTCGACGCGGCCGATCGCGGTTTTGATCGACGGGCGCGTCACCTCGCTGAAGAACCGCCAGACCATGCTGCGCGATCGCTACAACGACCTCTCGAAGGGCGATCTCCCGATCGCCTATCGCGGCGCGCAATAAACCCTCGGCGCCGGTCGCGGCCGCTCAAACGGCCGCGGCCGCATTCGTCCATCTCTTGCGATCGACGCCCATTATGGTGAGCCACAAAGCGAAAGAGGCTTCGCCAACAAGGCTTGGCAGGAGAATATAAGGGAACATCGCCGAAGCGAGGTCCGGGGCGAGGAACATCGCGAAGCTGTTGATCAGATAGCAAACGCCGCCGATCGCCATAAGAAGGCCGATAAGGCGCGGCGTGAAGCCGGATTGCAGAATAAGCCAGCCGTAGAGAATGCAGGCGACGCCGAAAAAGACGAGGCTCACGGCGAAACCGGTCCCGAAAGCGTCGAGCGAAGCGTAGCTCATCTGCTGCAATTGTTCCGGCGTGAAGCCGGAGAGATTGGCGCTGACGAGCAGATCAAGTGCGTCCACGTGATGGAATAAATTGACCGCTTCGATCGCTGTCGTCGCGACAACCAGCAGCGCCGCCATCAGGGCGATCATCCGGCTCGCCGGGCTGAAGATCGCGTAGAACAGCGCCGCAAACGGAATATTGCAGAGAAGATAAGCGAGATTGACCGCGAACCCGACGCGGAAAAGCGACTGATTGTCGAGAATGTTTTGCGCCGTCGCCGCCGGATCGCCGCCGACGATGAGCTGCTGGCGAACGCCGGCCTCCGCAAACAGGCCGCCCGCGATCACCAGCAGGTAAAGCAGTCCGGCGATACGCGCCTTCATCACCGGCGCCTTGGCTGTTTCCATCATCGTCATTCATCCCTCTCGAATCAAACGCCGGTCACGGACGATCGACGGCGGTGGCGCAAAATCGATCCCGCCGCCGCCCGGATCAATAGGCCTTGCGATCGGACGACCGGCGCATGCGTCTGGACGCTGCCGTCCGCGCCGGGGCACGGGAAAAAGCGCGCTGCCCGGCGAAAAGAAATCCGCGCGCGTATTTCCCGCCGCCGCCGCTCGGCGTAAAGAACCCCCATGACCCGCCGCCTCAAGATCGCCATCTGCCAGATCGCGCCGGTTGTCGGCGACATCGCCGGCAATGTGGCGAAAATTCTCGCCGCCAGAGCCGACGCCGCGACGGCGGGCGCTGATCTTGCGGTTTTTTGCGAACTCGTCGTCTGCGGCTATCCGCCGGAAGACCTTGTCGCGAAGCCCGCCTTTCAACGCGCCTGCCGCGTCGCGGTCGAGGAGCTTGCGCGCGCTTGCCGCGACGGCGGCCCCGCGATGATCGTCGGCGCGCCCTGGCGCGAGGGCGCGGCGCTCTACAACGCCGCGCTGTTGCTCGACGGCGGCGAGATCCGCGCCATCCGCTACAAGGTCCGCCTGCCGAATTACGGCGTCTTCGACGAGCCGCGCCGGTTCACGCCGGGGCCCGAATATCCTCAGCCTACGGAATTCAAGGGCGTCAAGCTCGGCCTCATGGTCTGCGAGGACATGTGGCTTCCCGGCGCCGGCGAAGCCCTCGCCGAAGCGGGCGCCGAGTTTTTCATCGTGCCGCATGGCTCGCCGTTTCGCACGACCGCGCTCGATGAGCGCGAGGAGGCGGCGAGGACGCGGGTCAAAGCGACCGGCAAGCCCTTGCTGTTCGTCAATCAGCTCGCGGGCCAGGACGAGGTCGTCTTCGAGGGCGCCGCCTTCATCATGGACCGCGCCGGCGAGATCGTTCACCGCGCGCCGCAATTCGAGCCGGGCGTCTTCCTCTCCGACTGGGAAGAGCGCGGCAATGGTTGGGAATGCGTCGCCGGCCCGAACGCGGATTGGGTCAAGGGCGAAGAGATGATCTACCGCGCCGTCGTTCTCGGCGTGCGCGATTATATCGAGAAGAACCGTTTCCCAAGCGTCGTTATCGGTCTTTCGGGCGGCGTCGACTCGGCGCTCGTCGCCGCCATCGCGGTCGATGCGCTGGGGAAAGAACGCGTGCGCTGCGTGATGATGCCCTCGCGCTACACCGCGCAGCATTCGCTCGACGACGCGCAAGATTGCGCGCACCGTCTTGGCGTCTCCTATGAAACAATCGCGATCGAGCCAGCGGTCGAAGCGTTCGCCACGATGCTGGCGCCGGCCTTCAAGGGCCGCGCTCCCGATGTCGCGGAGGAAAACATCCAGTCGCGCATTCGCGGGCTCATCCTGATGGCGATCTCGAACAAATTCGGACCGATGGTGCTAACGACCGGCAATAAATCCGAAATGTCGGTCGGCTATGCGACGCTTTATGGCGACATGAACGGCGGCTACAATCCGCTGAAGGACATTTACAAGACCGACGTTTACCGGCTCTGCCGCTGGCGTAATGCGAACAGCGCGGCGGACCTGAAAGGCCCCAAAGGCGAAATCATCCCGGCACGGATTATCACGAAATCGCCGTCGGCCGAATTGCGCGCCAACCAGACCGATCAGGACAGCCTGCCCCCCTATGATATTCTCGACGGCATCCTTGAGCGTCTCGTCGAGCGCGAGATGGCGGTCCGCGACATCGTCGCCGAGGGTTTTGACGAAGCGACGGTGAAGCGCGTCGAGCATCTCCTCTATGTCGCCGAATACAAGCGCCGTCAGGCCCCGCCCGGCCCCAAGGTCACGCGCGTCAATTTCGGCCGCGACCGGCGCTACCCGATCACCAATGGCTGGCGCGACCGCTGAGCCGCGCGGGCGGCGCTCCGTAGGCGGAGGAGCAACTGATGGGACGCGCTCGCCCCCTCAGTCATGCTGCGCATGACAGCTCCCCCGCAGAAGCGGGGGAGCAGAAGAAAGCGCGCCAAGCTCCCCCGCCTGCGGGGGAGCTGTCGCCGAAGGCGACTGAGAGGGCGCGCTGGCGTCGCGAGGGCTGTTGAACCCTCCCTTTCGGACCCGGCGGCGCCCGGCTCGTTTGACCTTCCGCGGGGGCTGTCGTAGCAAGCGCGACCTACGATCAGGGCTTTGAAATCAATGACCGTCACCGTCCGTTTCGCCCCGTCGCCGACCGGCAAGATCCATGTCGGCAATGTGCGCGCCGCTCTGTGGAACTGGCTGTTCGCGCGCAAGAGCGGCGGCAAGTTCATCCTCCGCATCGACGATACCGATGTCGAGCGCTCGACGGCGGATAATGAAGACCGCATCCGCGCCGACCTGACCTGGCTCGGCCTCGCCTGGGACGAGACCTTCAGCCAGTCGGCGCGGTTTGCCGATTACGATGTCGTCTCGGACGCGCTGCGGGCCAAGGGCCTCCTTTATCCCTGCTTCGAGACCGCCGAGGAACTGGAGCGAAAGCGCCGCCTGCAGAGGACACGCGGGCTGCCGCCGGTTTACGATCGCGCCGCCCTCGCCCTGACCGCGGCGCAAAAGAGCGCTTTCGAGGCGGAAGGGCGCAAGCCCCACTGGCGGTTCAAGCTGAGCTGCGCGCCGGTCGTGTGGAACGATCTCATCCGCGGCGAGACGATCGTCGACACCGCCAGCGTTTCCGACCCCGTCCTCATTCGCGAAGACGGCATGTATCTTTACACGCTGCCCTCCTGCATCGACGACATCGACGCGAAGATCACGCATGTCATCCGCGGCGAAGATCATGTGACCAACGCTGGCGTCCAGATTGAGATCATGAAAGCGGTGATCGACGTGCGCGGCGCCGGCGCGCTGCCGGAATTCGCGCACCACTCGCTCCTCATCGGCGCCGACGGTCAAGGTCTCTCCAAGCGCCTCGGCTCGCTGTCGATCGAGCAGATGCGGATGGACGGGCTTGAGCCCGCCGCAATCACCAGCCTGCTCGCGAAACTCGGCACATCTGAACCGGTGCTGCCGGAGCCGGATCTCATGGCGCTGGCGCGCGGGTTCGATTTCGAAAAGGTCGGCCGCGCGCCGGCGCGCTTCGATGAAAACGAGCTGTTGCAGCTCAACGCGAAAATCCTGCACGAGCAGCCCTACGCCGCTCTCGCCGCGCGGCTGTCCGCGGCGGGCGTTTCGGAAAAGCTCTGGGAAGCCGTCAAGGGAAATGTCGTCAGGCTCGCCGACGCCGCCGAGTGGAAGGGCGTCGTCGACGGCGCCATCGACCCGGCGCTCGAGGATGCGGCGTTCTGCGCCAAGGCTGCGGCGCTCGTGCCGAACGATCCGTTGACGGACCAAAGCTGGGACGCATTCGTCGCCGCTGTGAAAGCGGAGACGGGCGCCAAGGGAAAGGCGCTGTTCCATCCCTTGCGCCTCGCCCTTACCGGGCGCGAAAAAGGGCCGGAAATGGCGGCGATCTTCCCGCTGATCGGTGCTGAAAAGGCGCGCGCGCGGCTGAAGGGCGCGCGGGCCTAAGGGCGCTCTTGCGTCGGAATCAGGCGCGCGTCGCGCCGGCCGCCTTTCGCGGCGCCGTCGGCGCTTGGACTGCGGCCGCCGCCTCACCGACCGTCGCCCGCCGGATCACCGTGTCATAGACGCCGTGCGACACGGCGCCCAGAACGAATATCAGCGACACCTGATAGGCGGCGACCACCGCATGCTCCCCGTCCCCCATCGTCAGCAGGCGGAAGAACGCCGGGCCGCCGATGGCGGCGACGAACGCGAGCGACGCCTGCGGCAGGACCGCCATCGACGCCGCGCCGCCCGCCGCGGTGCCGATCAGCGCGAGCAGGACGACGAGGGAATTGCGCGAGGCGATGTCGTCGATGAACAGGAAGCCCGCCGATCCCCACACCGCGCCGAAAATCGTGACATTGCGCAGGATGCGCAGGATTTTCCGCTGCGCCCGTTCGGGGGAAATCGGTTTTGCCGACAGCACGAGCACTTCCGCACCGTGAAAAATCGACATCAGCGCGATGACAAAGGCCCAGCTGAAGACCGTCAGATCGCCGTCCTCGCGCATCAGCAGCCATGCGACGAGGACGACGTTGAAGACATTGGCGAGCGAGATGACATTCGCGGCCGACAGCAAGATGTCGAGCTGCAGCATCTGGCGCGTGCGCGTCTCCTCGCCGGCGTCCGGCGCCAGAGAGGTGAACAGCTCCCTGACCGCGCGGGCTGCGTCGTCGCTCGACATGCGCTTGAAATAGGCGCCTGCTGCGTAGCCGGAGAGGCCGGCGCCGAGAACCGCGACCAGTGAAAATAGCGCAAGCGCGGCGGCATTCATGCGGTCGACCCCCGGTGCGGCGCCGCCAAAGCTGGGGCGCCGCCACTGAAGACTTTACGGCAGGGGCGCGCCGCCGGCTGATCAGGCGCCGCCCCCGCATGGGGAAAACATGCATGATCCGGGGAAATATTCCGTTAAGGAGGCCGGGCGATGCGCGATAATGGCCGGGCGTAAGGCGTCCGGCCGTCGTCGATCAGACGACTTCTTCGAGCGTTCTTTTCGCCAGCATCGGAAAGACGTCCTCGGCGCGGTCGACATAAATCATGTCGCCGAGAAGCTCGGGCGCCGCGAATCCGCGATCGACGATATGCTCAAAAAGATCTTTCAGCGGCGTCCAGAAGCCGTCGATATTAAGGATGACAATCGGCTTGCGGTGTAAAGCGAGCCGCGCCCAGGAGAGGGTTTCGATGACTTCCTCAAGGGTGCCGATTCCGCCCGGAAGGGTGAGGATCGCATCGGCCTCCTCGAACATCATCATCTTGCGCTCATGCATCGTCTTGACGACGACATGATCGACGCCGGGGAGCACCCCTTCCATCTCGACGAGAAAATCCGGGATGATGCCGAAGACCTTGCCGCCGTTATCGCGCGCCGCGCCGGCGGTCTCGCCCATCAGGCCGAGCTTGCCGCCGCCGTAAACGATGCGCCAGCCGCGTTTGGCGGCCTCCTTGCCGATATAGCGCGCAGCCTCGGTGAAGGAGGCGTCGTCGCCGTTCCGCGACCCGCAATAAACGCATAATGATTTCATCGGCTTGGCTTCTTCAGGGCTATGCGCGCCATTGTAGGCTGAAACCCCTATTGGTAGAGTTAACGACGCCCGTCAAGGCGGGCCCCGGCGGAAGGATTGCGACCATGCGCGTCATCATCATTTTCATTCTGCTCGTCGTTCTCGGATTCGTCGGCTGGAAAGCGGCGGAGCGATTCAAGCTGATTGACACGACGCCGACGGAACAGGCGGCGCCGACCGCGCCGACGCCGGATGAGGCGGCGCCGACCCCGGCGCCGTCGCTACCGAGTTTCGACATCGTGCGCGTCGACCGCACCGGCTACGCCGTCATCGCCGGCCGCGCCGCGCCGGGGTCCAAGGTGACGATCTACGCCAATGAAAAGCCGCTTGCCGACACGGTCGCCGGGGCCGACGGCTCATGGGCGATTTCAACCGAAACGCCGCTGGAGGCGGGTTCGGTCGAGCTGTCGCTTGAAATGACGTCGCAGGACGGCGCGACCGTCCGCTCCGACCAGACGATTATCATCTATGTGCCGCAGCGCGAGGGCGATCGCCCGCTGGTGTTGCGCACGACGCCGGGCGGCGCGACGGAAGTCCTGCAAGAGCCGCGCGACGAGGGCGTCGGCATGGGGCCGTTGTCGCTGGAGACGATCGATTACGATGAACAGGGCGCTGTCATCTTCGCCGGCAAAGCCGAGGCGGGGCGCGTCGTCCAGCTCTTCGCCAATGGGCAATTCGTCGGCCAGACGACGGCGACGGCGGAGGGCCAGTGGCGGATGACCGCGACGATGGCGCCCGGCGTTTATACGCTGCACGTCATCCAGCTCGATGAAAACGGGCGGCCTGCCTACGCGATCGAGCTTCCTTTCGAGCGCGCGAACCTGTCGGACGTCGATTTGCGCGACGGCAAGGTGATCGTCCAGCCGGGTAATAGCCTGTGGCGCGTCGCGCGCCGGGCTTACGGCCGCGGCGTTCAGTACACGATCATTTACGAGGCGAACGCCGACCAGATCCGCGATCCGGACCTCATCTATCCGGGTCAGATTTTCGAGGTGCCGCCGGCCGAAGCCGAAACCGACAGCGCCGGTCAGTAATAATACTGGCTGCCGACCAGCGATGAGGACGGCGCCTTGTTCAGCACCGTGCCGACGACATTGGCCCCGGCGAGAATGCGCTGGGCTTCTTTCAGTTCCGGCACCCGCGTCTGACCGCTGGCGACGACCAGCAGGACGCAATCGACCTTGGGCAGGAACGCGATCGAATCATCGCAGCCGAGCAGCGGCGACATGTCGAAGATGACGGTGCGCGAGGCGTATTCGTTGACTGTGCGGGCGATCAGCTCGTCCGCCTTTGGCGAGGTCAGATATTCGGCGCCGCGCCGCGACACGCGCTCATTGGCGAGAACCAGCACGTCGGCGAGATCGGGCTTCACCGTGACTTCCTGAAGCGGCCGCGAGCCTTCGAAAAAATCGAGGATGGATGGGGGCTCTTTGATGCCGAGATATTGCGCGATCCGCGGGCGGTAAAAATCGAGATCGACAAGAGTCGCGCGCGATCCCTGCTTGGAGCCGATCGAGATCGCGAGGTTGATCGCCGTCACCGATTTTCCGGCGCCCGCGCCGGGGGAAACGATCGCTAGCGTCTTCCAGTTGTTTTCTTCCATCTTCTGCAGAACGCGCGTCCTCAGGATGCGATAGGCGTTCAGCACCGGGTCCTGTTCGTTCGAAATGATCCGGTGCTCACCAAAGCGCGCGAAATCGCAACTGACCTCAGCAAAGGTTTCGGCGGCGCGCGGGACGGGCTGCGAAAATCGCGGGCCGCGCGAAAGGGCGCCGCCGCTTGCGTCGCTGACGGTGTCCCGTTCGCGCCGGGCTTTGGTGACTGCTTCTCTGATCCGATCCATGTCTCGTATCCGGTTCGATTGCGGTGCTCGCCTCAGGCCGCCTTTGCGCGGGCGAAGCGGGGGAGTTTGAAGCGCGCGTCGTTTTCCGCCTTGAAGTACGGAATAACCGCGATCGGCGTTTCATGAAGCACGGACTGAAGATGACCACGGCCGCGCAAGGTCTGGAACAGCATTTCGGCGCCGAAGGCGACGAGCGCGCCGGCGGCGATCGCCGCCGCGATCAGCAGAATCGTGAGCTGTCCGCGATTGGGGCTGGTCGGCTTGTCCGGACGTTGCGCCGATTCGAGAATGCTGAGCTTTTCCGCATTCTGGGTGTCTTCGAGATTTTCCGAAAGCTGCGCCGTCGCCTGCTTGTTTTTCAGCGCCTGATACTCGTTGTTGAGATTTTGACTGTCGCGCGTCAGCGAAGAAAGCCCCCGCTCGACGAGCGGCGTCTTGGCGATGCTGTCCTTGAGCGAGGCGATGGTCAGCTTTAGCGCGTCGGACTGGTCGCCAAGCATGGCGAGCCGGCTTCCCGCCATGTCCATCTGGCTTTGCAGCTGTGTCAGCATCAGGTCGGCGGAGCCGGACGCGGCCTCGCGCGCGACTTGCGCGCTCAGTTTTTCGCGCGCGGCGTTTGCCTCGTCGCGCCGCTGCTTGACCAGCGCCTCGTCCATCGGCGTCGCGGCGCGCGCCTCTTTGAGCCGTGAGTCCGCCGCCGCGAGGTCGCGGCGCAAATTCTGGATGGCGCCGCTCGGCGCGAGCTGGCGTTCGAAAGACGCGATCTGCTGGCGCAGGGCGATGACGTCCGGGTGCGCGTCGGTTTTGTCGGCGCGCAACGCGGCGAGCTGGGTTTTCAGTTTGAGGATTTCCTGCGCGGGCCCCGAGGAGCCGCCGGTTCCAGCGAGATAGGTCGCGATCTGTGTTTGCAGTCCGCTGATCTGTTCTTCAAGCTGCGTGATCGAGCCGTTGGTGCTTTGAAGGTCCTGTTCGGCGCGGATCAGCGCCGCCTGATGCATGGCGAGATCTTGCGGCAGCGCGTCGGCGTTCTTGGATTTGTAATCCGCGATTTCGGCTTCAACCTTGTCGATCGCCGTCGCGAGACGCGTCGATTCCTGGGTGAAAAATTCGGTGGCGGTCGAAGCGCCCTCGCTCCGCGTCCTGACGTCCTCGCTCAAAATCAGCGTCATGAATTCGTTGGCGACCTGAAACGCCTTGTCGGGCGAGCGGTCGGTGTAGGAAATCGTCAGCGCGATGGCGTTGCTCGGCTGGTTCTTTTTGGCCTTCTGGCCGGAGGCGGAAATGACGCTGATGTTGAAGGCCGCCTTCATCCGCCGGACCTTTTCGCTTTCGGAAACGCCCATCGCGCGCGGAAAAAGATCGTATTTGTCAGCGACTTCCAGAAGCCGGTTGCGCGTCGTGACGCGCTGGCGGATCGTCTGAAGTCGCTCGTCGATATAGGTGCTGTCGGCCGACTGCACGAGCGATTGCGAGATCTGCTGCGATTCGACGAGGATCTTGCCCTGCGCCACATAGAGCGCCGGCAGCAGCATGATGACGGCGAATCCGATCGGAATGATGGTGAGGATCGGCGCCAGCATATAGGCGATCCGCCGCCGCAAGACGATGAGAACGTCCTCCAGCGAATATTCTTCGTTACCCATGGTCTTCCTCTTGGATCATCCGGCGGATGACGGCGCGCGTGCGATTATTCTTTAACTGCAATTCGGGCGCCGCCGCCAGATTTTCAACCGCGGGTCCCTTTTCCGGAGAAATAGGCCCAAAACAAAACCGGCCCTCCGCATGGAGGGCCGGCTTGAACCAACTCTTGCGTTGATCGGGCTAATGCCGTCCCGATCAGGCTTTTTTGCGGCGGGCCGCGAAACCGAGGCCGGCAAGGCCCGACAGCAGCAGCGGCAAAGCGCCCGGAAGCGGGATGTCGGAAATGCTGGCGACGACGAATTCCGATCCGACGAACTGGAAGCGGATCCAGTCGACGAGGCCGAACGCGTGGGTGGTGGCCTGCGCGAAGCTCATCGTGACGACCGAAATGATCGAGTTGAGGCTGGTCGTGATCTTGATGAGGCCGGTCGAAGAATCGAGGCTCGCATTGCCGCCGCCGACGAAGGACAGCGCGGCGACATTGAACGGACCGTCGACGAAACCGACCTCCACCCATTCATTAGAAGCGACCACGTCGTCATATTCGGGGTTGCACTGATTGAGCGAGTCGAGGCGCGAGCAGGTGCCGAGGCCCTGCGGGCTGCCATTCGGCGTCGCGGTGTTGAAATAGGCGAAATCCGACGAGTCGCCGCCGATGCCGCCCGAAAATTTGAGGTTTAGGCCGCCCATTTCGGCGGTATTGAGGATCGTGCCATCGGCGACGCCGCGCTCTCCGCGCGCGCCGGCTTCAGCAACGAAGTCGATGACAGTAGCCGAGGCCTGACCCGAGATCATCCCGGCGGCGAGGGCGGCGATAAAGGCGATGCTTAGTTTATTCATGGTCTTACGACCCCCATCTGTGACTCAACTTGCCGTCCGAGCGGCGATGCAGCCCCGCTTCCGCAAGATCCGCGCCGAACGCAGTGCACAATGGGGACGTCCTACAACTTTAGTCAATAGGGTAAGTCGATATTTACCTTGATTTTGGCGGGTTTTTTCGGCCACGGGTTTATTACCGATAATAAATTACACCGATAACGGGAAAATTGGGAGAGCCGAAATGGGACAAGCCCGATCGCGGCGCCGACCTTTGGCGCGGACCTTGCTGATCGGGTGGGCGCCGACTAGGTGAACGGTCTCGCCCGACTGACGTTAAGGGGCGGAAACCGAGGCCTCGGACGGCGAGGGACGCCGGAACAATGAACGCCAGCCTGAAGCAAAACCGCCTTTCCGCCGCCGCGCCGCCGACCGTTCCGGCGACCGCCGTCTCGCGGCCTTTCGGCGGCGACGATTTCGACCGCGACGTCTGGTGCGTCCTCGGCTTGCCGGTGGACGTGATGACGGCGCCGGAAGCAGTGCAAGCCATTGAAATTGCTGCTAGAGACCGTCGCCCATTGTCCTTCGTCACGCCCAATGTGAATTTTCTGGTGCGCGCGTTCCGCGACCGCGAAGCGCGCCGCCAAATCATCGATACCGACCTCTCCCTTGTCGATGGCGCGCCCCTGGTCGCGCTCGGCCGCCTCGCCGGCGCGCCGATCCGCGAGCGCTGCGCGGGCTCGGATGTCTTCGACGCGCTGCGACTGCGCGCCGGTTTCGCCGGGCGCCGGGTGCGGGTGTTCTTTTTTGGCGGTCGCGATGGGGCGGCGGCAGCCGCGTCGGCGGCGATCGCAGCGGAAAAGCGCGGCGTTGAATCGGCCGGCTATCTCAATCCGGGACATGGCGACGTCGATCAGATGAGCCGGGACGAGATCATCAACGAGGTTAACGCGGCCGGCGCCGATTTCGTTTTGGTCGCGCTCGGCGCCGCTAAGGGACAGGCCTGGATCGACCGCAATCGCGCCCGCCTGACGGCGCCGGTGGTGGCGCATCTGGGCGCCGTCGTTGATTTTGTAGCGGGAACGGTTTCGCGCGCCCCCGCGCCGCTGCGGCGCGTCGGCCTCGAATGGGTGTGGCGGATCAAGGAAGATCCCTCCCTCTGGCGCCGCTACCGGGACGACGGGTTAGGCCTTGCCGCGATCCTTTCCGCCCATTTGGCGACCATCGCCCGCGCTGGGCGCGGCAAGGCGGCGCCGGCGCCGGCCGAGTCGGTCGCTCGCCGGGTCGGCGGAACCACCTTCATCGCGCTCTCCGGCGACCTCGTCGCGGACGGGCGCGCGCCGCTGCGCAAGGCGTTCCGTCAGGCCGCCGCGGAAGGCCGTGACGTCGCGCTGGATCTGCGGGACGCCGGCCGCCTCGACGCGTCGTTTTTCGGCCTCGTTTTGATGCTTGAAAAAAATCTGCGGTCGAAGGGCGCCGTCATCCGGCTCGCCCACGTCACGCGCGCGCAACGCCGCCTCTTTTCGGCGAATGCGATGGACTATGAAGACGCGCCCGCGATCGGGGCGGAAGCCGACCGCGGGTCAATTGCCGCGGCGGTCTAATCGGCATAGATCGGCTACGACGCGATGAGCGTTTGGGGAAATTGGAGAATCGACATGTGGCGAGCGGCGCTTGAACGGATGAACACCGGTGCGGCGACAGGAAGAACGCGCAAGCTGCTGCGCAACGCGGCGCTGGCGGCGATGGTTTTCGCCGCGGCGGCCTGCGCCTCGCCGGAGCAAAAACTCGCCCGCTACATGAAAAGCGGCGAGGAATATCTGGAGCAGGGCAAGCTCGGCCTCGCCAATGTGCAGTTCCAAAACGCGCTGAAAATCGAGGAAGACAACGTCAAGGCGCTGCTCGGTCTCGCCAAGATCGCCGAGAAACGCTCCAATTATGAGCAGATGTTCGGCATTTTGCAGCGTGTCGCGCGCCTCGATCCGGAAAACATCCGCGTCAAGCTCGACCTCGGCAAGCTCTACCTTCTCGCCGACGACACCGCGACCGCGCTCGATCTCGTCAACGCGGTCGCCGCCGCCGAACCGAAAAATCCCGAAGCGCTCTCCATCAAGGCGGCGGTGATGTTCCGCCTGAAGAACAGTGCCGAGGCTGTCGACCTGGCGAAACAGGCGCTCGCCATCGACCCCAAATCGCAGGAAGCCGTCGCCGTTTTGGCGAGCGAGCGCGTCGCGGCGGAAGATTACGCCGGCGCGCTGGCGATCCTTGAAGAGGCGCTCAAGCGCGACCCCAAAGCCGCCGTCCTGCATATTCTTCGCGTGCAGCTTCTGACCAAGCAGGGCCGCACCGACGACATCAACGCGGCCTATCGCAGCCTGATCGCCGAATATCCGGACGACGCCAATTACCGCCGCCTTTACGCAACCTCGCTGATCGAGCAGGTCAAGCTTGACGACGCCCGGGCCGAACTCGTCGAAGTCTCGCGCATCCTGCCGCGCGATCGCGACGCCAAGCTCGACGTTGTCCGCCTCGACTACCGGCTCGGCGGCAAGGACAAGGCCGTGGCGACCTTTCGCTCGTTCATCGACGCGGATGACGAAGATTACGATCTTCGCCTCGCGCTCGGCGCCTTCCTCCGGGAGGAAAAGGACTACGCCGGCGCCGACGCCGTCTATCACGAAATTCTCAACCGCAAGGGCGTCGACATCGTCGAGATCCTGCGGGCGAAAAACGAAATGGCGGCGCTGCGTCTGCTTGAGGGAAAGCGCCCCGAGGCGGAGAAAATCATCGGCGAGATTCTCGCCGCCGACGGGCGCGACCCCGACGCGCTCGTCAAGCGCGCGGGGCTGAAAGTCGCGGACGGCGCGCTCGACGAGGCGATCAACGATTTGCGCATCGTGATCGGCGAGCACCCCGATTCAACGCCCGCGCATTTGTTGATGGCCTCGGCGTTCGACCAGAAAGGCGACTACGCCTTCGCCGAAAGCGAATACGCGCAGGCGGTGCAGGCGTCCAACAAGGGCGCGCAGGCGTCCAATCTCTTCGCGAAATTCCTGATGCGGCGCGGTCAGGCCGATCGCGCCGAAAAGGTTCTCGCCGAATCGGTCGCCATCAATCCGTCGTCGGCGGAAAATCTGAAAATGCTCGCCTCCATCCGTCTCGACAAGCAGGACTGGCGCGGCGCCGAGGAAGCCGCCAACATCTTGCGCGCGACCGATTCGACCGACGCCGATGTCAGCCGCATCCTTGGCGCCGCCTATTCGGGCCTTAAAGACTACGCCGGCGCCATCGACGTGCTGACCAAGGAGCGCGAACGAGCCCCGCTCGCCGCGCAGCCGCTGGCGACGCTGATCCAGGTTTACATCAACGCCGGCCGCAATGGCGACGCTGAAAAACTGCTGAACGACACGATCGAAAAGAATCCGAATTTTTACGACGCTCATGTATTGCTGGCGCAGCTCCAGCGGGTCGAGGGCCGTTCGTCCGAGGCGGTCGGGACGTTGCGAAAGGCGATCGCGCTCGAACCGCTCAGAGCAGAAGCCTATGAAGCGCTTTACGGCGTCAACGTCCTTGAAGGGCGCCGCGATGAAGCGGGACGCGTCATCGAACAGGCGCTTTCGGCGCTGCCCGACAGCGACGGGCTGCAGATACTCAAGGCCGATCATCTGATCGCGACCGGCGACAAGGACGGCGCGATCACGATTTATCAAACCATCCGGGCGCGGCGGCCGAACGATCTCATCGTCGCCAACAATCTGGCGAGTCTTTTGTCGGACCGCGACGACGCCGAAAGCCGCGCGCAGGCGGTCGAGGCCGCGACGCCGCTGAAAGGCGCGACCAACCCGTATTTCCTCGACACCTATGGCTGGGCGCTCTATCGCAGCGGCCGCACCGCGGACGGCATCGAAGCGCTCGAAAAGGCGGTGAAGGCCGCGCCGACGCTGGCCGATGCGCGCTATCATCTGGGCGTGGCGCTGATCGACGCCGGCGAGACAGCGCGCGGCCGCGCCGAACTCGAGGCCATGATCGCAGCGCCAGGCGGCGATCCCGCGCGCGTCCTCGACGCGCGTCGCCGGCTCGGAATTTCGGACTAACAGCGTCAAGGCGAGCCTCCGGCGCAAGAAGAGACCATGTACGAAGAATTCTACGGACTGACGGAAAAGCCGTTTTCCATCCAGCCTGATCCGTCGTTTCTCTATTGGGGGCGCGGTCACCGGCTTGCCTATGCGATGCTCGAATACGGCGTCGTCAATCAGGCCGGCATCTCCGTCGTCACCGGCGAAGTCGGCTGCGGCAAGACCACGCTGATCCACCGGTTGCTCGATCAGTTGTCGGACACCCACACGATCGCGCTCTTGTCGAACATCCAGTCGGGGCGCGGCGATCTTCTCAGCTGGGTGCTGATGGGTTTCGGCGAACCTTACGCCGGCAAGACGCATGTCGAAATGTTCGCCCAGCTGCAATCGTTCTTCATCCGCGAATACGCCAAGGGAAAACGCGTCGTGCTGATCATCGACGAGGCGCAGAACCTGTCGGCCGACATGCTCGAAGAGCTTCGCATGCTGTCGAACATCAACGCCGGAAAGGACCAGCTCCTTCAGTTGATCCTTGTCGGTCAGCCGCAATTGAAGGATCTGCTGTCGCGTCCCGACATGCTGCAGCTCGCGCAGCGGATTGGCTCCGATTTTCACCTGACGCCGCTGACGCGGGAGGAAGTCCACGCCTATATCGAGACGCGGCTGTCGATCGCCGGCGCGACCCAGACGATCTTCACGCCCGAGGCGATGGATCTCATCGCCGAATATTCGCGCGGCGTGCCGCGGGTCATCAACACGATCGCCGACACCGCGCTCGTCTATGCGTTTTCCGCGCATGATCAGCTGGTCTCCGCCGACACCGTCGGCAATGTGATAAGGGACAAGCTCGATTACGGCGTCTTCGGCCTCGCCAGCAGCCCGGAACTCAAACTCGCCGAAAAAGACGAACGCCGTCACTCGTCCGGATTTATCGGCGACGGCGCCAAAGCGCGGCCGGCGCCGGTCGCGGTCGCGGCGGGCCAGAATTTCGCGGCGCCGGTCGACGCGCCGCGCATGGTCGCCAGCGTCGGCATGCGCTACGAAGCCGAACCGGCGCCGCCCGTCGGCGGCCCGTCGCTTTATGAAGCGCCATCGCGCGCGCCCGCGTCCGGCGCCGATGACGCGCTCGTCGCCAGCCGCCGCGCGCCGGCGGCCGTCGCGCCAAGCGGTCGCGACGTCGCGTCGCCGCAGCCCGACGAGATCGGCGTCGTCATCATCTGCGCCGATGACGGTCCGGCGGCCGCGCTGTCACCGCCGCCGCGCGGCGTTGCGACAGTCGTCGTCGCGATCGCAGGATCGCCCGCCGCAGCGTCGGCGCGCGAGGCGCGTCTTGAGCTTGTCGAAGTCGACGCCAGCGGTTTCAGCGGCGGCCGCGCTCGCAATGCCGGCTACCGCCGGCTGAAGAAAATTTCGCCGCAGCTGAAATTCGTCCAGTTCGCCGAGCACGACGCCAAGATCGATCCGGACTGGTATGAAGCGGCGGCGCGTTTCATGGCGCGGCGTCCGGAAGTTGCGGCGCTCGAAGGGCTGACAAGTTTTGAGGACAAACCCGGCAAAGATTTTTACCGACGTGAACAGCTCAGCCGGGGCGACGACGGCGAATTGCAGGCGACCGGCCCGACGGCGCTTTTTCGCGCCGAGGCGTTCGAGGCCGCAGGCGGATTTCGCGGCGACATCCTCGCCGACGAAACCGCGGATCTTTGCATTCGCTTGCGACGTCGCGGCGTCCATGCCTGGAAGAGCGACCAGCCGATGGCGACCATTCGTTCGGGAGATGCGTCGTTCGCCTCGTGGCGCGCCCGCGCGGTCAAGGACGGCTACGCTTACGCCGCGGGCGCGGCGCTGCATGGCGGCGCGCCGGAGCGCTATTGCGCCGCCGAGCAGGCGCGCGCCGTGATGTGGGGCGCGGTTTTTCCGGTCGCGGTGACGCTGTCGGCGCTCGCCGGCGGCGGCGCCATGCTGGCGATGTCGAACGGCGTCAACCCGGTGATTTTCGGTCTCAGCATCCTCGCGGCAGGCGCGCTCATTTACGCGCTGAAGATCGCGGCCGGCGCGGCGCGGCGCGGCCTCTTCAGCGCTTCGTCCTGGACCGCCGCCGCCGCCGCGACCCTACGGCATTTTTACGAATATGCAGGCGTGTCGCGTTACTGGTTTTCGGCCCGCAAGAGCGCTGAGCCGCGCAAAGCGCTCGCCTGACGCGGGCCCAGCGCGGCGGCCGGAGGAGGCGCCGACATGAAACTCGCCTACCTCGTCAATCGCTATCCCTCGATCAGCCATTCGTTCATCCGGCGCGAAATCGAAGCGCTGGAACGCCGGGGCGCGAAGATCGCGCGCTTTTCGATCAGGGCGTCCGAGCAGGGCGCGATCGCCGAAGAAGATCGCCGCGAAGCGGAAAAGACGCGCCGCATCGTTGGCGCGCCGCCGCTCAAGCTCGCCGCCGCGATCCTTGAAAGCCTTGCGGCGCGGCCGCTCGGATCGCTGCGGGCGATGATCGACGCCGTGCAAATGGGCGCCTGCTCCGACTCCGGCCTGCTCCGGCATGTCTTTTACGCCGCCGAAGCGTTGGCGCTCGCCAGCTGGCTGCGGCGCGACGGGATCGCGCATGTGCACGCGCATTTCGGCACCAATTCGGCGACGGTTGCGATGCTGGCCGCGCGCATCAATGGAGGCGCGTTCAGCCTGACGGTTCACGGGCCCGAAGAGTTCGACAAGCCGCAGCTGATCGCCTTGCCGCAAAAAATCATGGCGGCGTCGTTTGTCGCCGCGGTGTCGAGTTACGGCATGAGCCAGCTGCGCCGTCTCGTGTCGCCGGACTATTGGGAGCGCCTCAGGATTGTTCCGTGCGGCGTCGAGAAATCTTTTTACGACGGCGCCGAGACGCCGCCGCCGTCCTCGTCCGTCGCGCGCTTCGTTTGTGTCGGGCGCTTGTGCGAACAAAAGGGCCAGCTGACGCTGATTGAAGCGGCGGCGGAGGTGAAGCGCCGGGGCGGAAAATTCCATCTCGTCCTCGTTGGCGACGGCGACATGCGCGGCGCGATCGAAGCGATGATCGCGGCGCGCGATCTGAAGGACGAGGTCGAGCTCGCCGGATGGAAAACCCCGGCCGAGGTGCGCGCGCAAATTCAGGCCGCGCGGGCTTTCGTGCTGCCAAGCTACGCCGAAGGCCTGCCGGTTTCGATCATGGAGGCGATGCTTTTGTCGCGTCCGGTCATCAGCACCTTTGTCGCCGGCATCCCCGAGCTGGTCCTTCCCGGCGAGACCGGCTGGCTCACCCCGGCGGGCGACGCGCGAAAACTCGCGGATGCGATGATGGCGGCGATAGCAGCGACGCCGGCGCGACTTGCCGAAATGGGCCGCGCCGGAAAGCAGCGCGCGATCGAGCGCCATGACATCGACGACATCGCCGGCGCGTTGTTGGCGATTTTCGAGGAAGTCGCCGGCGAGGCGCGCCGCTGATGTTGTCGCTCCTTTATACGTTGCTGACGCTGGCGGCGTTTGCCGCGCTCATCGTTTCGCTCTTTCTCTTTCTGGAAGTGATCGCCGCGCTTGGCGTCAAAAGCGCGCCGTTCAACGCGCAGCGCCCGCGCGGCCGCATCGGCGTGGTCATTCCGGCGCATAATGAACAGGAAATCGTCGCCGCCACCGTCGCTGCGGTGCGCGCCGAGCTGCGCGATGTCGACCGCATCATCGTCGTCGCCGACAATTGCGACGACGATACGGCGGCGCTCGCGCGTCCCGCCGGCGCCGATGCGATCGAGCGCCAAGACAAATCGAAATGCGGCAAAGGCTATGCGCTGCAATTCGGCGTCGATCATTTGCGCCAGTCGCCGCCCGACGCCATCGTCTTCATCGACGCCGATTGCCGGCCGGCGCCCGGCGCGATCGCGCGCCTCGCCGCGCGCGCCGATTATTTGCAGCGCCCGGTTCAGGCGCTTTACCTGATGACGCCGCCCGCGGGCGCCGGCCTCAAGGCGTCGGTTTCCGCCTTCGCCTGGCTGTTCATGAACCGCGTGCGCATGAGCGGCCTGCAGCAACTCGCGGGTGCGACCCGGCTGACCGGCTCCGGCATGGCGTTTCCCTGGAGTCTGATCAGCGCGACGCCGCTGGCGAGCGGCGAAATCGTCGAAGACCTCGGCCTGACGATCCGGATGATCGAAGCCGGCGCGCCGCCCTTTCTCGATCTCGGCGCAGTGGTGACCAGTGAGCTTCCCCGCTCCGACGTCGGCGCGACAACGCAGCGCGCGCGCTGGGAGCACGGGTCCTTGCGCATGGCGGCGCGGATGGGGCCGCGGCTTTTCCTGAAAGGGTTGAAAGGCGACGGCAAATCGCTGGCGATGGCGTTCGATCTGGCGATCCCGCCGCTGACGCTGCTCGGGGCGTTGATCGCGGGCGTCGTTTTGCTGAGCGCGGTCGCGGCGCTGTTCGGCGCCGCCGGCGCGTTCAAGATCAGCCTGTGGGCGCTCGCCCTGTTCGCCGGCGCCGTCGCGCTCGGCTGGTTCGCCTTCGGTCGCGAGGTCCTGCCGCCGCGCGCGCTGAAGGGTCTTGGCGCCTATATCCTCGGCAAGGCGCGCGTCTATGGCGATGAAGGGCGGCGCTCGGCCAAACGCTGGACGCGCACCGACCGGGGCGGCGAATGAGCGACGCCGCGGTCGGATTTGTCGCGATCGGACGCAATGAAGGCGAGCGGCTGATCGCCTGCCTTCGATCGCTGCCGGCGTCCGGCGCCGGCGACATGGTCTATGTCGATTCAGGATCGACCGACGACAGCGCCGCCGCCGCCGCGCATCTCGGCGCGCGCGTCGTCGCGCTCGACATGACCATTCCCTTCACCGCGGCGCGCGCGCGCAACGCCGGCGCACGCCAGCTCATCGATGATAAAGCCCCGCGCTATATTCAATTCATCGACGGCGATTGCGTGCTGGCGGACGGCTGGATCACGCGCGCGCGCGCGTTTCTCGACAGCCATCCCGATGTCGCGGTCGCCTGCGGTCGGCGGCGCGAGCGGTTTCCGGAAAAATCTCTCTACAACCGGCTATGCGATCTCGAATGGGAGACGCCGGTCGGAGAAGCGCTCGCCTGCGGCGGCGATGCGCTGATCCGCGTCGAGGCGTTGATCGACGCCGGATTTTACAATGACGGCCTCGTCGCCGGCGAAGAGCCTGAGCTGTGCGTCAGGCTTCGCGCGCGCGGCTGCAAAATCTGGCGCCTTGACGAGGAGATGACCGTCCACGACGCCGCAATGACGAAATTCAGCCAGTGGTGGACGCGCGCCAAACGCGCCGGACACGCCTATGCCGAAGTCTCCGCCCTGCATCGGGGATCGCCGCAGCGGATCTGGGCGCGCGAGACCCGGCGCGCGCTTCTCTGGTCGGCGATCGCGCCGCTCTCGCTGTTCTCGGCGCTGTTTTTCGGGCCGGCCTTTCTCGCGCCCCTCGCTCTCTATCCCGCGCAGATGCTGCGCCTTTATTTTTCGAGCAGACAGCGTCTTGGCGATCTCGCCGCGCCGTGGGCCGCGCTGACCGTTCTTGGAAAATTCGCGGAAGCCGCGGGCGCGCTCAAATTCCATCTCGGGCGCCTTCAGGGCCGCAAGTCCGGGCTGTTCGAATATAAATGATCGCGGCGCTGAACAGGGCGCGCGACCTCCAGATGAATTAATGGATAAGTGCGGCGAATGCGTCGGCGGGCCGCACGCGACGGGCGCCGGAATTTTCCCGATTTGGCGCAGAACGACGCCGGTCGCCGCTCGCGGTTAATCTTTCGCGCGCGACGCAAGGTTTGAAAACGCCGGCGCCGTCCTTTCGCAAATGGCGATTTTTCTTCGTCAAGAACGGGGTTTCCAGCGTTGTGCGACACCGGTCATCGATGAACGCATCATCCGCCCTGCGTTAACCGATTTCGCCCGTCGGAAATCAGCCGATTCCGCCAATCATTACCGAAGCGAAAACCCGCTCTACTCAATCGTTAACCGAAAATCTCGGCTTTTAACCACGCCGTCAGCCGCCGCTTATGAGTTCTCGTGTTCATCTTTGCGTGGCGACGATGCGAAGGCGCTGAAGGGAAGCAGCGCGTCGAGCGTCGCCGCAAATGACGCCAGCAAGGGTTGAGTAAGACATATGTCGTCCAGCGTTTCGAACTTCTCCCATCTGATCCCGGAGCCGTCGGTCGATCTCCAGGATTTTCTCGCCGCCGCCAAAACCGCCAACGCGCCCGCCGCGCGGCGCCGCAAACCGGCGAAGCTCGCCGGAAAATCGGAAGTCGCCGGATCGGCGCTGGTCGCCGCGCTTCTCGGCTCGCAATTTGCGCAGGATGCTCAGGCTGCGGAGGATTTTGCCCGCGCGCGCGACGAACTCAGCTGGCTCCGAAATGTCCGCATCTGCACCGGTCGCGCGCATTTTGACGCCGCCAACCGGTCGCATGCGCGCTTCGAGCATGACGGCGGCGCCTCAGGCGGAGATTTTTCGCACGCCTCTCACGCCGGTTTCAGCGCGACCGGCGGGTTTCGTCATTCAGCCCATGCGCTCGACGATGGCGATCGCATGCAGACCGCATTTTCTCGTGACGGTCATGGCGGGCATCGCGGCTTCGAACCGCGCTTTTCGCCGCGCGACGGCGCCGGCTCGCACGCGCATGACGACGCGACCGAACTTTCGACGGGCGGCGCGCAGATCCTGACCGCCGCCGTCTCGACCGGCGGACATGGCCATGTCATCGAAGATGTCGCGACCGACAAGACGACGAGCGGCGGCAAGGGTTCGGGCGGACATACGGGCCACAAACCGGCGCCGGACCCGACCGATCCGACGGACCCGACCGTTCCGACTGATCCGACCGATCCGACTGGCCCGATGCCGATGGACCCGGCGATGATGAAGGAGCACGCCGCGCTGATGAATCTCGTTCCGGCGTCGGCCGCGACCCATGTCGCGGTGACCGACGGATCGTGGTTCGACCCCAACACCTGGGCCAATCATCAAGTGCCCGGCGACGGCGCGAAAGTGCTGATCCCGCAGGGCGTCACCGTCGATTATGACGGCAAGAGCCCGGCGTCGATCTTCACCGTGCGAGTCGACGGCGAGATCGATTTCGCGACCGATGTCGACACCTTCATGGAAGTCGACACTTTTGTCGTCACCCATACCGGCGTGTTGACGATCGGCACGGAAGCAAATCCGGTCGACGCCAATGTCAGCACGGTCATCTCGTTCGCCGACAACGGTCCGATCAACACGGTATGGGACCCGATGCTGCTCTCGCGCGGCCTCATCTCGCACGGCGCGGTCGACATTCACGGCGCCGAAAAAGAGACCTTCCTGAAGGTCGCCGTCGATCCGATGAAGGGCGACACGTCGCTGACGCTCGAAAGTCCGCCGGACGGCTGGCAGGTCGGCGACAAACTCGTTCTCACCGGCACCCATCTCGTGTCGACGGCCGGAACGGCGAAAGACGCGCCGATCACCACGCCGACACAGGATGAAGAGCTGATCATCACGGCGATCAACGGCAATGTCATCACCTTCGATCATCCGCTCGCCTATAATCACGAAGGCGCCAGAGCCGACCTTAAAGCCTACGTCGCCAATTATTCGCGCAATATCGTCTTCGAGAGCGAAGGCGGCGAGGCGACGAACGTGCACCAGCGCGGCCACGTCATGTTCGGCATGTCCGACGACGTGACGGTCAAATACGCGGAATTCTACGAACTCGGCCGCACCGACAAATCCGTGCGGTCCTTCGACGCCGCGACATTGTCCACGACGGATTCAGACACCAATGTGAAGGCGCGCTATTCGCTTCACCTCCACCACACCGGCGTCGGCGACCCGTCGCATCCGGCGATCATCGAAGGAAACGCCGTCTGGGGTGCGCCGGGCTGGGGCTTCGTGCAGCACGATTCCAATGCGATCATGTCCGACAACGCCGCCTATGACGTCTTCGGCGCCGCCTTCGTCGCGGAGACCGGAAACGAGATCGGGCGCTGGGACCACAACATCGCCATCAAGTCGCTGGGCGTCAATCATATCACCAAGGACGGCAGCGACGTCGGCGCGTTCGATCTCGGACGGACCGGCACCGGCTTCTGGTTTCAAGGGCGTCTCGTCGACGCGGTCGACAATGTCGCGGCGGGCGTTCCGAGCGGCGGCGGCTTCACCTATTTTCACCGCGCGCCGAGCGGGGCTGAAATCCCGGTCGATCCGGACGGCGCGCCGCTGGCGGACGCGCTTCGCTATCTTGACGGCGTCGGATCGAACACGCCGAACATTTCGATCTTCCTCAACAATGAAACCATCGCATCGGAAATGGGCCTCGAAATCGTCAAGGCCAATCCGAAGCAGGACAGCGATCTTAGATCGGTGATCGACAGCTTTCTCGCCTGGGAGGTGAAGTCCGGCGCGGCGATTCAATATACCGGCCATTACACCTTCAAGAATATCGACTTTGTCGCGACAGACAGCGCCGGCATCGGATTGAAATACACGATCGGCCTCGACCTCGCCAACAATGTGTTCGATGTGGTCGTCAATGGCGGGAATATCGAAGGCTTCTACACGGGCGTGCGTCAGGCGAAGACCGCGCTCAACCAGTTCGACTTCATGAACGCGCTCGATCAGTGGGAGTACGTCTATATCGACCTCAACGTCAAAGGCGCGACCTGGGACTTCACCAACCCGACCGCCGGCGACAAATTCCTGACCGCGGCGGATCTGACGCCCGG
This sequence comes from Alphaproteobacteria bacterium RIFCSPHIGHO2_12_FULL_63_12, assembly GCA_001767925.1. GTDB lineage: Bacteria > Pseudomonadota > Alphaproteobacteria > Caulobacterales > Parvularculaceae > Amphiplicatus. The sequence goes on from MEMM01000097.1 coordinate 45,783, forward strand.
CCAGCTCGATTACCAGTCAGCATACGCTGAAACCCACATCACCCAGGTGAACAGCGTCTACAATCTTCTGGGAACCAAGACCGACTCGATCGGCCAGACCGCGGGATACAAGCCCTGGGACCCCGATTACATCGGCAAGGCGGAGTTAAGGGGGTCGATCGAACAGAACGGCTACTGGACGACGACCGACGGCCGCCGCGTCGCGCTGATCGAGGAATATTATTCGGACCGCGCGACCGGCGACGTCATCAAGGTCGGCGTCTTCGTCGAAATTCCGACAAGCTATGTTCTGAAAGCCGGCGGTTTCACCCGCATCGATCCAGTGAATAATGGCGTTCTCAACCAGAACAGCCGCGCGCCGATTGCGCAGGACGACACCGCAAGCGTGACGCAAGGCCACTCGGTCGTCATCGACGTCCTTGCGAACGACAAGGACCCCGACGGCGACGCCATTCATCTCGACGGGCTGTTTTCGCAGCACGGCCACGTCGTCGCCAACAGCGACGGCACCGTCAGCTATTTCGCCGATCCCGGCTTTTCCGGCGACGACGTCTTCTATTATTTCGTGCAGGATTCGAACGGCGACATCACCAAGGCGCAGGTGACGGTGACGGTCGATATCTAGACCCAAGCCGCGCTAGGAAGCGCGCGCCCATTCCTCGATAACGCCGGGATCGGTTTCGTTCCCGGCGTAGTCGTCTCTGAGACCCGCGAAGGCGGCGGCGTCCGTAAGTTGCGACAGCGCCCACACCGCCGCCCCGCGCACCACGCCCGCCGCGTCGCCGAGGAGCGCCATCGCCGACGGCGCGAGATCCGCGTCGCCGGAGTTTCCGATCGCGATCAGCACATTGCGCACAAAGCGGTCGCGTCCGAGGCGCTTGACCGGCGTTCCGGCGAACAGCGCGCGAAAACCCGCGTCATCAAGCGCGGCGAGCGCGGCAAGGGACGGCGCCCGCAATTCATCGTGCGCGGCGAGCTGCGCGTCGCTTGCAGCTTGCGCGAATTTGTTCCACGGGCACACCGCCAAACAGTCGTCGCAGCCGTATATGCGATTGCCGATCGCCTTGCGAAATTCGACCGGAATTTGCGACTTCAATTCGATCGTCAGATAGGAAATGCAGCGCCGCGCATCGAGCCGGTAGGGCGCTGCAAACGCCGCCGTCGGGCAAATGTCGAGACAGCGCCGGCACGCGCCGCAATGATCGCCCTCGGCCGCATCCGGCGCAAGGTCGAGGGTGGTGAAAACCGCGCCGAGAAACAGCCACGACCCGAATTCCCGGCTGACGAGGTTGGTGTGTTTTCCCTGCCAGCCGATCCCCGCCGCCGCGGCGAGCGGCTTTTCCATCACCGGCGCGGTATCGACGAAAACCTTGACCTCGCAGGCGTAATCGCGCGCGATCGCGCCGGCGAGGGCTTTGAGCTTCTTTTTGACGACGTCGTGATAATCGCGGCCGCGGGCATAAACCGAGATGGCGCCGGTGGATTTGTCTGAAAGTTGCGCCAGCGGATCGTCGTCCGGGCCGTAATTGACGCCGAGCATCACGATCGATCGCACATCGCCCCAGAGGCGACGCGGGTCGCCGCGCTCCTCGGCGCGCGTCGCCATCCAGTCCATTGCGCCCTGCCGTCCCTCGTCGAGAAATTCGCGAAGGCGCGCCGGCGCCTGCGGGATCGCGTCGGCGCCGACGATCGCGACGGCGTCAAAGCCGCCCGCGATCGCGCGCGCCTTGATGTCGGCCGCGCGGCTGGCGGCGGACTCTCCCACGGATCAAAAATCCAGATCGGCGTAATGCGCCGCCGGCGGCGCGCCGTCGAAGCGGTCGGCGAGCAGCGGCCGCATCGACGGGCGCGATTTCATGCGCTGATACCAAGTCTTCGCGTCCGGAAAATCCGCCCACGGAACAAGGCCGAAATAGTCCTGAACCGAAAGATGCGCCGCGCCGTAGAGGTCGGCGACGGTCAGCCGGTCGCCGGCGAGGAAGGCGCGGCGTTCAAGTAGGAAGCTTAGATAATCGAGATGCCAGGCGAGCGCCTCGGCGGCGGCGCGTAAAGGCTCCGGCTCGCCCCACCGCCGCGCCTGCGCCCCGCCGTCGATACGCCGGCGGACGACGAGCGCGGCGACGTCCGTTTCGAATTTGTCGTCGAACCAGTGCGCGAGGCGCCTAGTCTCGGCTCTTCCCGCAGAGGTCGCCGGGTAGAGCGCCGGCTCGCGGCAGACTTCCTCGAGATATTCCGCGATCGCCAGCGCCGGCGCGACCGCGATCTCGCCGCCGGTCGGCGGCTCGTCGATCAGGACCGGAATCGTCATCGCCGGATTGGCCTGCGCGAGATCGCTGTCGCGCGCAAAGGGCGAGGTTTCGACAAAACGCGCGGCGAGGCCTTTTTCGGCCAGCACGAGGCGAATGAACCGGCAGGAGGGATCGAGCGGCAGGTGGAGGAGCGAGCGCA
>MEMM01000098.1:0-18735 GCA_001767925.1 Alphaproteobacteria bacterium RIFCSPHIGHO2_12_FULL_63_12
TACTGGAGCCTGACGCCGACCGGCGATCGCCCGCCTGCGAGCATGGCGGCGCTGGCGCCATTCCGCGAAGGCGAGATCGCCGGTCTCAAGGGCGAGCGCTGGATCGCGCCGGCGCCCGCGGATGACGGTCAGCCGGTCGGCATCGAAATCGTGTCGGCGATGAAGGACGATGCCGGACGAAGCTTGTCGATGCGCTTTTCCGCCGGCGGCGCTGATGAAATCGTTCTGATCGCGCCGGAGGCGGCGAATGTGGTTTCGGTTTCGGCCGGCGGCGAGACATCAGATTTCGTCGGCAAGGGCGAGCGACTCATTCGCTGCGCGGGGCGCGCCTGTGCGGATTTTTCCATCAAGGCGACGCTCGGCCTGGCGCCGGCGCAATGGACGATCATCGGTGTCAGGCGCGGCCCTGGACCGGAGGGCGCTGGGTTGCAGGCGGCCCGTCCGGACTGGGCGGTTCCCATTCAAGGCGGCGACGCGCGGCTGACCATCGTGCGGCAAGAGATTTGAGCGCGCCGCGGCGACGGGGTGGCTATCGGCGCCGACTGCGATACAGTCGGCGAACGCATCATCAGGAACTGTCATGAAAAAAGCTCTCGGCCTTTCGCTGGCGCTGCTGGCCTCGCCAACCTTCGCCCAGGCGGGCGTCGCCCCTGAATATCAGGCGCGCATCGACCGCATCCTCGCCGAGACGCCGCTGATCGACGGTCACAACGACCTCGCCGAGCAGATCACCGAAAACTACGGCGGCGATCCGTCGAAGGTGGATCTGATGAAGGACACGCGCGGCCTGTCGCATCCGCTGCACACCGACATTCCCCGCCTGCGCGAGGGGCGCGTTGGCGGACAGTTCTGGTCGGTTTATGTTCCGGCCGATCTGGAAGGCGCCGTCTCCGGCGAAGCGGTTCGTGTCCAGATGGATATCGTCCGCCGGTTTGTCGCCGACTATCCGGCCGTTTTTGAATTCGCCGACAGCGCCGACGATATCGAGCGCATCCACAAATCGGGGCGCATCGCGTCGATGTTCGGCATGGAAGGGGGCGAGGCGATCAACGGCAAGCTCGGCGTGCTGCGCGAATTCCGCAATTCCGGCGTTCTCTATATGACGCTCTGCCACTGGAAGACGACGTCCTGGGTCGATAGCGCGACCGATGCCCCGCAACATGGAGGCCTTAGCCCCTTGGGCGAGCAGATCGTGGCGGAAATGAACCGCATCGGCATGCTGGTCGATCTTTCACACACCAGCGCCTTGTCGATGAAGGATGCGCTGCGCGTTTCGAAAGCGCCGGTCATCTTCTCCCATTCTTCGGCGATGGCGATCGACGGTCATCCGCGCAACGTCCCTGACGATGTGCTGAAGCTTGTTCGCAAAAATGGCGGCGTGGTCATGGTGAATTTCGCGCCGGCTTTCGTCTCGGAAGAATTGCGGCAGTGGAGCGCAAATAAGGATGCGGAAGAGGCGCGCCAGAAAGCGCTCTCCCTCGGCGATCCGGCCGCCGCTAAAGCGGGCCTTGAAGCGTGGGTCGCGTCAAACCCCGCGCCGCAGGCGACGCTGGCGCAAGTCGCCGATCATATCGAACATATCCGCAATGTCGCTGGCGTCGACCATGTCGGCATCGGGTCGGATTTCGACGGCATTCCGAACGGGCCCGCGGGGCTTGAAGGCGTCGAAACTTATCCCGCCCTTTTCGCGGAGCTGATGCGGCGCGGATGGAGCGACGCCGACATCGCCAAGCTCGCAGGCGGCAATCTGTTGCGCGCGCTGCGCCAGGCGGAGAAAGTCGCCGCCAACCGGTGACCGGCGGCCGCGCTCCATGAAAATTGCAAAGCTCGCCTATCTCGTCCGCGATTACGATGAAGCGAAAAACTGGTTCGTCGAAAAGCTCGGCTTCGCGGCGATCGAAGATGTCAATCTCGGGAATGGCAAACGATGGGTCGTCGTTGCGCCCGCGGGCGGCGGCGCCGCGCTGCTCCTCGCGAAGGCCGCGGGCGCCGAACAGGCGGCGCGCATCGGCGACCAGTCCGGCGGGCGTGTCTTCCTGTTTCTTGAAACCAAGGATTTCGAGCGCGACCACGCCAAGATGACGAAAAAAGGCGTCGAGTTTCTCGAATCGCCGCGGCGCGAGCCCTACGGCAAAGTTGCGGTGTTCAAAGATCTTTACGGCGTCAAATGGGACCTGATCGAACCCGCCTGACCCCTGCGACATTTCGTACACGACGCTTTGGGTGAAATCTGATCCTGATCAAATTCCCTGCCGCAGTGCGGCGTAGACAGGCGGCGAAGTAACAGCCAGCAGGGGATTGCAAATGCGCTCACTTCTTATCACCGCCGCCGCCGCCGCCACCATTGCCGCCGGACTGGCGACGCCCGCTTACGCCGAACAGGGCGATTGGCTTGTCCGCTTACGCGGCATTTACGTCGCGCCGCAGGACGATTCAGGGCCGGTTCTGCCGGCGGTTCCGACCGGGTCGGTGACGGTCGAAGACGCCATCGTGCCGGAACTCGATTTCACTTACTTTTTCACCAACAACATCGCGGCGGAACTGATCCTCGCGACCAGCCCGCACGACATTTCGGGCGCCGGCGCGCTTTCGGGCCTGAACGAGATCGCCGACACCATGGCGCTGCCGCCAACCTTGACGCTGCAATATCATTTCATGCCGAACGCGAAAATTCGTCCTTATGTCGGCGCCGGCGTCAACTGGACGATCTTTTACAGCGAGGATTCGAAAGCGAGCCTTGATACCGCGCTCGGCGGCGCGACGGACGTCTCCCTCGACGACAGCTTCGGCTGGGCGGTGCAGGCCGGCATCGACTTCGACATCACCGAACGGGTCTTCCTGAATCTCGACGTCAAATATATCGACATCGACACCACGGCGACGCTCGACACTGCGGGTTCGATCAACACCGTCGATGTCCAGATCGATCCGATCGTGTTCGGCGTCGGCTTCGGCATGAGGTTCTAACGAAATTCAGCCGTTTCCCTTCCCATCATTGACGGCTGGAACGCCGCCGGCTTCTCCTCCCTGTTGGAGCCGGCGGCGGAATTTTTTCAGCGGGAATGATCGATCGCTTCGAGAACGGCGGCGACCTCAGGGCGCTGCCGGTAGCTTTTGTCGTTCGTCAGATAATCTTCCTCATAAAGCTTCGCCGCGATGACGCCGTCCGGCTTGACGTAGAAGACCGCCGGATGTGGGATGCCGGCGAAGCGCCCGTCCTTGTGGGTCTGATTGCGAAGGCCGAACGCGTCGATGATCTCGGACTTCGGATCGGAGAGGAGCGTGACCTTGACGTCGCGCAGCTTGGCGAACGCCGATTGAACCTCGTGCGCGTCATAGCTGACGAAGACGACCGAGACCCCGCGTTTTTCAAATTCCCGGCGCGCTGCGTCGACGGTCAGCGTCTGGTTCTTGCAATAGGGACACCAATCGACCGAGCGGATGAAATAGAGCGCCATGCCGTTGGGGCCGGTCAGCGCCTCGAAATCGCGGGCGGCGCCCGACTGATCGACGGCGGCGAGGGAATGGGGGATCGGAGTCCCGATCCGGGGGCCAAGCTCGGCGGTCGGCGCCGGCGGTGTCTGCGCCATCGTCGTCTGGGCCAGCGCGCCGGTCGCGGCGACGGCGACGGCGGCGACCGATAGGGCGGCTCGCAAGATCAAGGCAAGGGCGGGACGCATCGGTTCCTCCTTCTTCTTATCGGTTTTCGAGCGAACCTAGCAGGCGCCGGGCGGATCGCCGATTCACAAGCGGCGGAATAAGGCTGTGATCGCCCCGGCGTCGCCGGTTGTTGCGACGCGCCATGGCCCGCGCTAAGCGGGGTTCTTCGCCGCCCGCAGCCGGAGTCTCCGATGAACATCCACGAATACCAGGCCAAAGAGCTTCTGAAATCCTTCGGGGTTCCCGTGTCGAAGGGCGTCGCGGTCCTCGACGCCGCCGCCGCTGAGGCCGCCGCCGCGACGCTTCCGGGTCCCCTCTATGTCGTCAAGGCGCAGATCCACGCGGGCGGGCGCGGCAAGGGCAAGTTCAAGGAAGCGTCCGCCGGTGAAAAAGGCGGCGTCCGCCTCGCCAAATCGCCGAAGGAAGCCGCCGACTTCACCAAACAGATGCTTGGCGCGACGCTGGTGACGAAACAGACGGGCGAGGCCGGCAAGCAGGTCAATCGCATCTATATCGAAGACGGCAGCGACATCGCGCGCGAGCTTTACCTCTCGATGCTGGTCGATCGGGAAAAATCCCGCATCGCGTTCATCGTCTCGACCGAGGGCGGCATGAACATCGAGGAAGTCGCGGCCGAAACGCCGGAGAAGATCGCCCGCGTTCACATCGACCCCGCCACCGGGATCATGCCGCATCACGGACGGCGCATCGCCAAGGCGCTGGCGCTCTCCGGCGATCTCGCCAAACAGTGCGGCAAGCTCGTCGGCCAGCTCTACAAAGCGTTCGTCGACAAGGATATGGCGATGCTGGAGGTCAATCCGCTGATCGTCACCAGGGACGGAAATCTCAAGGTGCTCGACGCCAAGATCGGCTTCGACGACAACGCGATCTTCCGCCATGCCGATGTCGCGGCGTTGCGCGATGAAACGGAAGAAGACCCCTATGAGCGTCAGGCGAAGGAATTCGATCTTTCCTATGTGAAGCTCGACGGCTCGATCGGCTGCATGGTGAACGGCGCGGGGCTCGCGATGTCGACCATGGACATCATCAAGCATTACGGCGCCGAGCCCGCGAACTTCCTCGATGTCGGCGGCGGCGCGACGAAGGAAAAAGTGACCGAAGCCTTCAAGATCATCACCTCCGACCCGAACGTCAAAGGCATTTTGGTCAACATTTTCGGCGGCATCATGCGCTGCGACGTCATCGCGGAAGGCATCATCGCCGCGGTAAATGTGGTTGGTTTGAAGGTGCCGCTGGTCGTGCGGCTAGAAGGCACCAATGTCGAACTCGGCAAAAAGATTCTGGCGGAGAGCGGCCTCGCCATCACCCCGGCGGACGATTTGGAGGACGCGGCGAAGAAGATCGTGAAGGCGGTGGGGTAGTGAGTGAAGGCGCGCCGGTGGAGTCATCTCTGACTGACGTGCTCGCTGTTTTTTTCGGCGGCGGTCCGAGAGACTATGCTGAGATCGAATCTTCAGTTTTGTCGGTTGGTTGCGCCGTTTTGGATGACGTGTCAGTCATCGACTTCATGGTCCCAAAGAGCAAGGTTCCGATTGAGGATATCACGGCTTGGACGAGCGGGTTTTCGAATGCCCCGTTTCTTGTGCTTTCGCGGGCGTCGACTCTGCACCCCAGCGAACGCGACCGGGTCGTCGTTTTCCGGACTAGGCGGGTTTGGCTCACTGAGATTTACGAACAAGATCTCTATGAGTGGACGACGAATTTCTGCGGTCACGATGCTGCCGGAAAAAAAGAAGAGAGCGGCGGTCATTATTCATGGCTCTGGACGTGGGACACAGATGACAAGACGGTCCTTCAGGATGGATTCAGACTTTACGTCGCAGGTCCCGATAATATGATGTTGCTTGAGCGCATTTCATCGGTGGTGGAATGACCTCCCGCGCCGACTTCGCCTTCCTCCATCCTCTTCGCGTGCGCTGGTCCGAGTGCGATGCGCAGGGGATCGTCTTTAACGTCAATTATTTCCTCTATTACGATATCGCGATCTGGGAATGGACGCGCGCGCTCGGCTATCCGAGCTGGGATGTCGCGCCGGAATTTCTCACCGCGCATGCCGAATGCGACTTCAAGGGCTCGGCGCTGTTTGACGATCAGCTTGAGATCGGCGTTCGCGCGGCGCGGCTCGGAACGAAGTCGATGGATGTCGCGGCGGCGGTCTTTCGCGGGGACGAATGTCTCAATGTCGGCAAGCTCACCTATATCTATGTGAAGAAGGGATCGCGCGACACGGCGCCCCTGCCGCCGGAATATATTGATCGCGTGACGGCGTTCGAGAAGGTGAAGCCGGCGCGGAAATAGGAAGCGTCATCCCGGATGCATTGCAGCACGAAGTGATGCAATGCTGGTCCGGGATCACGAGAGGCGAAGAAGCCCTCCGCTGCAACCGATCCCGGACCGGCAGCGCGTCATTTCATGCCGCGCAGCATCCGGGATGACGGATAGAGCGGCCGGGATGTGGGAAGAAAGAGCAAATGGCTGAAATCAAAAAACTCAACATCCCCGCCGCGTTCGATCGCATTCCCGAACCATGGTCGCCGCACATCGCCGCGCGCGTCAATTCGCAGGAGGTGCGGCTGGCGAAAATCGAGGGGAGCTTCGACTGGCATTTTCATGACGGCGTTGATGAACTCTTTTTCGTCGTCAAAGGGCGCTTCGTCATGCGCTTTCGCGATCATGATGTCGCGATGGAGGAGGGCGACATGATCGTCGTCCCGGCCAATGTCGAGCACATGCCGGTCGCCGGGGAGGAGTGTTGGGTGATGCTGGTCGAGGACGCCGGGACGCGCAACACCGGCGACAAGGTGACACGACTGACGCGGAGCGACCTCCCGATATTGTAAGCCGGCCGATGCGGCGGGACCGTTGCCCCGGCCGACCATCGCCGTTAAAGACCTCGCGTCCATACCTCGGAAAAGCGCACGCCATGTCCATTCTCGTCGACAAATCGACCCGCGTGATCTGCCAGGGCCTCACCGGCTCGCAGGGCACGTTCCACACCGAACAGGCGATGGCCTACGGCACCCGCATGACGGCGGGCGTGACGCCCGGCAAGGGCGGCTCGACCTGGGGCGGGAACGGCATGGTCCTGCCGGTCTGCGACACCGTCGCCGAGGCGCGCGACAAATATGGCGCGGACGCCAGCGTCATCTATGTGCCGCCCGCGTTCGCGGCCGATTCGATTCTTGAAGCGATCGACGCTGAAATCCCGCTCATCGTCTGCATCACCGAAGGCATTCCGGTCGCCGACATGGTGAAGGTGAAGCGCGCGCTCGACGGCGCGAAGTCGCGCCTCATCGGCCCGAATTGCCCCGGCGTCATCACCCCCGGCGAATGCAAGATCGGCATCATGCCCGGCCATATCCACCGCGACGGCCATGTCGGCATCGTCTCCCGCTCGGGGACGCTGACCTATGAGGCGGTCCACCAGACGACCATGGCGGGGCTCGGCCAGTCGACCTGCGTCGGCATCGGGGGCGATCCGGTGAAGGGAACCGACTTCATCGAAGTGCTTGAAATGTTCCTCGCGGACGATGACACCCATTCAATTATCATGATCGGCGAAATCGGCGGATCGGCCGAAGCCGACGCGGCGGCGTTCCTTGCGGGCAACCGCGTCAAGAAACCGACCGTCGGATTCATCGCCGGGGTCACCGCGCCGCCGGGCCGGCGGATGGGCCATGCTGGCGCGCTCGTTTCGGGGGCGAACGATACCGCCGCCGCCAAAATCGACGCCATGAAGCGGGCCGGGATCGCGGTCTCTCCGACGCCGGCGGCGATGGGCCGGACGCTGCTGGAAGTTCTCAAAAAATAAAGGCGGTTGCGGCTACGCCAGTGAGCCGCCAAGGCCATTGAAACCTCGGCCGGCTGGCGTATGTAACCCCCCGCGAGGCGCGCGTTTCAGCCGCGCCGGAAGGTAATCCGGACCACCCCGATGGCCAAAGACGGCGATGTTCCTCCCCAACCCGCTCCTTCGGGCGGGATCTCCTCGACTGCGGGCGCGCCCGCCGATCTCTCCTTCGCTTCGGGCGCGAACGCCGCCTATGTCGAAGCGTTGGAGGCGCGCTACGCCGCGAACCCGGCCTCGGTGAGCGCTGACTGGCGCGCCTATTTTTCGGGCCTCGGCGACAGCGTCGAGACCGCCCGACGCAACGCCGACGGCCCAAGCTGGCGGCGCGACGACTGGCCGCCGCGCGAGCGCAGCGAAGCGATCGCGCTCCTCGACGGGGATTGGCCGGTCGTTGAAAAAGCGGTGCAGGCGAAAATCGAAACGCGCAAACCGGCCCTCGACGGCGCCGGCGTCCGGCGCGAGACGCGCGATTCCTTGAGCGCGCTGATGCTGATCCGCGCCTACCGCATCCGCGGGCACCTGATCGCCGATCTCGATCCTCTGCGTCAGACGAAAAAGAAACTTCACTCCGAGCTCGATCCCGCCACCTACGGATTTACGCCCGCCGACATGGACCGGCCGATTTTCATCGATCATGTCCTCGGGCTTGAAACCGCGACGATGCGTGAAATCATCGACATCCTGCAACGCACCTATTGCGGGACTTTCGCCGTCGAGTTCATGCACATTTCCGATCCCGAGCAGAAATCGTGGATCCAGCAGCGTATCGAAGGCAAGGACAAGGAAATCTCCTTCACGCCGGAAGGCAAGAAGGCGATCTTGAACAAGCTGATCGAAGCCGAGGGCTTCGAGAATTTCATGCAAACGAAATATACCGGCACGAAACGCTTCGGTCTCGACGGCGGCGAGGCGACGGTTCCAGCGCTGGAGCAGATCATCAAGCGCGGCGGCGCGCTCGGCGTCAAGGAAATCGTCATCGGCATGCCGCATCGCGGCCGCCTCAATGTTCTCGCCGCGGTGATGGGCAAGCCCTATCACCATATTTTTCACGAATTTCAGGGCGGTTCGGTGACGCCCGACGACGTCGGCGGTTCGGGCGACGTCAAATATCATCTGGGCGCCTCGTCCGATCGCGAATTCGACGGCAACCGCGTGCACCTGTCGCTGACCGCGAACCCGTCGCACCTCGAAGCGGTCGATCCGGTCGTGCTCGGCAAGTGCCGGTCAAAACAGGACCGCATCGAACCGGGCGAGATCGAAACGCCGCGCACGCACGTTCTTCCCTTGCTGTTGCATGGCGACGCCGCCTTCGCAGGCCAGGGGATCGTCGCCGAATGTCTCGGCTTTTCGGGGTTGAGGGGTTATCGCACCGGCGGCACGATCCATTTTATCGTCAACAACCAGATCGGTTTCACGACGGCGCCGAAATTCTCGCGCTCTTCGCCCTATCCTTCAGACATCGCCAAAGGCGCGCAGGCGCCGATCTTCCATTGCAATGGCGACGACCCGGAAGCCGTCGTCTACGCCTCGAAAGTCGCGACCGAGTTCCGCCAGAAGTTCGGTCTCGACGTCGTTGTCGACATGTTCTGCTATCGCCGCTTCGGCCACAATGAAGGCGACGAACCGAGCTTCACGCAGCCGCTGATGTACAAGAAGATCCGCGGCCACAAGACGACGCGCGCGATCTACGCCGAGCGGCTTGAAGCCGAAGGGGTGATCTCGCCGAACGTCGCCGAGGAAGAAAGAACGCGGTTCAAGGATTTCCTCGAAAGCGAGTTCAAGGCCGCCGAGGCGTTCAAGCCCAACAAGGCCGACTGGCTCGACGGTCAGTGGTCCGGCTTCGTGCCGCCGATGGACGACGACCGCCGGGGGGAAACGGCGGTTGAACTCGATGTGCTGAGAAAAATCGGCGAACGCATCGCCACCGCCCCGGACGGCTTCAGCATCCACAAGACGCTCGCGCGCGTTCTCGCCGAACGCCGGTCGAGCGTCGTCGAAAAGGGCGTCGATATCGACTGGGCGACAGCGGAAGCGCTCGCCTTCGGCTCGCTCGTCCTCGACGGCTTCGGCGTCCGCCTTTCAGGTCAGGACAGCCGCCGCGGCACCTTCTCGCAGCGCCACGCCGTCTTCATCGATCAGGAGACGGAGAAAACCTTCACGCCGCTCAATCATCTGAAGGGCGCGAAGATGACCTTCGAGGTGCACGATTCCTCGCTCTCGGAATTCGCCGTCCTTGGCTATGAATACGGCTATTCGCTCGCCAATCCGAAATTCCTTGTCCTGTGGGAAGCGCAGTTCGGCGACTTCGCCAACGGCGCGCAGGTCATCTTCGATCAGTTCTTGTCGTCGGGCGAGCGCAAATGGCTGCGCATGTCGGGCCTTGTCTGCCTGTTGCCGCACGGCTTCGAAGGGCAGGGGCCGGAACACTCCTCGGCGCGGCTTGAGCGCTTCTTGCAACTCTGCGCGCAGGACAACATGCAGGTCGCCAACTGCACGACGCCGGCGAACTACTTCCACATCCTGCGCCGTCAGATGCGCCGCAATTTCCGCAAGCCGCTGATCCTGATGACGCCGAAATCGCTGCTGCGCCACAAGCGCGCGACTTCGACGCTGAAGGACATGGGCCCCGGCTCGTCTTTCCATCGCGTGCTCTGGGACGACGCTGAAGTGAAGCCCGGCTCGACCGTGCAGCTTAAATCCGACGACAAGATCAGGCGCGTCGTCATGTGCTCGGGCAAGGTCTATTACGACCTGCTGGAGGAGCGCGAAAAGCGCGGCGTCGACGATATCTATCTCCTGCGCGTCGAACAGTTTTATCCCTATCCCGCCCATTCGATGATCGCTGAGTTGCAGCGGTTCAAAAAGGCCGACATGGTCTGGTGCCAGGAAGAGCCGAAGAACATGGGCGGCTGGACGTTCATGGACCCGAACATCGAGTGGACGCTCGAACAGATCGGCGCGAAATCGAAACGCGCGCGCTATGTCGGCCGGGCCGCCGCCGCTTCCCCAGCGACCGGCCTGATGAGCCGCCACAAGCAGGAACTCGACGATTTCTTGAACGAAGCCCTCACCGTCTGACCATTTTTCCTCAGGAGACTGATTTTCATGGCCACTGAAATCCGCGTACCGACGCTCGGCGAATCCGTCACGGAAGCGACGGTCGGCAAATGGCTGAAGAAAGTCGGCGATGCGGTGAAGGCCGACGAGCCGCTGGTCGAACTTGAAACCGACAAGGTCTCGGTCGAAGTGCCGGCGCCCGCCGCCGGCGTCATCGCCTCGATCGACGTCGCCGAAGGCGCGACCGTCGAAGTCGGAGGCCTGCTCGGCGCCATCGACGCCTCGGCGAAAGCCGCTCCCGCGAAAGACGCAAAGACTGCAGCGCCGGCGAAAGCCGCGCCCGCGCCTGCGCCAGCTGCTGCAAAGGCGGAGGCGCCGCTGTCGCCGGCGCCGCGCCGCGTCGTCGCCGAAACCGGAATCGATCCGGCGTCGATCATAGGGACCGGCAAGGACGGCCGCGTCACCAAGGGCGACGCGCTCGGCGCCGCCGCGACCCCGCTGGCGAAGGCGCCCGAAGCGCCGAGGCCGCCGCGTCCCGCCGGCGCGCGCGAAGAGCGCGTGAAGATGACGCGCCTGCACCAGACGATCGCGCGCCGCCTCAAGGAAGCGCAGGAAAACGCCGCCATGCTGACGACCTTCAATGACGTCGATATGACGGCGGTGATGGCGTTGCGCACGCAGTATAAGGATCTTTTCGAGAAGAAGCACGGCGTCAAGCTCGGCTTCATGTCGTTCTTCGTGAAAGCGTGCGTTCATGCGCTGAAGGAGATTCCGGACGTCAACGCCGAAATCGACGGAACGGACGTCATCTACAAGAACCATTACGACATCGGCGTCGCCGTCGGCACGGAGAAGGGCCTCGTCGTTCCCGTGTTGCGCGACGCGGATGAAATGTCGCTCGCCGATATCGAGAAGAAGATCGCGGAATTCGGCAAGCGCGCGCGCGATGGCGCGCTGACGCTCGAAGAATTGCAGGGCGGCACCTTCACGATCTCGAATGGCGGCGTTTACGGTTCGCTGATGTCGACGCCGATCCTCAACCCGCCGCAATCGGGCGTGCTCGGCATGCACCGGATCGAGGAGCGTCCCGTGGTGCGCGGCGGTCAGATCGTCGCCCGCCCGATGATGTATCTCGCGCTTTCCTACGATCACCGCATCGTCGACGGCAAAGGCGCGGTCACCTTCCTCGTCCGTGTGAAGGAAAACCTCGAAGACCCGCAGCGCTTGATGCTGGACTTGTAGCACGGTGCGTCTCGCTGGAGTGATTTACTCTCTTTTTGAGCACGAGCTGGAGGGGTTCCGAGACTTTTTTGGAAAAAACATCCACGGCCTTGATCGCGAGGTGCGTCTTACTTTTGACGACGGTTCCAAAAGATGCATCTCCTGGATTCAGCATGCGCATGATAAATCAAGAGTGGATTCGGACTTCCATTTGGAAATGGCTGATAAGTCCTTTTGGCTGGACGACTGTTTGATTGTCGATATGTCGGGCGATCCAATGTGGGCTGGCCTAATAAATAATGATGTATCGCTAGCTTGGTGCGGCCCTCAAGACAGTATACTGTTGATATCGACACCGGGCGCGCGAGTTTATCTCACTGCGATAGGAGATATTGTTCGGATTAGATCTTCGATTTGCAGCGCCGCGCCGTAAAAAGCAGATTCCGCCTTTACACCGGGCGCGCTAGTTCAGCCGGACGCCGTAGCGGATGAGCGCATCTTCCAGCGGCTTCAGGGTGTCGCCGTAAATTTCGTGACGTTCGACGCCGCGATTGTTGATCGGCTCGCGGACCTGCGCGGCGGAATGGGTCAGCACGGCGCGCTCGGTCTGGTGAAATTCGAGGCAGGCCGCTTCAAATCCGAGTCCGCAATCGGCGAGCAGCGCGCGCGTCGCGCTTTCAGGTTCGGCGACGAGCGTCCCATAGCCGACGTCGTGAATGTCTCCGAAGACCCGGCGCCAATGCGCGATCATCCGATCATAGGCCGCATAGTAATGCGCGACCGCTTCAATCTCGTTCGCGAAATTATAGGCCGCGAAAAACCGGAAGCGCAGGATGGAAAGACAGACATCTGTCGGCGAGCGCCGCAGATTGACGATTGTCGCGCCCGGAAAAAGCGCGCGAATGAGTCCAACCGACCAGAAATTCAGCGGATGCTTGTCGGTGACGACTTCCGCCGCGCGCAGTTCCGGCGATAGCGTCGAGAGATAGCGCGTCCGCCAGCTGTCGCCATGCGCCGCAATCAGCGCCGGCGCTTTCGCGCCCGATTTCGCCAGCTCATCGAATTCCTTCATGATCTCGACCATGTCAGGACGTTCGCCCGCGCCGCGAACGGATGAATGCGAGGATAATATCTGTTCGACGAGCGACGTTCCCGAGCGCGGCATTCCGACGATGAAAACAAGGCGCGGCGCAGACGGTCCCATCTTCGACGGCGCGGCCGACGCGAACGACGCAATCATCCGTTCGGCGGCGGCGTCGGTTTCTTCGGACCGATAGCCGAGGCCGGAATCGCGATCGGCTTTTGCGATGATCCTCTTGGCCTCGATGATCTGCGCAAAAGATGTCGCCGGATCGCCTGCCGCT
Organism: Alphaproteobacteria bacterium RIFCSPHIGHO2_12_FULL_63_12; assembly: GCA_001767925.1. Taxonomy (GTDB): domain Bacteria; phylum Pseudomonadota; class Alphaproteobacteria; order Caulobacterales; family Parvularculaceae; genus Amphiplicatus. The sequence continues at coordinate 13,171 of MEMM01000098.1, forward strand.
TCGTTTCGCCGCGCCAGCGCCAGCAGCGCTTTCGGGCGCTCGCTCTCCAAGATGGCGCCGGCTGACAGTCTTTCCTCAAGATCCGCCGCCATGCCGGCGGTCATCGCGTCCGGGGCCAACTGCGTCAGGTAATCGAAAGCGACCGCGCAGGCGGGATCGGCGTGGACGGCGTCGAGGAGGATGTTCCTTGCGGCCGCGATATCGCCCGAAATCATCCGGCAACGCGCCAGCAAAGTCATGGCGGCTGCGTCCTTCGGGTCGAAGGTGAGCGCGGTGCGCGCCGCCGCCTCAGCCGTCGACGTATCGCGTGTCGCCAGACGCAAATCGCAGACAAGGCGCCACCGCGCCGCCGTTCCCTGCGTCGCGGCCGCGCGTTCGGCGCTATCGAGCGCGAGCGCCAGCAAGTCGCCGGCCATGAGCATGTTCGCCCAAAGATCGAAAACGGCGGCGGCGCGCGCCGGCGGCAGGCGCCCGGCCTCATCGGCCGCTTTCTTGAGCCAGACGTCATCGCCGACGATCAGCGCGGCCGGGCCGGCGACATTCAGCGCGGATGGAAGCCGACCGGGCCGCGCTTCGGCGCGGCGAGCGGCTGAGACGCCCAATTGCGGTCGTCGCGTGCGGATTGCGGCTTCTGCAAGGCGCGTGTCGATCAGCGGATGGTCGAAACGGGCGCTGGCGTCGGAAAGAAGGCGGAAGGCGTCTTCTGTTCGTCCGGCCTGAAGATAGGTGTCGGATAGATGAAGAGCCGCCATCACGTCGAAGCGAGCGGCCGCCGCAAGTTCGAGGATCAGGCGCTCGGCTTCCTGCTTCTCGCCGGCCAGCAGCAGGACGCGGGCAAGCGCGCCTTTTGCTCCCGGGTCGTGCGGTTTCATACGCAGGGCGTTAGAGAGGTGGCGGCGCGCATCGCCGAAAGCGCCGGCGCCGGCGAACGCAAGTCCTGTAAAGAGCGATGCGTCGGCGTCCGCGGTTACGGCCTGCATCGCGCCGCGCGCGGCGGCGATCACGCCGTCATTGTCGCCGCGGGCGTGCCTCGCCTGAAGCTCGGCGGCGAGCGGCGAAGGGCCATCCTTCATTCTTGATCCCCTTCACGCCGGAACCGCGGCGTTTGGTCTTGACCTCAACCGCGATATTAGCCCAAGTCGCGCGCTCGGAAACAGGCGCAAATCGGAACGGACACCATGGCGGATAGCTATGACATCGTCATCATCGGCGCGGGCCCCGGCGGCTATAACGCCGCCATCCGGGCGGGTCAGCTCGGATTGAAGACCGCGATCGTTGAAAGACGCGACAACAAAAAGCTTGGCGGAACGTGCCTCAATGTCGGCTGCATTCCGTCCAAGGCGCTCCTCCACGCCTCCGAGCTTTATGAATCCGCAACGACCCAGTTCGCCTCCCTCGGCATCAAGGCCGACGGCGTCAGCGTCGATCTGAAACAGATGCTGAAACAGAAGGATGACGCGGTCGACGGCCTCACCAAGGGCGTCGAATTCCTGATGAAGAAGAACAAGGTCGCGATTTTCTACGGCGCGGGTGAAATCATCGCGCCCGGAAAAGTGCGCGTCGTCGGCGCCGACGGAAAGACGACGGAGCTTGCGGCGGCGAACATCATCATCGCGACCGGCTCTGATGTCGCGCCGCTCAAGGGCGTCGACATCGATGAGAAGCAGATTGTCTCCTCGACCGGCGCGCTCGCGTTCTCCGCCGTGCCGAAGCATCTTGTCGTCATTGGCGGCGGCGTCATCGGCCTTGAACTCGGGTCAGTCTGGCGCCGTCTCGGCGCGAAGGTCACGGTCATTGAATTCCTCGACCGCATCCTGCCGACGATGGACGGCGAGGTGTCGAAACAGTTCGAGCGCATTCTGAAAAAACAGGGCGTCGATTTCCGCCTGTCGTCGAAAGTGACGGGCGCCGAAAAGTCAAAGAGCGGCGTCAAGCTCGCCGTTGAACCGGCGGCGGGCGGCAAGGCGGAGACGGTCGACGCCGATGCGGTGCTGGTCGCGATCGGGCGGCGCCCCTTTACGCAAGGTCTCGGCCTCGAACGGATCGGCGTCAAAATCGACGCGCGCGGCTTCATCGAGACGGATCATTTCCGCACCAATGTTTCCGGCGTCTTCGCGATCGGCGATGTCATCGCCGGCCCGATGCTCGCCCACAAGGCGGAAGACGACGGCGCGGCCTGCGCCGAGCTGATCGCCGGCAAGGCGGGGCACGTCAATTACGACACCGTGCCGAGCGTCGTTTACACCTGGCCGGAAGTCGCGTCGGTCGGCAAAACCGAAGAGGATTTGAAAAAAGCCGGCGTCTCCTACAAGGCGGGAAAATTTCCGTTCATGGCGAACAGCCGCGCCAAGACCAATCATGAGACGGATGGTTTCGTGAAAATTCTCGCGGATGCGGCGAGCGACCGCGTGCTCGGCGCGCATATTGTCGGCGTCGGCGCCGGCGAGATGATCGCGGAAGTCGTCTCGGTCATGGAATTCGGCGGCGCGTCGGAAGACATCGCGCGCACCTGTCACGCTCACCCGACGCGCTCGGAAGCCGTTCGCCAGGCGGCGATGGCGGTCGAGGGCTGGGCGATGCAAATCTGATGGGCAGCCTACTGACGATTCCCGATCTTGTTGGTTATTTCGGCGTCGCGCTCGTCGTCGGCACCTATTTCCTCAGTCAGGTCGGGCGCATGGAGTCGACGCGCGCGCTCTATCCGGCGCTTAACGCGGTCGGCGCGCTGATGATCCTCATTTCGCTGGTGCATCGCCCGAACCCGCCGTCGATCGTCATCGAGTTTTTCTGGCTCGTCATCAGCGTTGTCGGGCTGGCGCGCGCGCTGCTGAAGCGCTCAGCGCTCAAATCCCAAGAGCGCTCTTGAGCGCGAGGGCGCAGGCTTCGGCCTCGCCCTCCGCGTAGGGAAACGGCGTTCCGACCGCCCAGACAGGGCGCGGCCACGCCTCGTCGTCTTCGCTTCGCGCGACCACATGCACATGCAGCTGACGCACGACATTGCCGAGCATTGCGATATTCATTTTCGTCGCGCCGGTGAGTTTTCGCAGTGCAGCGGAAACGATCGCGGCTTCCTCCATCAGATCGCGGCGATCCGCCTGCGTCATATCGTGAAACTCAACGAGACCCGGCCGGCGCGGCGCGAGAATAGCCCAGGGAAAGCGTGCGTCTTTCATCAAAAGCACGCGCGATAACGGCATATCGCCGACTTCCACCGTGTCGTTCGCCAAATGTTCGTCGAGGTCAAACATCGCTACCTTACCTCCGCCGGCACTGGATTTCCCACCGCAATTCGGCCACTCTGCCGCCGAAAATGCGCGCGGAGACAAAAGCTCCGCGCGTTGTCTTATAGGGCCCCGAATGAAAAAGGGGCAGGCGTTTGAGGCTGGGGTCGCCTCGAACGCGCCTGAACCAAGGAGGGAAGATGACTGACGCCGTAGCAAAGCCGTCCGCTGACAAACAGTGGTTCGGACATCCGCGCCCGCTGGCGCTCCTGTTCACAACGGAAATGTGGGAGCGCTTCGGTTATTACGGCATGCGAGCGCTGCTGATCCTTTATCTGGTTCAGCATTTCGTGTTCGCCGACCGCGTCGCCAACGGCCTTTATGGCGCCTTCACCTCGCTCGTCTACCTGACGCCGCTGATCGGCGGCCTCATCGCCGACCAGTATTTCGGCTCGAAGAAAGCCGTCAAATTCGGCGCCATCTTGATGTCGGCCGGATATCTGCTTCTCGCGTTTTCCGGCGGCGAAAACGCCAAGCCCTATGTGACTATCAATGATGCCCGTTACGAGGTTTCAGTCGTCAGCGACGGCGCGGACGCCGGGCAATATGTCGTCGCCGGTGAGAACCGGTACCGGATCAGCGGCAATGAAGACGGATCGATCAATCTCGCGGGCGCAACCGGCGTCGACCTCCCGGCGAGCGTCGCGGCCGCGGATTACAAATTCGACGCCGAGCGTAATCCGGTTTCCGTCATCTTGCTGTTCATGTCGCTCGGCCTCATCGTTGTCGGCAACGGCTATTTCAAGCCGAACATCTCGACGATCGTCGGCACGCTGTATCCGGAAACTGATCCGCGCCGCGACGCCGGCTTCACGATCTTCTATATGGGGATCAATCTCGGCTCGATCATTTCGCAATTCCTCGCGCCGCTGATCGCGGTCAAATACGGCTACCAGTGGGGCTTCGCGCTCGCCGGTTTCGGCATGTTGCTCGCCTGGGCGCGCTTCCAGTTCGCCGGCGATCTCATCAAGGATTACGGCAATCCGCCGGAAGGCGGAAAAAACCGGGACTTCATCATCGTCGTCCTGTCGCTTCTCGCCGTTCCCGTCGTCTGGTTTCTCCTCAACAACGCAATGGAAACCGCGACCGTCGTCAAGGAAGTCGTGGCGACGGGCATTGTCGGCTATATCCTGTCGCAACCGTTGCTCGGCCAGGTGATGTTCTTCGTTTACCTCGTCGCGATGATCGGCATCCCGCTCTGGGCGGTGTTTTCCCTGAAATCAGTTGAGCGCGACCGGATGATCGTTGCTGTCATCTTGACGTTCTTCTCGGTGGTTTTCTGGACCCTCTTCGAACAGGCGGGCTCATCACTGACGCTGTTCGCCGACCGCAACACCGATCTCAATATCATGGGCGTCTACACCATGCCGGCGGGACAGGTTCAGATATTCAACCCGCTTTTCATCGTCATCTTCGCGCCGATCTTTTCGGTGATGTGGGGATGGCTCGGCAAACGCGGATTGGAGCCGTCGGTGCCGCTGAAATTTGCGATCGGCCTTGCGCTCGTTGGTCTCGGATTCCTCGCGCTGGTGTTCGGATCGCAGTTCCATGACACCGATTATCTGGTGCCGTTGTTCTGGCTCGCCTTTGCCTATTTCCTGCATTCGCTCGGCGAGCTTTGCCTGTCGCCGGTCGGCCTGTCGATGATCACGAAACTGTCGATCAAGAAGCTCGTCGGCATGATGATGGGCGTGTGGTTCTTGTCTTCCGCCATGGCGCAGTATGTCGGCGGCATCGTCGCGCAGCTCGCCTCGACCGAAACTGTCGGCGGCGAAGTTCTGAACGCCCAAGTCTCGCTTGAAACCTATCTTGGCGTCTTCAAGCAGATCGGCATTGGCGGCCTGATCGCCGCCGGCGTGTTGCTCGTGCTGTGGCCGATCCTCAAGAAAGGCATGCACGGCGTCAAATAGCGCCGCATTGCAATTGAAAAACGAAAGGCCCGGCGGGTGAAACCGCCGGGCTTTTTCATGTCGGATCTTCCGCGGCGGCGAGCATGTAATCGCTGGTCGCGCCATCAATCGCGACGCCGAAAACATCGCGCAAGACCTCTTCGCCGAGCGCCTCGGGCGGCGCGCCGTCGGCAGCGACGGCGCCGTCGTTAATGACGATCAGCCGCGTGCAGAACCGCCGCGCGAGATCCAGATCGTGAAGGGCGGCGATGACGAGCCCGCCGGCGTCCGCCTTCGCCCTCAAGAGTGCGATGATCGACAGCGCGTGGCGAAGGTCGAGTGCGGCGGTCGGCTCGTCGGCGATCAGCGCCGGCGCGCCCGCCGCGAGCGCCCGC
>MEMM01000098.1:18788-23244 GCA_001767925.1 Alphaproteobacteria bacterium RIFCSPHIGHO2_12_FULL_63_12
GACAGGGTCGATGCGACGCGGGAGCGAAACGATGTCGAATCCGTGGCGGCGAGCGCCGCCTCGACCGCCGCGCGATCAGCGGGACCGAGCCGGTGCGGCGCGCCATAGGCGAAACGGCCGAGGCTGACGACCGCTTCCGCCGTCACCGCCCAGTGAACGTCGCGCGACTGCGGCAGGTAGGCGAGTGCGCGCGCGCGTTCGATCGGCTTTAACCCCGCGACCGGCGCGCCGTTAAGGGTGAGGCGCCCCTCGGCGGCGCCTTCAAGGCCCGCCAGCGCGCGCAGCAGCGTCGACTTGCCGGCGCCGTTGGGCCCAACGACGCCGATAAATTCCCCGGCGCGGGCGGTGAAATCGACCGACCGCAGCAGCGCGCGATCGCCGCGCCTGACCGTCAGTTTTTCGACCTCGATCGTCGTCATCGCGCGATCCTTTCGGTGCGCGCGGCGATCCAGATGAAGCCGGGCGCGCCGATCAGCGCCGCCGCGACGCCGAGCTTCAATTCCTGGTCGAACGGCAGAAGGCGAATGACGAGATCGGCGAGCGAGAGAATCGCGCCGCCGATCAGCGCCGACGGAAGAATCGCGCGTCCCGGATCATGGCTGACAAATGGGCGCGCCAGATGCGGCGCGACAATCCCGACAAAGCCGATGGCGCCGGCGAGCGCGACGGAAGCGCCCGTCATCAGCGCGGCGCCCGATATCGCCAGCGCGCGCGTGCGCGCGATATCGGCGCCGAGCGAGGCCGCTGTTTCCTCGCCAAGCGACAAGGCGGTCAAACCGGGCGCGGCGAACAGCGCCGCGCAAAATCCCGCCGCGATGAACGGCGCCGCCAGCGCCAGATCGTCAAAGCTCCGGTTGGCGACAGCGCCGAACAGCCAGTTGACGAGATCCGACAGGATGAAAGGATTGGGCGCCAGATTCATCGCGAGCGCGATCAGCGCGCCCGAAAAAGAAGAAAGGCCGACGCCGACCAGGATGAGGCGCGTCGGCGACAGGCGGCCGGCGCCGGAGATATAAAGAAACGCCGTCGCCAGCGCTGCAAAGAGAATCGCGGCGACCGGCGTCGCCCAGTAAGCATGCGCCGACAGATTGAAATAAATGGCGATGACGGCGCCGAGCGCGGCCATCGCCGACACGCCGAGCACGCCGGGATCGGCGAGGGGATTGCGCAACAGCCCCTGCATCGCGGCGCCAGAGGCGCCGAGCGCGGCCCCCGCCGCCCAAGCCGCCAGCGCCCTTGGCAGGCGGATATCGCGCACGATGATTCCGGCGGCGTTGTCGGCGAAGAGACCAGCGAGCGCCTCGCTGATTGAGAGACCGGCGGGTCCGATCAGACAGGAGGCGATGAGGATTGCGACGCTGCCGCCGGCGAGCGCATAGGCGGAAAGTCGTCGCCGCGCTTTAGTCACCGGCTTTCTCCACCGCGTTGCGTATCGCTTCGGCGGCGTCGAGCGAAAACCACAAGGGACAGCTCAAGACATCCGCATCAAGATCGACGCGCGGCGTCGCGGCGAGGAGGCGCGTCAACGCCGGGTGACGCGCCATCGACCAGTGATCGACGCGCTCGCTGTTCGCCGAAAAAAAACCGGTCACCATGAAGTCCGGCGGATCGGCGATCAGGGCTTCGGCGGACAGCGGCGGCCAATAGGACAAGCCTTTTTCGGCGGCGACATTGGCGACTCCCGCCGCAGAGAAAATTGCGTCGATGATCGTTCCCTTGCCGGCGGTGACGCCGCCCGGCGTCACATACAGCGCGGAGGTCGAAGTCGGCCCGCGCGCGACCAGCGCCTGCAGGCGCTGATCGATCGACGCGACCAGCGCCGCACCGCGATCTCGCTGTCCCATCGCTTCAGCCGCGCGCATGACATTGGCCTTGATGGCGTCGAAATCGGCGGCGTAGCCGAGCGAGACGACATTGACGCCGAGACGTTCAAGGCGCGCCGCATCGCCGCCCCAATAGCGCAGGACAATATCGGCGCGGCGCGCGACAACTTGCTCTGCCTCGGCGCGCGCGCGCGGCAATCCTTCGGCTCGCGCGCGCAGATAGGAAAAGTCTTTCGCCGCATCGACCGACAGCGCGGCGATCTGATCGCGGTCAGCGAGCGCCAGCGTCAGCTGGTCGGCGCAATAGTCCGCCGAGAACACCCGGACCGCGGCGGCGAGCGCAGACAGCGCGGCGAGGCTCACAATCGCACCCTCATGCCCGCGAAGACAGAGGCGCCCGGCTCGCCGAATCCGGAGACGTCCTGATACTGGCTGTCGGTCGCGTTCTCGATCCGGCCGTATAATTCGAGCGTGTCTGTGAGCGCGTAAGCGGCGCGAAGATCGAGCGTGACGAAAGATGCGTTCGGCGTTGGAAAATCGTTCTCGCGGCCGTTGAACGCAAGCGTCGAGGAGAGCGACAGGGCGGGCATCGGCCGCAGCACGATCGTCGCCGAACCGCTGTGCCGCGGCGTTCTCAGAATTTCGAGGCCGGTCGTCCGGTCTTTCGCGTCGATCAAGGAATAGGCGAGCCGCGCCTCGAACATCTCGCCCGCCGACCATTCGGCTTCGACTTCGACGCCGCGGCTTCTCACGCGGTCGATATTGAAATAGCCGCCGCCCGCGAAGTCGAAATCGATTTGGTCGCGGACGCGCTGGCTGAAATAGGCCGCGCGAAAGAGGAGTGCGCCTGTCTTCGTTTCAACGCCGATGTCAAAACCGTTGGCGCGTTCGGGCTGAAGATCCGGATTGGGGATGACGCCGAATTGATCGAAATTCAGCTCAAATAGCGTCGGCGCGCGAAAACCTTGTCCCCAGCTGGCGCGAAGCCGCGCCGCATTTTCCCCGCTCTGCAACACGGTCCAGACGCCGGCGACGCGCGAGGTTGTCGCGCCGTCGAAATTTGAAAATTCGTCGCGTCGCGCGCCGGCGGAAAGAACGATCCGCGTCGTCGGCTTGAATTCGGCGAGCGCGAAGACGGCGCCGCTCGAAGCGTCCTCGTCGACGCCGGACACTTTCGCGGCGGTGCGCTCGGCTTTTGCGCCTGCCTCGATGCTGAGCGTCGGCGTGATTTTCGCGGCGCCCCAGTAATTGGCGGTGAGGCGGTCGCCGGTCGCGGCGAATGTCTCGACGCCGAGGTCGAGATTGCGGCGGTCGACGCCCGCATAGGCGAGGGTCAGCGCGCCCTGATAGCGCTCGCCGGATCGGTGATCGAGCCGCGCGGAGACGGAATAATCGGTTGTGTCCTCGACTTCCGCGGTATCGGCGAAAAGGAAGAGGGGCGGCGGAAAGCCGTCAATATCCGCATGAGAATCGCCGACGCGCGCCTGCAGGCTAAGCTCGGCGTTGGAGCCAAGCGGCGCGCCGCCCGAAAACGACGCAGCGAGCGAGCGAAAGGCGTCGCGCTCGGTTCCATCCGCCGCGCGAGAGATGCCGCCGGTCCTCATTCCGGAGAGCGTCGCGCGCGCATAGGCGCCGTTACGGTCGGCGGACAACGTCGCGCCGCCGCGCACCGTCCCGCGCGACCCTCCTTCGAGAAAGATCGACGCCGGCGCGCCGCTTCTTTTGGTGCGGATCGAAACGACGCCGCCGATCGCGTCGGCACCCCAGACGAGGCTCTGCGGCCCGCGCAACACCTCGATCTGCTCGATGTCGGCGACATCGAGATTGGCGAAATTGAAACCGCCCTGCGGCGCTGACGGGTCGTTGACGATCACGCCGTCGATGACGACCAGAGTCTGGCCGCTTGAGCCGCCGCGAATGCGCGCGCTGGCAAATCCGCCGGCGGCGCCGTTGCGGGCGAGGGCGAGCCCGGGCGATTCCTTCAGCGCATCGGCGACGAAAGCGTATTGCCGGTCCTCGATCTCTTCGGCGGTGATGACCGTCACCGCCGACCCGACATCGAGCGCGGTGCGCGTGCGGTAGCCGTAGGAATAAATTTCGTCCGGCTTGCGCTCGCCGATCCGGATGACGCCGTCATCGGGCGCAGGCGCATCAACAGGCTCAGCGGCGGCGGCGGAAAAAAAGAACGTGGACAGAATAAAAACAGGCGTACAGGCGCGGCGCGTCATGGCGACTCCCTTCAGGTTTCAAGGATGTCGCCGCGACGGATTCCCGCATTCCCCGGCTGAACCCGGCCGTGAAAAGGACGACGCCGACGGCAGGTCTCCTGGCTTCGCGGGTCGTCGCGATCTCCGGTCTTCCCGGGCCGGCAGGCGGCCCAGTGACCAATTCGGAGGATCGCTCGCCGCTTACAGTTGCGGGCACAGCCGCGGATTTAAACCGCGTTCCCTATTCTCCCTCCCTGGGGGAAGGCACCGTCGCCCGCGACCCTACAGGCTCGGCTGGCGATCGGCAACGATCGAAGGGCGGAAGGCCGCCCTTCGAGATGGGATTATTCCCCCGGACAGGGGGTGCGCCGCCTGCCCATCTTACCGGAAATTCAGACAGTGCGCGGGCGATGCAACAGAGCAACA
>MEMM01000099.1:0-5251 GCA_001767925.1 Alphaproteobacteria bacterium RIFCSPHIGHO2_12_FULL_63_12
CTCCGGCGCCGCGCTGACGTCATTGATGGCGAGGCTCGATGCGCGCGGTTTCTGGGGCGGGCTGCTGATCCCGGCTTTCGTGTTTTTCTTCTACAAGCTCTATCCGTTTCATGTCGTGAACGAACCGTCGGCAAAGCTCGCGGCGGCAGCAGGCGGCTGCATGCTGGTCCGGCGCGACGCGCTCGACGCGATCAGCGGCGTCGATAACATTCGAGGCAAACTGATCGACGATTGCGCGCTCGCTTCTGCGATCAAGTCAACCGGCCGTCCAATCTGGCTCGGTCTCGCAACGAATGAGGCGGTATCGCTGCGCGACAACCGATCGCTGTCGTCGATCTGGTCGATGGTTGCGCGGACGGCCTTCGCGCAGCTCCATCATTCGTGGTTGATGCTCGCCGGAACCGTCATCGGCATGGTTCTGATTTATCTCGCCGCGCCGGCGATCGCGCTTTTCTATCCGCTTCACCTCAACGCCGGGGCCGCGCTGATCGCCGCCGCCGCATGGGCGCTGATGGCGATTTCGTATCTTACAATTGCACGCGCTTACGATCAGGCGACGTGGAAGACCGCTTTCCTTCCGGTTGCGGCGTTTTTTTATACGCTGATGACGATCGCGTCGGCGGTCAATCACGCGCGCGGCGCCGGCGGCGCATGGAAGGGCCGCCTTTACCCCGCCTGATCAGATCATTCCTTCGGCGGCGAACCAGTCGAGCGCGGAGCGAAGCGCCCCCTCGAACGGCGCCGACGCCCAGCCAAGCTCATCTTTCGCCCGATCGCTTGAAAATGCGACGCGCCGCCCGGCGAGGCGAACGCCGGTCAGCGGCGCTTTGGGCGGCTTGCCGGTAAGGCGCGCAACGACGCCCGTGTCGACAAGCCCTGCGAGCAGCGCGACCGCATAGGGAAGTTCGGCGCGCGGCATTTTCCGCCCCGACATTTCTGCAAGCGCGGCGAGCAGGCGCCGCATCGAAATATTCTCGCCGCCAAGAAGATACCGCTCGCCGCGCCGGCCCTTGTCGCGCGCCGCGATAAATCCTTCCGCGAGACTTTGCACATCGACAAAATTCAGCATGCAGTCGATCGTCGCCGGCGTCTTCCCCGCGAGGAGATCGAGAATAAGGCGCGTCGGCGGCGTCAGGCTTTCGTCGCCCGCCCCCAGCGGTTCGGTCGGAATGGCGATGACCGCGTCGATCCCGGAATGTTCGACCGCGTGTTCGGCGAGAAGTTTCGATAACGGATAGGCGCCGAGCATGTCGTCGGGCGAAAGGCGCACCGTCTCGTCGGCCGCCGACGCGCCGATTCGCGTGGCGGCGCCGACCAGCGTCGTGAGACTTGAACAATGGACGAAGCGGCGAACGCCGGAGGCGCGCGCCGCCTCGATCATCATGCGCGTGCCGAGATGATTCACACGATCGAAAATATCGTCATCGGGCGCCCAGAGATGCGCGACGCCCGCGAGATGAAAAATCGTCTCGACGCCGTCCGCCGCCTCCGCCGCCTTGTCCGCGTCGTTGATTGATCCGACAATCGTTTCAACGCCCTCGACCGGCGCGAGGTCGAGGACGCGCACACTCTCGCCGCGCTTTTTCAGCGCCGCGACGAGATGGCGGCCGACAAATCCCGCGCCGCCGGTGACAAGGGAGAGCGTCACGAAGCAATATCGCTCCGCTGACAGACGACAATCCCGCGGTCGAGGGCGGAGCCGATCACCAGCACGCCTTCTTCTTCAACCGCCGCCGACGCCGCCGACAGCAGCCTTGCCTTGGGATCGTCATAGAGAAGCTCGACCGCGCCGTCTTGCGGATCGATGCTGACCACGCGGCTGCCGCTGCGCCCCCAGCCGAGACGCCGTTCGGCGCCGATCGCGAGCAACGAGGGGTGCAGCGCCGCGATGATCCGCCCGCCCTCGCCGAGCGTCAGATTGTCGGGCGCGCCGGGAAGGCTGATCGTCCGCTCTAGGCTGAATTCCTCGCCGCGCCGTTCCAGAAACATGACCGCCTTGTCGCGCGTCGCGGCGAGCGCGAGCCGATTGTCTTTTGTCGCAACGACGCCGTTGGCGTGGCGGGCGCCGTCAAAGAGGCCGACGCGCCCGGCGCCGTCGAGACCGCTGGCGCGGGTGGCGAACAGGTCTTCAAGGCCGCCGCGCCATCCGCAGGCCGCGTGATCGAAGGAGACGAATGTTTCCTCGCCGAGCATCGCGACATCATTCGCCGAACAACGCGGATCGCCGCCGTCGCTGATATAGACGGCGCCGTCAGGCCCGGCGCGCTCAAGGCGCGGCGTCACGCGCCAGTCGCCGTTGATCTTCTGGTAGGAGCGGTTGATGAAGGCGACCTCCCGGCGGTCGCCGTCAAAGCTTATTCCATGCGGGCGCAGTCCCCCCGCGACGGTGTCGCGCGACACGATCGAGGGAAGGGTCAGCGTCGTCTTCCCGCTTTTCAGCGCATCAATCGGCGCGGCGTAAATGCCGCCCTCTTCGATTTCAACAGCGCCGCGCCGCGCTTCGCGTTCGACCGCGTGACGATCATAGGCGGAGATGAGCACGCGGCGGGCGGCGCTATCGAAAGCCAGGTCTTCGGCGCCGACGATTGTCCGGCCGTCGCTTTCGTCGATCAGCGTGACGCGACGGCAGTCGCCGAGCGCATAACGCGGCTCGCCGTCGGCTTTCTGCGCGCATGACGCCAGCGTCAGCGCCGCGATCGCCGTCCCGAGAAAAATCCGCGTCTCCATGGAGCCCCCCGGCCTTTCTGGTTGCGATGAATTCGCCCGGCTACTGGCCGGGCCTCTTGTAGCCCCACCGCTCGATGAAGCGGCCAAGCCGCTGCTCCACTTTCCGGGCGGCTTCGTCCGAATAGGAAAACCTATTCTTCTCGAACGTCCTCACCGAGGCAAGATACGCCTCGAATTTGGGCGCAGCGTCAACAAAACCCGGCAATTCAAGCGACTGGTGGATTTTCTCCAGCGTCCCGATCGCGTCCCGGTCGAGGTCTTCATAGGCGAGATCGATATACCGGGGCGCCGACAATCCGGCGGCGTCGCGATCGAGCGCGTCCATCATCCGCTCATAAACGCTGAAAATCGTCTCGTCGATATCGACATGCGCGTAGGATTGCAGCGCGAATTCGGCGAGCAGCTTTTTGTAGAAGTTTCGCATCGAAACGAAGACTTCATAGGGATTGCGGCGGATGTGCACGAATTTCGCCGTCGGGAACATCGCGCGCAGCATTGAAAGCCGCCCCGTATAGACCGGATTTTTTATCAGCAACGTTTTGCGGTCCTGATATTCCGACAATTTGCGCAACAGATAAGTGAACCGTCCCCGCCAGCCGGCGATTTCTTTATCCGTGCAGCCGTCGAAGAATAACCCGCGCGACAGGAATTCATCGAACGCCTTCGGGAAATAGATGCCATGATAAAAGGAAAGATCGCTCATATTGGCGATGGCGATCTCGTCTTCCTGCGGACTGTCGGGCGTCACCGGAATGTTGTCGATATAGCGGTGTTCGGGCAGCGCCTTTTCCAGCAGCGGCCGGAAGGCGCGGCCGAGCCCGAAGAGGTCCCAGGGCAATCCCGTCGCAACCGGCGGCACGAACGCCCAGTCGCCGCTCTTGCACATCACGTTGTAAAGATGCGTCGTCCCGGACCGCCAGTGACCAAGGATGAAGACCGGCGGCGATAGATCGTCAACCTGAGGCAGCCGGCTTTCGATGGCCAAGCGTTCAGCCGTCGAAAACGGCCAGCGCGCCAGCGCCGCGCCGCCGATCATCGCCGCCGCAAGCGGCTTTTCGGGCAGGCCGGCGCGCGCCACGACTCTGGCGATGGTGCCAAGGTCTGCGCCGCTGAGCGGATGGGCCATCGGATGCGCTTTCAAACGGTCGGGACGATCGGTCCGGCGCGCTTTAACAAAGCCCGGCGGCGGAGGCCAGCGTCGGGTCCGATTCGCCGCAAATCCGGCGGATTTGGGTGGTTATCCTTAAGTCGGGGCGCGGATCGCCCTATGGTTAACGCTTCATTGAACAGGCGCGGGCAAGGGTTGTCGCTCGTCTTCACCGTATAGAGTTCCGTCTGGCCCGGCATCCCGTGAAACCCCTTGGCGCCGTTCTCCTGACTTCGCTTTGCGTCGCCGCCGGCGCGACGCGCGCCCATGCGGCGGAGGATTATGTCGTCGTCTATGACGGCGCGCCGGCGGGAATGGCGGACAAGCTCGCGAAGTTGACCAATTTGTCGCTCGAACGCCGCCGTTATCCGACCATCGCCGCGGTGCGCCGGATCGGCGCGGAAGATCTGAAGATCGTCCAGCGCGCGCTGACCGCTGACGGCTATTACGCCGCGGACGTTTCGTTTCGAGTCGAAGGCGACGGCGACGCGGGAGAAAAACTGAAAGCGATATTCGACATCGAACCCGGCGACGCGTTTCGGATCGAAAATCATCGAATCGTCTACGCCGACCAGGACGGCGCCGATCGGCCCGCCACCTTCGCGGACGCGGGCGTCACCGTCTCCGACCGCGCTGACGGCGCCTCGCTCGAACGCAACCAGCAGGAATTTCTGACGGCGCTGTGGGCGAAAGGGTATCCGGCGGCGCGCATGATCTCGCGGCGCGCCGAGGCGCATCTGGCCAAGGGAACCGCCGACGCGGTCTACACATTTGAAAGCGGCCCGCGCGCCATGTTTGACGGCGTCGTTGTCGAGGGCGCGGTGCAAACCGACACCGACTTCCTCGAAAAACTGAAAACGTGGAAAGACGGCGAGCTGTTCGACCGCGAAAAGCTTGTCGCCTATCGCGACCGCCTCGCCGAGACCGGACTGTTCACGACCATCGAAGTCGCGCCGGGCGCAATCGAAGCGGGCGGTGTCGCGGCCGGTGTCGCGCCAGTGCAGGTAAGGATCGCGGAACGCAAGCGGCGCACGGTCGGCGCCGGCGTTTCCTATTCGACATCGGAAGGCCCCGGCGGGCGGCTCTTTCTTGAATATCGCAATCTGTTTCATCGCGGCGAACGGGCGCGCGCTGAGATCGAGGGCTCCGGCATCCGCCAGGCGATCACGTTCGACGTCGACAAGCCGCTTCCCGGATTTCCGGGGTCCGCCTATGGCAATTTCTCCTTCACCAATGAAACGACGGACGCCTTTAACGCGCGCACGCTCGAATTGTCGGGCGGACTGGCGAAAAACTGGATCGACGACAAGCTTGAAACGCGGGCGGGAGTCGCCTTCGAAACGTCGAAGGTTGAACCCGGCATCGCCCCGACGCCGG
>MEMM01000099.1:5270-8861 GCA_001767925.1 Alphaproteobacteria bacterium RIFCSPHIGHO2_12_FULL_63_12
TTCGCGGTCCCCTATTTCGGCTCCGACCAGTTCACCCGCCTCGAGGCCGCCGCGAGGAGCCGCGTAAATTTCGGCGCGGACGACCGGTTCACGCTCGCCGGGCGCGTGCGCATCGCGGCGACCGCCGGACAGACGTTGACGACGCTTCCCGTCAACAAGCGCGTCTTCGCCGGCGGCGGCTCATCCGTGCGGGGCTATGATTATCAGTCGGTCGGCCCGCTCGATCCGGCGGGCGTACCGATCGGCGGACGCTCCGCCGTCGAGGCGGCCGTCGAGGCGCGCGCGCGCGTGATGGCGCGCGTGCAGCTTGCGGCCTTCGTCGACGCCGGCGCGGTCTATGCGAACAGTTTTCCCGATTTCATGGGCGATTATCTTGTCGGCGCCGGAGTTGGCGTTCGCTACCTCTCGACCATCGGCCCGATCCGGCTCGACGCAGCGCTGCCGCTCGAAAAGCGTCCAACCGACCGCGATTTCCAGATCTATATCTCGCTGGGGCAGCCATTTTGATGAGAAAAGCGCTCCTCATCCTATTCGCCGTCGCGACCGTCATTATCGGCGCGATGCTCGCTGTCTCGGCCTATCTCTTTTGGACGCCGGCGGGGCGCTCGTCGCTGAAGCAATTGGCGGAAAGCAAAATCGCCGACGCGGTCGGCGGCGAAATATCGATCGGCGCGCTCGGTGGGAAATTGCCGGGCGACATCATTCTTGAAGATGTCAGCTTATCGGAAGGCGGCGACGCTTGGCTGAAGATCGGCCGCGCCGAATTGCGCTGGCGCCCGTTTGCGCTGGCCGGCGGCCGGCTTGAAGTCGATCTCCTTCGCCTTGACGACGCGCAATTGCTGAAACCGCCGCCTGCCCGGGAGAATCAGGAGAAGCCGCGCGGGTTTGAGTTGCCGGAAAAGCTCCCCCGGATCGCGATCGACGATCTCGTCATCGCCAATTTCAGCGTCGCCGAGGCGATTGCGGGAAAGCCTCTTCGGCTTGACGGCGGCGGCGCGGTCAACATGGGCGGACGAACGCTGTCAGTGACGCTCGGCGCAACGAGCAGCGGCGACAGCGATTATCTCGCCGCCCGCATCGAGCGCAGCGGCGACGCTCTTGAAACAAGCCTCACGCTGAAATCGGACGCAGACGGCGCGCTCGCGGCGATCGCGCGGCTCGGCGGCCCTCTCTTCATCGAGGCGGCGGGCGCCGGCCCGCTGAACGACTACAAGTTGAGTTTCAAATCCTCGCTCGGCGCTTATGGCGATTTCAACGGCGCCGTCGGCGGCGATCTTGAAAAACTCGACTCAATCGGTTTTTCGATCACGGGAACGCTGGGCGGCAAACTGGCGAACACCGCGAAAATTATCGGCTCCGCCGCCGCCGCCGAAGGCTCTTTCGCGCCGCAGGATGATGGCGGCGAGCTGCGCCTCTCGCGGTTTCGGTCTGCGCTTGGCGTCGTTGAGGGATCCGCGCGCTGGCGCAATCGCGGCAAGGCGCTCGACCGCGTCGAGGTGAAAGCCGCGGCCCAGCTCGCGCCCGACTGGCGCCCCGACATCCGCTCCTATATCGGCGACACGCTCCGCATCGACGGCGACGTGCGCCCCGCCAACGACGTCTATGTCGCCAGCGGCGATGTCGACGCCAGCTTCTTCACGGGCGCACTGAAGGGCGTCGAAACCGATCTTCGCCTTTTCGCGCGCGGGCCCGTGGACGTCACCTTGAAAACGAATCCGGCTCTGCCGGAGGGCCTGTCGGCAGGAGCCGAAGTTGCCGGCGATTTCAATCTGCTTTTCGGCGAGCGAATCGACGGGAAATCGATAAACCTCAAGACAGTGAAGGGCGGAACTTTCGCCGGCGACGCCGGCTATAATTTCGACACGCACGTCTTCAGGGTCAAAGGCGCGTTCGACGCGCCGCCCCAGATGATATCCGCGACGGAAAAAAATCTCGTGGCGACGAAACACGCGAGCGGCGTTGTCGACCTCAGGGGAACGCCGGAGAAATTCGGCGGAACGGCGACGGCGGTTTTGCCGCCGCTTCTCTATGACGGGCGGCCGTTTCCCGCCGCGCGCGTTTCGCTCGCCTTCGCCGACGCGCCGGCATCGATATCAGGACAGATCTCGGCGACGGCGGTTGACGGCTCGCGGCGTCTCAAGGCGAATTTCGCGCGCGGCGCAGGCGGCGCCTTGCGCGCGAGCGGCATTGATTATGCCGGCGCTGATTTTACGTTGAAGGGATCGGCGACGGTGCTGCCGGACAGATCCGGTTTCGACATCGATCTCGCCTATCGCGGCGTCGGCGCGGCGGAGCCTTACCCCGGGATGTCCCTGGCCGGCGATTTCACCGCCAAAGGCGCGGTCGCGCGCGGCGCGGCGGCGAACCGGCTTTCGATCACGGCGGGCGCCCTCGCCTCCGGCGCGTGGTCGGTTGAAGGTTTGTCGGCAACGGCGGAGGGTCCGTCCCGGCGGATCGCGCTGAAAGCATCGGCTACGGCGCTGACCGTCAACGGCGTCGCTCCCGTCAGCGACATAACGGCGGCGCTGACCGCCGAATTCGGGAAGTCGCTCAACCTCACTTTGACTTCCCTGACGGCGGATCTTGCCGGCGCGCCTGTCAAACTCTCCGCGCCGGCGCGGATCGATTTTTCTAGCGGCGTCGCCGTCGATGAGTTTCGCGCCGCGGTCGGGCGGCGCGGCTCGCTGGCGATCGATGGCGCCGCGACAAAGACGCGCTGGCGCGCCAAAATCGCCGCCCGCGCCGCGCCGATCGTCAGCGCCGCCTCCGTGCTTGACCTCGATCTTGATCTTGATACGGATCGAAAGGCGCCGGCGAACGGCGCGTTCACGATGACGTCTCTCCTCGACAAACAGGATAACGCCCGCGTTTCAGGGCGGATCGCCTGGGACGGGCGCGCGCTCACGCTGTCGAACGACGAAAAGACCAAGGCCCTCGCCTTCACCCTGTCGCTGCCCGCAAAATTGACGCGATCGCCCGCGATCCGCATCGACACCGGCGGCGCGCTTGGCGGCGAGGCGCGTTTTGCCGGAAGGGCCGAGACGATCGCGGGATTTCTCCCCGCCGCGCTGCAATCGCTCGAAGGCGCGCTTTCCTTTAGCGGGCGCGCGTCGGGAACGCTCGCCGAGCCAAAACTCTCGGGCGATCTCAGCTTGTCAAACGGCGCCTTCACCGAACTTTCGACCGGCCTCAGTATCGTCAATATTGATGCGACCGCGCATGCGGAAAGCGCGCTGACAGGCTCGCGCATTGAATTCAAGTCGACAGGAAGCGGCGTCGGCCAGAAGGAAAAAACCGTCGTCGCCGAGGGCGTCGCCGTCATCGGCAAGGACCGGCGCCTCGCCTCGAAAATCACCCTCAAGGACGCGAAACTGTCGGCCGGCCCGATCACGGAAATCGCCGCCTCCGGCGCCATCGATCTTTCCGGGCCGTTCAGCAACCTTCTTGCCAAGGGCGCGCTGACCGTCCGCAGTCTCGACGCGCGCGTTTTCACGCCGGAAACGACAGGGCTCGTCGATATCAATGTGGTCGCGCTGAATGGCGACGGCAAACCGCCCGTCGCGGGACCGGCGGCGGGCGGTTTGCCGTCGC
>MEMM01000099.1:8901-24390 GCA_001767925.1 Alphaproteobacteria bacterium RIFCSPHIGHO2_12_FULL_63_12
CAACGGCGACGACCGCATCTTTATCAGGGGCCGCGGCCTTGAAAGCGAATGGCGCACCTCGCTTGAAATCGCCGGACGCGCCGACGCGCCGGTGGTGCTCGGCTCGATGTCGATGAAAAACGGCGAGATCGCCTTCGCCGGGCGGCGCTTCGACATGACCAAGGGCGAGATCGCTTTCGACCGGCTGTCGGTCAACAATCCGACGCTCGATCTGCGCGCCGAGCGCGAGACAAAATCGGGCACGCAAACCGCCATCCTTATTGAAGGCCGCGCGCGCGCGCCGAAAATCTCACTCACCTCGACGCCCGACCTGCCGCAGGAAGACATCATGGCGCTCATTCTGTTCGACAAGCCGGCGAGCGAGCTTTCCGCGCTTGAATCGCTGCAAGTCGCCGAAGGCCTCGCCGAACTTGGCGGCATCGGCCCGTTCGGCGGCAACGGCATCACCGGCTCGGCGCGGCAGGCGTTGGGGCTCGATCTCCTCAATCTCGATATCGACGAGGCCGACAGCGCCGCAAGCTCGCTCACCGTCGGGAAATATGTCGCCGACGGCCTGTTCGTTTCGGCGACGCAGGACGCGCGCGGCGATAACGGCTCGGTCAGGATCGAATATGAAATCGACCAGTCATTCACCGTCGAAACGGAGTTGCGTCAGGACGGCGACCAGAGGGCGTCCGTCAACTGGAAGCACGATTTTTGAGGCCCTGGAGCGCCGTTGACGTTGGCAATTTGGCGCGACATGTCAAAATGACGGCAAAGCTTCGGGACGGATCGCTATGAAGAAAACGGAATATGACCGCGGCTTTGACGACGGCCTTCGATGGGCGATCACCTGGCTACATAAGCGTGCGCTGGAGATGAACGACATCCACGCGAAAAATATCCTCAACACCGCCGGCTTCCATCTCGGGGTCGAAGGCGGTGAGGCGCACGCCGGAAACGTCAATCCTGAGGATCGATAGGGCTGAAAGCGCCGCAAGGCCCGAACAGGAGCTGAGCCGCGCGGGTCGCAGCGTCTGCTCGGAATTGCGGACACGTTGGCGTCAAAGCGTGAAAGTGAAGCGCAAATCGGCCTGCAAAATCGCCTGAAGGGCGACACTTAAGCCATTGATTTTGAAGTGGTAGCGGGAGGCAGAATTGAACTGCCGACCTCAGGGTTATGAATCCTGCGCTCTCACCAACTGAGCTATCCCGCCGGGTCCTGTTCGGAGGCAGGGTCTATAACGGCCCCCTTCGGGACCTGCAAGGGAGGGAATCCCTATTCGGAGACCCGCCGCCGGTCGGCTTTCGAGGGCTCGGGCGGGATGATCCGCGCGATCGGCCCGGTCTTCGGGAACGGGGCGACGACGACCCGGCGCAACGCATGCCAGCCGCCGCCGAGCAGCACCATCGCGCCGCCCATGACCAGCAGCGTCACCGCCGCTGTCCACCCGCCCGACAGCCCGACCTTGGAGATCAGATAGCCCGCCGCGATCAGCGCGTAGAGGAGCCCCGCGACCAGCAGCGCGCGGCGATTGATGAGGAGCGAGACGAAGGCGAAAGCGAAGACGACGATCAAGGTCACCAGCGCCGCGCCGCTTGAATTCTGCGTCAGCATGTCGGCGCCGACGGTCATCCCCAGCACCGAATTGAGGATCAGCGGCGCGGCGAAAAAATGCAGCCAGAAGCCGTTATCGGAGATCCGCGTCTGGCGCTCGGGATCGCGCGCGTCGAAATAGACGCCGAGCAGGAAAATGAAAACGCCCGCCGCGAGCTGCGCCGGCTGGATGATCTGTTCGGCGTGTTCGGGCCAGGCGCGGAACGCCGCCGCGACGCCGACCGAGGCGAGTGAATAGCCAAAGACGCCCATCGCGAACGGCAATTTCATCCGCGCATAGAAGGCAAGGATCGCTGCGGTCGTGAGGCCCAAGACGACGATGAAAAACTCCGACGCCTCGCGAATGGCGCCTGAAAGCCCCGCGCCGTCGAGACGCTCAAAAAACGCCTCGTCGAGCCCGATCACGGCGGCGTAGCCCGCGCCCGCCGCGATGAAGAAGAACAGATTAAACGCGATCAGGATAACGATCGACGGCAGGAACAGGCGCCGGCCGCGCGCGAAAAATTCCGCCATCAGCCACATCAGGACGGCGTCGAACGCCGCCGCGCCCGCGACCAGGGTCAGGATTCGCTGGAAGGCTTCGGCATCCGCCTCGGCTGCTTCCTTCACCATCGGCGCCAGCAGCATCGCGGTCGTGATCGCGATCCCGGCCGCGAACATCGCGATGCCGATGCTGAGAAAAACATCATGGAAATTGCGGATGAACCGGAGATCTTCCTCGCCCGGCAAGGACTGCGCGGCGACCGCGCGCGGCGTGACTTTATCGTTCATGGGGACCCCTCCCGTTGCGGGAAGGCTAGCATAGAGATCAGGGGCGGGCGAGAGCGGCGACATAGTCCCCGATGGCGAGGCACGAGGTGAGCCCCGGCGATTCCATCGCGTAAAGGCCGATATAGCCGGGCGTCCCATGCGTCTTGGGGCCGTAAATCAGGAAATCGCCTTCCTCGCCCGGGCCGGTCGCTTTCGGGCGCTGCCCCGCATAACCGGGATTGAGGCGCGCCGGATCGAGATCCGGCCAGAAGCGCGCGACGTCGGCGGCGAACTTCGCGCGCCGCGTCTCGTCGACCGAATAATCGCCGAGCGCGGCGTCCCATCGGATGTCCGGACCTAATCTCGCCTGTCCGCCGAGGTCGCGCGTGTAGTGGACGCCCTGACTGTCCGCCGTGTGAAGAGGGTAGATCAGCCGCGAGAACGGCGCCTTCCCCGAACAGGTGAAATATTGCCCCTTCGCCGGCCGCAAGGCGGGTATCCATTTTGGATCGAGCCCTTCGATCGCGCGGGCGATTTGATCCGCATAAAGACCGCCGGAATTGACGACGAGACCGGCGCTCAGCGTCATCGCGCCCTCGCCGCCGACATCGAGATCGACGCCGTCGGCGGTGACGCGCCCGCCGGTCACCGGCGACAACAGCGAGAGAACGCCGCCGTCGTTTTCAACGTCGCCGAGCATCGAGAGCATCAGCCCATGGCTGTCGATGATCCCGGTCGAGGGCGAGCGAAGCGCCGCGACGCAGGCGAGCCCCGGCTCCAGCCGGCGCGCCTCAGCCCCCGTGATCAGCGTCAAATCATCGACGCCGTTCGCCGCCGCATTCGCCCGGATGGGCTCGAGGCGCCCCGCTTCCTCGTCGCTCGTTGCAACGATCAGCTTCTCGCAATTCAAATGATTGACGCCGCGCTCGCGCGCATAGGCGTAGAGCTTTTTCTTACCTTCGACGCAAAGCCGCGCGCGCAGGCCCCCCGGCCGGTAATAGATGCCGGCGTGAATGACTTCGGAATTTCGCGCCGAGGTTTCCGTGCCGAAGGCGTCGTGTTTTTCAAGAATGACCACCTCGCGCCCGGCAAGGGCCAGCGCGCGGGCGATGGCGAGGCCGATAACGCCCGCGCCGATGACCGCCGCGTCGACGCGCTCGGCCATCCGGTCAGTCCGTCGTTGCGACCCATTTCGGGTCGTCCTGGACTTCGCGTTCGAATTTCAGGAATTCGTAATAGCCGCAGCGCGACTGCGTCGGGAAATCGCGGCAGATTTGCGGGCGGCCTTCGTAAATCGTGCAGATGCGCTTTTTCTGGTCGAGGAACATGCAGGCGGTGCCGAAATGCTTGTCTTCCTGATGCTTCAGGACGCGCGGGTTTTCCTTGTCGCCCTTTTTGGTGAACTGCTTGGCCGCCTGCGCTTCGGTCAGGTCATGATGCTTCGCCAGCCGCTTCACATCCCGCTTGGTCACCGGAATATGGGTATAGGTGCAGCAATAGGCGACGCATTTGAGGCAGTTGTACAGTTTCTTCGCCATGGAAACCCCGTCATTCATCCAGATTTTCGCAGGTACTGAACGAAACCGCCGGTCGGCGCAAGCTCGTCATGGAGCAATATCCGCCTCGGTTTTCGCGATCCAGCCGCCGCCGAGCACGCGGTCATGCGCGGCGTCCGGCGAATAAAAGACGCAGGCCTGTCCCGGCGCCACCCCTTCTTCCGGCTCATCAAGTTCAACGCCGAGCGCCCCGTCCCAAAAGAGCCGCGCAGGCTTTGGCGGGCGCGTCGAGCGGACTTTAACCGCAATCGGGGCGCACGATCGACCGGCGGTTTCGAGATCGCCGTCGCCGATCCAGGAAATTTCCTTCAGGCGAATGCGCTTCACCATCAGCGCTTCGCGCGGGCCGACGATGACGCGCCGGTTGACCGCGTCAAGGCGCACAACAAACAGCGGCTCGCCGACGGCGACGCCAAGGCCCCGGCGCTGGCCGACCGTATAATGAATGACGCCGGGATGGGTTCCAACCAAACTGCCGTCGACATGAACGATGTCGCCGGGATCGGCGGACCCGGGGCGGAGCCGCTCGACGACGGCGGCGTATTTTCCTTCCGGCACGAAGCAGATGTCCTGACTGTCCGGTTTGTCGGCGACGACGAGACCGAAGGCGCCGGCGATGCGGCGAACCTCGTCCTTGGGCAGATCGCCGAGCGGGAAGCGCAGGAACGACAGCTGCGCGCGCGTCGTCGAGAACAGGAAATAGCTCTGGTCGCGGCTGGCGTCCTTCGCGCGGCGCAGCTCCGCACCCGCCGGTCCCTCGACGCGGCGAATATAATGCCCGGTCGCCATCGCGGCGCCGCCAAGATCGCGCGCGACATCCATCAGGTCGCGAAACTTCACCCGCTCATTGCAGCGCACGCACGGAATCGGCGTCGCCCCGGCGAGATAGGTGTCGGCGAAATCTTCCATCACGCTTTGCGAAAATCTGTCTTCGTAATCGAGAACGTAATGCGGGATGCCGAGGCGCTGCGCGACATTGCGCGCGTCCTGAATATCCTGCCCGGCGCAGCAGGCGCCTTTTTTCTGGATGGCGACGCCGTGATCGTAGAGCTGCAAGGTGACGCCGACCGCGTCATAGCCGGCATGCTTCACCAGCGCCGCCGTCACCGAACTGTCGACGCCGCCCGACATCGCGACAACGACCCGCGCCCCGGCCGGCAGGCCGAGGTCGATTTTAGGAGCGTCGAGGCGCGCAATATCCAGAAGGTCCGTCATGGCGGGCGGAACATAGGGAGGAAGAGCCCGAATATCCAGCGCGACGCCCTATTGCATGTAGAAACGCCAGCGGCGACAAGGCGGCGATGAACACGCCGCCCCCGTCGCTCCTCCGGCAAGGGCTTGAAGCCGCCGAAAATGGCGACTTCGCCCGCGCCGATGCAATCGCGCGCGCCTTGCTCACCCAAAATCCCAACGACGCGCACGGGTTTCAGATCGCAGGTTTTTCCGCCTATCGACAGGGCGATCGTCAAAAAGCGCTGGAATCGTTTTGGCGGGCAAATCGCGCGGCGCCCGGCCAGCCGGCGCTGCTTTATTGGCTCGGCGTCCTCTTCAGGGAGCGCGGCGACTTCATTCAGGCGGAACGCGCCTTCCGCGAAGCGGTCCAAAATGCGCCACTTTACGGCGACGCTTTGTGCAGCCTTGGCGAGACGCTGTTCCACCTCAATCGCAAGGAGGAGGCGCAATCAATTTTTGAAAAGGCGATCGAGGCGGAGCCTTCCTCTTCGGCGGTTCTTGCGCGCGCGGCCCGCTTCTTCGACGTCATCCATGACGCCGCGCAATCGCGCGCGCTCGCGGAAAGGGCCGTGCTTCTCAATCCCGCCGATGAGATCGCCAGAATCGCCCTGCTTGAAATTCACCTGCGCGCCGGGCGATTTGGCGAAGTCTTATCCGGCGTTGCGCCGTTATTGAAGGACGGCGCGGATTGCAACCAGCGCAGCCAGGCGAGACTGTATCATCTGGCGGCGACGGCGCAGGACAAGCTCGGCGACTACGCCGCCGCATTCCAATCCTATAAGGCGTCAAACCGACTTCGTTCCTTGCTGGACCGGGACATTGCGGCCAAGGCGCCGACCCCGTTGCAGACCGACAACCTTGAGCGGATTATCCGCTGGACGAAGTCGAGCGAACCGGCGTCCTGGGAACGCCCCGCCGGCCTCCAGGGGCCCGCGCCGGTATTTCTTCTCGGCTTTGTACGTTCCGGAACGACATGGCTCGATCAG
Organism: Alphaproteobacteria bacterium RIFCSPHIGHO2_12_FULL_63_12; assembly: GCA_001767925.1. Lineage (GTDB taxonomy): Bacteria > Pseudomonadota > Alphaproteobacteria > Caulobacterales > Parvularculaceae > Amphiplicatus. The sequence continues at coordinate 15,024 of MEMM01000099.1, forward strand.
ATTCTTTCATCGCACCCTTTGGCGGCCGTGATGGAGGAAGAAGACCTCCTCGTTGATTCATGGCGCGATTTGCTGATCACCGATGAAGGTCTCGCGCGCCTCCCCTCCTTGCCGATCGACGATATAAACCGGCAACGCGCCGCCTATTGGGCGCGCGCGGACAAAGCGCTCGGGGGAATGAAAGGGAAGCCGGTCATCGTCGACAAGCTTCCGCTGAATACGGCAAATCTGCCGCTGATCTGGCGGCTGTTTCCGGATGCGAAGATCATATTCGCCCTGCGCGATCCGCGCGACGCCGTTTTCAGCGCGTTCCAGCAATATTTTCAGGTCAACGCCGGCATGGCGCATTTTCTCGATCTGACGGCGGCGGCGACTTTTTACGATCGCGTCATGACGATAGGCGCCTCGATGCGGGAAAAAGCCCCGCTCGCGCTTTATGAAATTCGTTATGAAACGCTCGTCGCCGATTTCGACGGCGAAATCCGCAAGCTTCTCGCCTTTCTCGGTCTTGACTGGGATGACAGCGTCCAGAATTATCAGGAAACCGCGAAACGGCGCGCCGTCCGGACGCCGAGCGCAAAGCAGGTTATCGAAAAGCCGTTTTCAACTTCGATCGGCAAATGGCGCCGCTATCGCGACGGCATGGCGCCCGCTTTGCCGATCCTCGCGCCATGGGTCGAAAAATTCGGTTACGATCCGGACTAGCCCGCCGGGCGCAAAAGTGGAAACCGGATTTGCGCAAAAAGGCGCGCTGAAATAATAGCTTGATCATCTGTCGCAATTCAGAAATTGCGCCCGATGATCTAGAGGAAATTCAGCAGCGACAGCTCGCTCGCCTGCGACAGCGCCTGCGCCGCGGCTTCGATCGCGATACGGTCCTGATTGAGGCGCGCGACGACTTCGGCGAGGTCCGCGTCCTCAAGCTCCGAGGCGACGATTTCGGCGAGATCGCGGCGCTGAACATTACGCACGCGCGCATCTTCGGTCTGTCCCTGCGCGAGGCCGTTGAGACCAAGCTCGCTGTAGAGGTCGTCCGAAATCGCGTCGAGTTCAGTGATCTTCTGCGAGATGAAGGCGGACTGCGCCGGGGTCAACACGCCGGAAAACTGGCCGAGCGTCGCCGGCGCGTTGGCGAGTTCCTTTAGCGTCGCGAAAAGATCGGAGCCGATTTCAAGCGCCGTCGCACCGCCGTCGACGTTCGTTCCCTCTTCAACCGCGAGCTTTTGCCGCGCCGCATCGACGAACAGCGCGTCGGTATTTGCCGCCGCGCCGATATCCGCGAGCGATTGCGCCGTCGTCGGCGGAACCGTTCCATCAACGCCGCCGAAAACATAAACGCCGCCAAGTCTCGTATTGAGCGCGCCGATGATCCGTTGCGCTTCAGCGGCGATCTGGGGACCGAGCTGCTCGGCGTTGCCGCTCGCCAGCGCAACGACGAATTGCTGGCGCAGCGCCGCGACGCTGTCGGCGATGGTGGTGAGGCCGGCTTCCTGCGTCAGCAAGCGCGACTGGGCGACCGCCGCCGCCTTTTCATACGCCGTCGCACGGTCGATGACGCCTTCCGACGACAAAAGCTGGCCGGTCGCGACGCCGATGCCGCTATAGCGGTCGGAAATTTTCCCGGTCGAGAGCTGTATCTGACGCTGTTCGGCGCCGGCTTGCGCGCGCTGGAAGCTGTTCAGGAGAATTTGCTGGAGACCGAGATCGGAAATGCGGGTCATGGCGGGCCTTTAAATGATCTGCAGCAGCGATTGCCAAAGCTCGTCGATCGCGGAGATGACGCGCGCATTGGCGCCGTAAGCGCGTTGATAAAGAATGAGGTTCGACAATTCCTCATCGAGATTGACGCCGGCGTCGGCGCTCGCCCGCGCGTTAAGTTCGGCGGCGAGCGCTTTCCTGGTTTGCGCCGCAAGGTCGGCGTTGCGCGCGGCTGAGCCGATCTGCGCGATTGAATCGGCGACCGCGCTCGCCTGCGGCGTTCCGGCGACGCTCGCGAGCAGGATCGCGCCCGATCCGTCATTGGCGCCCGCGGCCGCGCCGCCCGTCGGCCGCGCGATCGCAAAGGACGCGGGATTTGAAAGAAGCGCCGGATTGACCGAAAAGACGCCGTTGGCTTCAAGAATGAGCGCCTGACCGTTGGGCGCCGTCGCGCCGGTCGCGACATTGCCGGCATAGACATTGTTGAGCGCCGTCGCGATGTCACGGGCGGTCGTCTCGACCAGCGCTTGCAATCGCGGAAGCTCGACATTGCGAAGCGCGAGGAGCCCCGCGATCTCGCCTGTGCGGATCGAGGCGCCGATGTCGCCGGCGATCTGCGCCGTCGCGCCAGAATCCGGATCGACCGACGACAGCGTGATCGTCGTCGGCGGCCCGCCGGCGACGCCGAGCGCGGCAAAGCCCGCCGAATTCGCCAGCACCTCGCCGCCGCCGGTTGAAACTTCGACGCGCCCGTCTTCGCTGCGCGTCACATTGATCGACAAATAGGTCGACAGTTCGGCGAGCCGCTGGTCGAGAAGATCCGCGGCGCCCGCGCTGTCCGGCGCTGTCTGATTGAGGCGATAGATATCGTCGAGCAGCGCATTGACGCGCGTCACGTCCGCGTCGAGTCGCCCGAGCGCGGCGGCGCTTTCGCCGGTGATGGCCGCGCCGGTGCGTGCGAAGGCGTCGAACGCCGATTGCAGCGCCTGCAGCGCATCGGCCTTTGCCGCGAGCGAGGATGGATTGGCGGACAATTGCGTCAGCGCGGCGAACGCCTCGTCGAGCTTGTTCGCATAGGAGATGTTATCGCCCGGCGCGCCAAGCGAGGCTTCAATGCGCGACAGCGCGTCGGCGATGGCGCTGGCGGCCGCCTCGTCGGCATTGCCGCCAAAGGTCGCCCCTTGCAGGAAGCGGTCGATCGCCGCGCGGGCGATCTCGACATCGACGCCGGAAAACTGGTTCGGGATGGCGTCGGTCTGGAAATGCGCCTCGCGGCGCGCAAAATTCGGCGTGTTGACGTTGGCGATATTCTCCGACGTCGCGGCGATGGCGCGCTGGTTCGCAAAGAGACCCGAGAGCGCCGTGTTGAGGGCGACATTGAGGCTCATGCGCGCGGCTCCTCGCCCGGAAAGAATTGCCGGGCCGGCAAATTTCGCCGGGAAGGATCTGCCGCGCCGCTGGCGGCGGCGGCCGACAATCTCAATAAATAAGCGCTTTTCGTCATCTTTCTGATGCTCACGCGTCGTCGTCGGCGAATGAAAGTGCAAAGCGCGAACCAGAAACACGCCGCCCGGCAAAAGACGCCGCACGGGGAAATTTTTGCAGGCCCAAATTTCCGCAAATCAGCGTCGTTAAATTCGCTTAAGCATGAAAGTCGAGCAATCGCGCCGAAATCGCGTCTGGCCCCGCTCTTGCCAATTCACTTGCGACTTATTGGGGCCTTATGATCGATCCTCTCGCCTTCGCCGCTCAATCACAGGACGCCGCGCCGCGCCGCAAGGACGATGCGGCGCGCAGCGACGCAGCCGGATTTTCCTACGCCCTCGCCGCCGCCGCGATTGAGAAAAACGCGGCGCAGTCGCTGAAGATTCACGGCGCAACGCCGAAGAACGCCGCCGCCGCAACCTCCGCCGCGCCCACGGGCGAAGCGCGGGCCGACAAAGTCGCGGCGAAGAATGGCGCGCATCCGGAAGCGAAGGCGTCATCGCAGGCAGCAATCGCAACTGTCGCCCAAACGGACGCGGCCGCCGCGAAGACCGCAAGCGCCGCCCCCGCGCCCGCCAAAACCGCGCCAGCGCTAGTCGCGCCCGGTGCCTCAGCGGCGCCGGCCATGCTCGCCGCCAAAGCCGACGGCGCCGGCATCCGCGACCTCGCCGCGGCCAAAACAAAAAACGCGGCGGTGAAGGCGCCAAAGCTGCAACCGCCAACGCCGGCGCTTAAAGCTGAGTTCGCCGAGATTCTTGCGCGCCGGCTTGAAAAGACCAGCGTCTTCGATCTGCGCCTCGATCCGCCCGAACTTGGACGCATCGACGGCCGCCTGTCGGTCAAGGACGACGGCAAAGCGGTTTTATCCCTCAGCTTCGACAATCAGGCCGCCTTCGATCATTTCTCGCGCGATGAACAGGCGCTGCGTCTGGCGCTGACCAACGCGGGCCTCAATTTCGCCGCCGGCGACTTCGTCTTCGCGTTCAAGGAGCGCCCGCAAGCCTCAGCCCCGCAAGAAGGCTTCGCGCTTGTCCCGGTCGCCGAGGCCGGCGGCGCTTATGAACCGCTCTTCCTCGCCGACTGGAGCGCCGGCGCGCTCGATATTCGCATTTAAGGACCACATCATGGAAATTTCCGCCCTCGCCGCCGCGCGCCCGACGACCGCATCGTCGACCGCGCTGTCGCAATTGACCGGCAATCTCGATTCTTTCCTCACGCTGCTGACAACGCAGCTCAAAAACCAGGATCCGCTCGACCCGCTGGACACTGAAAAATTCACCTCGCAACTGGTTCAGTTCGCGTCGGTCGAACAGACCATCAAGACCAACAAACACCTTGAAACGCTGATCGGCCTTCAAGCCGCCGCCGATCGCGACGGCGCGCTGGCGATGATCGGCAAGACGATCGTCATCGACAGCGACAAGGCCGCGCAGACGGGGTCAGGCGCCGGCTGGACCTATAATCTGCCGAATGGCGCACGCTCGGTCAGCCTCGTCGTCGTCAATGACAAGGGCCAGCCGGTCGCGCAGTTCGCGGGCGATGCAGCCGTCGGCGCGCACAAGCTCGACTGGGACGGCAAGCTCGCAACCGGCGGCGCGGCGCCGAGCGGCGTCTATCAATTGCTGGTGCAGGCGAAAGACGCGAATGGCGCGTCGGCGCCCTATACGATCCAGACATCCGCTTATGTCTCGGGCGTCACGTTCGACGCCGCCGGGCCGCAGCTTGAGACCCCGATCGGCGCCATCGCGCTTTCGGGCGTCAAACGCGTCATCGGCGGATAAGGGAGAGTTTCATGAGCTTTTCAGGCATTTTCTCCATCGGCCTTTCGGGGCTTTCCGCATTCTCCGCCGGGCTTGAAGCGGTATCGAGCAACATCGCGAACAGCCAGACGACCGGCTACAAGCGCGTCACCACGAATTTCGCCGATCTGATTCCGAGCGACGCGCCGGCGCAGGGACAATCGATCAGCGCCGGCGCCGCCGGAACCGGCGTGACCGCGATCTCGCGCCAGCTCTTCGGCGAACAGGGCGCGGTGACGCGCACCAATACGGAGACCAATCTCGCGGTTTCGGGCGACGGATTTTTCGTCGTCGCCGAGGAAGCCGCATCGAGCGGCGCGGCGCCGCTCCTGTTCACCAGGGCCGGCGACTTCAAAGTCGATGCGCTCGGCAATCTGGTCAATTCGGCGGGATATTACCTGCAAGGGACGTCGACCGGCTCAGGCGCGCGCGGCGGCAGCTTGCAAAGCCTTCAGACCGTCAATGTGAACAGAACGCCCGCCGGCGCGGACCCCGCGGCCCTTGGCGCGCTGACGGGGATCGCAATCGACAGGGACGGCAATGTCAACGCGTCCTACGCCAATGGCGAGACGCACACGCTTTTCCGCATTCCCCTCGCGCAGTTCGTCAACCCGGAAGGGCTTGAGGAAGCGGCGCGGACGGCCTTCCGTAACACGACGCTGTCCGGCGACGCGCGTCTTGCGGGCGCGCGCACCGGAAACGCCGGCGCGATCGAGGGGTCGGCGCTTGAAATCTCGACCGTCGACATCGGCCAGGAGTTCTCGACGCTGATTTCGACGCAGCGCGCCTATTCGACGGCATCGCGGGTCATCTCGACCGCTGATGAGCTGTGGCGAACGCTCGTCCAGACCGGCGCGTGAATTTCAAATTGAAATCAAATTGTCCCGCGATGACGCGTCCCAATCTGGCTTCAAATCCTCACGCTCCATCAATGTCTTAGGCATCAATTTACTACGGCGTTTAGCCGTTTCTTAAAAGCGCATCGCGTATGGTGCGCAGACAAAGTTGCGTATTTTGAAGGAACGACAAGCAATGACCGTCGCCGCACAACATGCAGCGCAAGCACGATCGAAAGAGCCGTATGTTATCGGCCCGGACGGCCTTCCGCTGACGCTTGCCGATTTGCCGCCGCCCTCAACGAAGCGCTGGGTCATTCGCCGCAAGGCGGAAGTCGTCTCCGCGGTTCGCGGCGGCTTGCTGACGCTTGAAGAAGCTTGCGAGCGGTATCAGCTGACGCTGGAGGAATTCCTCGCGTGGCAGAAGGCGATCGACCAGTTCGGTATGCCAGGCCTTCGCGCGACGCGGGTTCAACAATACCGCTGACGTCTCTTAACGCATCCTCAACACTTACAAGCCCGCGCGTCGAAAGACGCGCGGGTTTTTCATTTATTTCACGCATTCGGCCCGCGAAGGCGGCGCGCCTAACGGAATATTTACGCTGAACCGGGCAAATTTTGCCGGGCGTCTCCAAGGCATAGGGGTTGGCGGCGTCAAGCTGTGAGGGCGTAAGCCGTGAACGATTTGATGGGGATGGTCCGATCCTTCGGGATGGCGCGGCTCGCCGCGATCATCGGCGTGACGATCGGCGTCGCGCTGGTTATGGGGCTGATCGTGATGCGGCTCGGCGAAGAGCCGATGACGCTGCTCTACGCCGATCTTGATTTGAAGGATGCGCAAGATCTCACCGCGCGCCTCGAACAGGAAGGCGTCAAATACGATCTGCGCGAAACCGGCGGCAAGGTTTCGGTCTACGCGCCTCGCGACGACAGCGCCAATCTCAAGATTAAGCTCGCCGGCGACGGATTCATCGCGACCTCCGGCAGCGTCGGCTATGAAATCTTCGACAAGCAGGACGCGCTCGGCTCGACATCGTTCCAGCAAGGCATCAATCGACTTCGTGCGCTAGAGGGCGAACTTGCCCGCACCATCGCGACGATTTCCGGCGTGCGCTCGGCGCGCGTCCATCTCGTTCTCCCTGAGCGCGAGCTGTTCTCCCGCGACAAGCAGCAAGCGACCGCCTCGATCGTGGTCGATGCGCCGGGCGGCCTCGACAGCCATTCTGTCCGCGCGATCGCAAATCTCGCGGCCTCCGCAGTTCCTTCGCTCTCGCCGTCGCGCGTCACCATCCTCGACAACGCTGGCGACCTCCTCGCCTCAGGACAGGAGGGCGACGATCCTATGTCATTGGCGGGAGGCGTCGGCGAGCGCACCGCCGCCACCGAAGCGCGAATCCGTCACACCGTCGAAGAGCTGCTTGGCCGCATCGTCGGCCCCGAAAATATGCGCGTCCAGGTCGCGGCGGATATCGATTTCAGCCGCGTCACCGAAACCTCCAACATCATCGATCCGGACAGCCAGACGGTTTTGTCGGCGACGACTGTCGAGGACGCGTCGAATTCCAGCGATCCGGCCCTGACGCGCGGCGTCACCGTCGCCAACCAGCTTCCCGAGACGCAAATCGTCGATCCGCAGGCGGCCGCCAGCGCGACGCAGACGGCGCGCCGCACGGAGGAAACCACCAATTACGAAATGACGCGCACGGTGCGCAACGAAGTGCGGGAAATGGGCGGCGTTAAACGCCTTTCGGTCGCTGTCGCGCTCAACCTCGCGACTCGGACCGAAGCGTCGGGCGCGGTCGTTCCGGCCCCGCGCAGCGCCGAAGAACTGGAGCGCATCGAAAAACTCGTGCGATCCGCCGTCGGCTACAACGCCGCCCGCGGCGACCAGATCGATGTCATTGAAGCGCCGTTTCAGCCGGTCACCGCCGCAGCGACGCCGGGAACGACAGCAACCGCGGCGTCGAACGCGCGCCAGATCGACAGCGGCCTTCTGATGCGCGGCGCTGAAATCGGCGCCTTTGCGCTGGTCGCCCTCGCTCTGATCATTTTCGTCTTGCGCCCGCTGATGGGCGGCGCGCCGGCGCCCAAGGCCGGCGCGCCGTCGATCCGCGAGATTGCCGGCGCCTCGCCGCACAGCGCCCTTCCCGCGCCCGCTGCTACCGGGCTCGAAAATCTGATCGACCTCGCGCAGGTCGACGGCAAGGTGAAAGCCTCGTCGCTGAAGCGCGTCGCTGAGGTCGTCAAAGCCCATTCCGATGAATCGGCGGGCATTCTCAAAAGCTGGATCAGGCAGGCGTCATGAGCGCACGGGCAATCATTTCCGCCGACGAGTTGTCCGGCGCGGAGCGCGCCGCGGTCGTCATGCTGGCGCTCGGCGAAGAAGCGTCAAAGCCGCTCTGGGCGTCCTTTGACGAGGACGAGCTTCGCGACGTGACGCTGGCGATTTCGAAACTCGGTTCCGTCGCGTCGGAAGTCGTCGAGAGCCTTCTCTATGATTTCGTCATGAACCTTTCGTCGACCGGCGCGATTTCCGGCTCGGCCGCGTCGGCGCAGCGCTTTTTGCGCCACGTCCTTCCCGCCGATAGGGCCGAATCCATTCTTGAGGACATCAAAGGCCCCGCCGGCAAGACCATGTGGGACAAGCTCGCCAATGTGAATGAGCGGGTTTTGTCCGGCTATCTTCGCAATGAGCACCCGCAGACGGTCGCCGTCATCTTGTCACGCATCAAGGCCGATCACGCGGCGAAGGTCATCGGCGCCCTGCCGCCGCTGTTCGCCGAGGAAGTCATCGGCCGCATGCTGCATCTCGGCCCGGTGCAGAAGGAAGTGCTCGACCAGATCGAAATCACCCTGCGCACCGAATTCATGGCGGCGCTGTCGCGCGGCCAGGATCGCGACCCCTATGAGTCGATGGCTGAAATCTTCAACAGTTTCGACCGCTCGACCGAACGGCGCTTCATGGAAGCGCTTGAAATGAAAAACCCGAGCGCCGCAGAGCGCATCCGCTCGCTGATGTTCGTGTTCGAAGACCTCGTCCGCCTCGACGGACAGGATATGCAAGTCCTCCTGCGCCATGTCGACAAATCGGACCTCGCGCTCGCCCTCAAAGGCGCAACTCCGGCCGTGGCGGCGCATTTCTTCGCCAATTTGTCAGAGCGCGCCTCCAGCATCCTGCGCGACGATATCGAAATCATGGGGCCCGTCCGGATGAAGGAAGTCGATCAGGCCCAGCACAAGATCGTCGAGATCGCCAAAAAACTCGCCGATGATGGCGCGATCTTCCTGTCGAAGACGGATGATGAGGAGCTTGTCTACTGATGACGAGGCCCCGCCCGTTCAATTTTGACGAGTTTCGCGCCGCGGCGGCGCCGGCGGCGGCAGAGCCGCCGCGCGCGCGCGTCAATTCGGCCGAGGATCTTGACGCGGCGCGCCGCGAGGGCATCGCCGAAGGCCGCCGGCTCGCCATGGAATCGATCGCGGCGAACGAGGCGGCGCAGCTTGAAAATATCGGCGCGCGCCTCGAAGGCGTGCGCGATTCGATGAACG
>MEMM01000099.1:24410-25297 GCA_001767925.1 Alphaproteobacteria bacterium RIFCSPHIGHO2_12_FULL_63_12
CCTTTTGCGCCGCCTCACCGATAATTCCGAAGACCGCAGGTCGGCGCGCCTTGTCCTCAACGCCCGAAGCCTTGAACGCCTTCGGCCGCGCCTCGAAGACCTGCTCAATCGTCGCGGCGTCGCGGACTTTGTCGCGCTTGACGGCGACGTCTCTCTGCAGCCGGGCGAAGCGCGGCTCGAATGGCGCGGCGGTCAATCCCGCCGCGGCCGCGCCGAAATCGCCGCGGCGATCGCCGCCCTCTTCGATCCTCTCGACATTCAGGAAATGGAGGCGCTTCATGAGCGCGCTTGAAAAGACCGCCGAAACCCAGCTTCTCCCCGACCTCGCTGGCGACCTGTCACAACGCCGTCCGATGCTCGAAAGCATCTATGACGTGCCGGTCAAAGTCACCGCCGTTCTGGGCAAGACGCGGATGAATATCAACGATCTGCTGGCGCTCGACGCCGGCGCGATCATCGAACTGGACCGCCGCGTCGGCGAGCCGATTGACCTTTATGTCAATGACCGGCTGATCGCGCGCGGCGAACTCGTCATGGTCGACGGCGTCCTCGGCGTCACCATGACCGAAGTCGTCAAAGAAACGGATTTGTAACGCCATGAGACTGCTGATCGTCGGCGGATTATCGGGACAGCTTTCGGCCGCGGCGAAAATCGCCATGGACAAGGGCGCGCGCGTCGCTTTCTCGCCGGATGTCGATAGCGCCCTGTCGGCGCTGCGCAAGGGGCAAGGCGCCGATGTTCTGATGGTCGATATCCGTCAGGACATCGCACGTCTCATCAAGGCGCTTGAAGAAGAACGCATCGCCCTTCCGGTCGTCGCCTGCGGCGTCAAGACCGATGCGGACGCGGCGGTCGCGGCGATCAGGGCGGGCGCGCGCGAATTCAT
>MEMM01000099.1:25363-40909 GCA_001767925.1 Alphaproteobacteria bacterium RIFCSPHIGHO2_12_FULL_63_12
TCGCTGATCAGGTCGCGGCGTCCGAAGCCTCGATCCTCATCACCGGCGAGTCCGGCGTCGGCAAGGAAGTCATCGCCAAATATCTGGTGTCGAAATCGCGCCGCGCCGACAAGCCGATGATCTCGATCAACTGCGCGGCGATCCCGGAAAACCTGCTGGAATCGGAACTCTTCGGCCACGAGAAAGGCGCCTTCACCGGCGCCGTCGCGCGGCGCATCGGCAAATTCGAGGAAGCCGAGGGCGGCACAATCCTCCTCGACGAGATTTCCGAGATGGATGTGCGCCTGCAAGCCAAGCTCCTGCGCGTGCTTCAAGAACGGGTCGTCGACCGCGTCGGCGGCGCCAAGCCGGTCAAGATCAATATCCGGGTCATTGCGACCTCGAACCGCAATCTCGCCGATGAGGTCAAAAAAGGGAATTTCCGCGAGGATCTCCTGTTCCGCCTCAACGTCGTCAATCTCCATGTGCCGCCGCTGCGCGAACGTCCCGCCGATGTCGTCGCCCTCGCCGAACATTTTGCGAAGAAATATGCAGCGCTCAACGGCGTCGCGGCGCGCCCTTTGTCAGACCCCGCGCGCCTCGCCGTCGCCAGCGCGAAATGGCCGGGCAATGTCCGCGAGCTTGAGAACGCGTTGCATCGCGCTGTCCTACTTTCCGTCGGCGACCAGATCGAAAAGGAAGCGATCCGCCTCCCCGACGGCTCGGCGCTGGCGCCCAAAGTCGCCGAGATTTCCGATCCGTCGACCGGCGTCTCGCTGGTCGGCAAAACCGTCGCGGAAGTCGAACAGGCGCTGATCCTCAAGACGCTCGATCATTGCTACGGCAACCGCACCCATGCGGCGACGATCCTCGGCATTTCGATCAGAACGCTGCGCAACAAGCTGAAGCAATATTCCGATGACGGCGTCGCCGTGCCGTCGATCGCCGCCGAACGCGCGGCGGGGTAGATCATGCGCGACGTCAAATTCCGCGAGGCCAGATTGAAGTCGGACTCCAGAGGACAGAATTCGGCGAATTCGCGCCTGCGCCTGGCCGAGCGGAAATAGAATGTCCGAGACGGTCCTGAAATCGTTTAGCCTACCGTCGCCTTCGGCGATCCGGAGCCTCGCGCGCAGCGATGTCCTCCTCGCGGCGGCGATCTTGTCGATGCTGGCGCTGCTCGTGCTGCCGGTGCCGCGGTTCCTACTCGACTTGCTGCTCGCTTTGTCGATCACGCTATCGGTGACGGTGCTGATGACGGCGCTGTTCACCAAGAAGGCGCTCGAATTCTCGACCTTCCCGGCGATCCTGCTGATTTCGACGATTTTCCGTCTCGGCCTCAACGTCGCCTCGACGCGGCTGATCCTCGCCGACGGCCATCAGGGACCGGATGCGGCCGGCCGCGTCATCGAAGCCTTCGGCGGTTTCGTGATGCAGGGCAATTTCGTCATCGGCATCATCGTGTTTGCGATCCTGGTGATCGTCAATTTTGTCGTCATCACGCGCGGTTCAGGCCGCATCGCCGAAGTCGCGGCGCGGTTTTCGCTGGATGCAATGCCGGGAAAACAGATGGCGATCGACGCCGATCTCTCCTCCGGCCTCATCAACGAGAGCGAGGCGAAGGCGCGCCGCAAACAGCTTGAGGACGAATCGAATTTTTACGGCGCGATGGACGGCGCCTCCAAATATGTGCGCGGCGACGCGATCGCCGGTCTCCTGATTACGCTGGTCAATATTCTCGGCGGCATTTTCATCGGCGTGTTGCAAAACGGGCTGACGCTCGGCGCGGCGACCGAGAGCTACACGCTGCTGACCGTCGGCGACGGCCTCGTCAGCCAGATCCCGGCGCTGATCGTGTCTGTCGCGGCGGGTCTTCTCGTCTCGAAAGCCGGCGTCGACGGCTCCGCCGACAAGGCGCTCGGCGCGCAATTCGGCGCCAATCCGACAGCGCTCGCCATTGTCGCGGCGGTGCTAGCGATCTTCGCCGTCCTTCCCGGCATGCCGTTCATTCCGTTCATGCTGCTGGCGGTCGGTGTCGGCTATGTCGCTCTGACGCTGACGCGGCGGAAAAAGGCGCGGGCCGATTCCGACACAAAAAAAGCGCAGTCGTCCGTGCGCCAGAAATCCGAAGACGATCCCGCCTCGATGCTGGCGATGGACGATCTGCGCATTGAACTCGGTTATGGCTTGCTGCCGCTGATCGCCGACGGATCGGGTCCGAAGCTGACCGACCAGATCAAGGCTCTTCGCCGGGCGATCGCGCAGGACATCGGTTTTGTGGCGCCGCCGGTCAGAATTCTCGACAATATGCAACTTGGGCCGAACGACTATGTCATTCGCCTCAAGGAGCAGGAAGCCGGTCGCGGCTCGGTGCGCCCCGGCCAGTTCCTGATCATGGACCCCGGCGGGAAGCGTCTCGATTTCGTCGGCGAGATCACAAAAGAGCCAGCCTTCGGTCTCGACGCCATGTGGATCGACGAAAGCCAGCGCCAGTCGGCGACCTTGCGCGGCCTGACGGTCGTTGACGCATCGACGGTGCTGACGACGCACCTGACTGAAATCATCCGCGCCGAGGCGCCTGCGCTGCTCTCTTATGCGGAAACCAAAAAGCTGCTCGATACGCTCTCCGACAAGCATCGCCAGTTGGTGACCGACATCGTGCCAAGCGTCGTCACCATCTCGACGATCCAGCGCGTGCTTCAGGCGCTGATCGCCGAGCGCGTGTCGATCCGCGACCTGCCGTCCATTCTTGAAGCGATCGCGGAAGCCGCGCCCGGCAATCCCGGCGTCACACCGATCGCCGAACATGTGCGGGCTCGCCTCGCACGGCAAATCTGCGGCGCGCTCAAAGGCGCCGATGGCGCAGCGCCGATCGTCACGCTTTCCCTGGACTGGGAGCGCGCCTTCGCCGAAAACCTCATCGGCGCGGGCGAAGACCGCCAGCTCGCGATGGCGCCGTCGAAAATTCAGGAGTTCGTCGCCGCCGTTTTGCGCAAGCTTGAAGACGCCGCCGCGTCCGGACATGCGGCCGCGCTGGTGACCAGCGCCGGCGTTCGCCCGTTTGTGCGTTCCGTCATCGAGCGCGTGCGGCCGCAGACGATCATTCTTTCCCAGAACGAAATCCACCCGCAAATTCGCCTCAGAAACCTCGGCTCGGTTTAGGCGCCGGGCGCAAAAGTGGAAACCGGTTTTGCGCAAAAAGGCGCGCTGAAATAATAGCTTGATCATCGGTCGCGATTCAGAAATCGCGACCGATGATCAAGGCGCCGCACGGCTGGAAGCCAATTATTTGAAGCGCGCCCGGCGCTTGCGCCTTGCATGCAGAAGTTCGCCGACGGATACTGACCGCCTTCGCGGAGTTGCGTCCACCCCATGATGAAGTTCATCGCCTCGACCGCCGACGCCGCCAAGGCGAAAGCAAAGCGTGCGCTCGGCGATCATGTAACGATCGTTTCGGTCCGGAACCTTCCGTCCGGCGATTTTGAGGTGTCGGCGACGGACGGACCCGCGCCCGCCATGCCGCCCCAACCGGTTGAACCGCGCTATGGCGAACACACGCGTCAGGTGTTCGATGACGCGCCGGTGCGCGGCGCGCAAATGTCGACGGGCTCGCGCCTCAACGAACCGCTGGAACAAAAGTTCGGACAGGATGCGCTGCACAGGCTGTCGAACGACCTCTCCGGCCGGCCGCAAAATTCCGGGCCGATCGACATGACGGACCGCACCGCGCGCGCGATGGCCGACGCGCTGCGCCCGCACAGTTTCTCCGATGAGCTGATCGCCGCCATCGTCGACGGCGCGCGCAAGTCGGAAATCGACGACGATCTGCGCCGGCTTGAAGTCGGGCTCGCTGAAGTCTTCGATTTCGCGCCGGTGCATTTCTCGCCGCTGTCGCCGATCATGCTGGTCGGGCCGACCGGCGCCGGAAAAACGTCCTGCGGCGCCAAACTCGCCGCGACCGCGCTCAACCGGGGATCGACCGCGTTCATCATGTCGGCGGATGTCGGCCGCGCCGGCGCGATCGACCAGATCAAGGCCTATGGCGACGCGCTGGGCGCCGACTACTACATCACCGAAACGCCCAATGACGTCGCCGCCGCGCTGCGTTCGAAACGCCCGACCGGCGCCGTCGTCCTCGATACGCCGGGCATCAGCCCCTATGATCCCGGCGATTTCGCGGCGCTAAGGTCGTTTCGCGAAGCGACCAACGGCGAGGCTGTGCTGGTGTTGCCGGCGAGCGGCGATCCGGAAGAATTCAAGGATTGGGCGGCGGCCTTTCGCGAGTTCGGCGCCAAGCGCCTCATCATCACCAAATTCGACGCGACGCGCCGGATCGGGGCGGCGCTCGGCGCGGCGCACGCGGCAAAACTCGCCCTCGCCCATTTCTCGCAGTCGCCGTTCATTTCCGAGGGGCTTCTCGACGCGACGCCGGAATTCCTTGCGCGCCGCCTGCTTGCCGGGCGGCCGACCCGATTGAGTTGAGCCGGCCGATTGCGGCCAAGTCGCGGCATTATTAACGATTGATTGAGCATAGGCGGCAAACGCCGAAAGCCGCGGAAGCACGCCCTTAATAGCGCCGCGTCATGATGCGACCTGAACCTCGCAGGGGAATAATCATGCGCCGCATCGCCCTTCTTTTGTTTTCACTCCTTCTCGCCGGCTGCGCCGGCGGCATGTCGAAGAAGGAGTGTCTGTATGCGGACTGGCGCGCCATCGGCTACGAGGACGGCGCGCAGGGGCGCGACGCCTCCGCGATCGGCTCGCGCCGCGTCGCCTGCGCCGACAAGGCGAAAGTGACGCCGGACATGGAGGCCTATCTCTCCGGACGGGAAAAAGGCCTCGACCAGTTCTGCCGGCCGGCCAACGGCTTCGACTACGGCTCGCGCGGCTACAGCTATACGGGCGCATGCACAGCCCGCAACGAAGGCGCTTTCGTCGCCGCCTATGAAAAAGGCCTGACGCTGTTCGGGCTGGTTGAAAATTACAACGCCGCGTCGAACGCGCTGGCGAGCGCGCATCAAGATCTCGAAAATATCGACCACTCGATCGCCCACGCCCAGGCGGCGCTGGTCAATCCGCTGACGCCGCATCCCGAGCGTCTCGATCACCTCGCGGAGCTTAAGACGCTTTACGGACGGCGCGACAAGGTGCGCGACGCCATCCCCCATCTCGTGCGTGACACCGACCGCGCCGAAGCCGAGCTTGATGACTATCGGCGCGAAATGGCCGACCGCGACTACGCCAGGGCGGCGATGCAGGCGAGCGAGGCGAGCTATTAAGCCCGCCCGACGATCAAGACGGCATAAACAACGGCTATTTGCGCGGTCGCGCCTGACGGCCTAGGCTGCCCTGATCTCGTCCCGATACCGGACGATTTAAGGGAGGACTCCATGAAATTCGCGCTCATCGCAGCGATGTCGTTCGCCGCCATGCCGGCTGTCGCGCAGGAATCGCCGAACGCCCTCGCCGACGCCTTTGTCGCCGCCGTCGTCGCCGAAGACGCCGCCGCGCTCGCCAATCTCTATACGGATGATGCGGACAGCTACGATCCGTCAGGCTACGTCCAAAAGGGGCGCGACGAGATCGCCGCGACGTGGCAGTCGTTCTTCGACGCCTATGACGGATTTGCCGCATCGCTCACCCGGAAGGGCGAATACGCCCTCGACAAGAATAGCCATGCGGCGTGGGGCTTGTGGACAATGTCGGCGACGCCGACCGGCGGCGGCGAGGAAGTCGTCTGGAACGGCCGCTTTCTCGACCTTTCCCTTAAAACTGATGAGGGATGGAAATACCGGGTCGACCACGCCTCGATGCTGGCGCCCGCGCCGGTGGAAGAGGACCTGTAGCGCGTCGCCTTAGTCCAATCGCCGGACCGTGCGCGCGATCGGATCGAGGATGACGCCGGCTTTTCCCTTTTTTTCCGCATAAGCGACGATGTCGGCGGTGCCGCCGGGACCAAGCGCCGGGGCGCCATCCCAAACGAAGACCATCCGGTCGACGAGATTGACGACGCGTTTTCCTGATCTCAAAAACGCGTCGTCCTGAGTGGCTCCCTTCACGCGAACGATTTTCCTCGCCCGCTCGCAAAATTGGTCGAATGACGGCTTGTCGACTTCTTCAAGTTCGATGCGGCCGCGACAGACAGGAATGACCGCGACCAGCCGCTTGCCGTGCTGAAGGACGGACGCGGCGAATATCTGGTCCGCACCCGGCGCAAGCGAGGTGTATCCCGCCGCAATCCGCGTACGCACGACATATTCGTCGATACGCGCCCGCACCCAGTCCCAGTCGGCGCCGTCGCGGAAGCGATGGCCGGATACTCCGATCTTCATCGCAAGATTATGGTTTGTCCGGCGATTTCGAGCGCTGATGCGCCTCGCCTTGGTTCCGCATCTCCAGAAACACGTCTCCCCCTCAATATCGCAGCGCACCTATCAACTATCGCGATTAAGCGCATAATCGCTCGCCGGATCAAGAAGCGGATGCCCCGCCCCTTCGCACCCGCAGCATCGTTTGCGCCTCGACGCCTGCTGATTTCCCCCTGTACTATCGAGATGCGGGGCAGGTGAACAACAGAGGGCTAACTGAAATGGATATGATGGACTTAATCCTGAACGGCGCGGGCGGCGCGATTATCGGGCCGCTGGTTGCGCAATTCCTTGGCGGAAAGCATCAAAGCCTGATGATGCGGGTGATCGCCGGCATCGTCGGCGGGCTCGGCGTCGGCGCGGGCGCGGACGCGGCCGGCATGGGCGCGATTCTCGGCAGCGATCAGACGATGCAGATGATCCAGTCGGTGCTGGAAGGCGGACTTGGCGGCGGCGCGCTCGCCTCCCTCTCCGGGATGCTGAAGAAAAAAGCCTGAAGGGCTGAACCATTAATAGAGCGGCGCCGCTGGGTCAGCGGCGCCGCTTTTGATTCAGTCCATTTTGTTGATTCAGTCCTCGCGGTCGAGCCGCTCGAGAAAGCGTGCAGCGGCGCCGCGTCCGCCGATGCCGAAGGCGAGCGCCGACGCCAGCGATACGGCGCCGAGGATCAGCACGAAGCCAGCGTAAATAATATCTTCGCCAAGGCCCATCTCGCGGATGCCGATCGCGGTGACGAGCACCATGATGCCCCATTGAACGGCGGTGCCGACCAGTTCGGATCGCGCATCGCCGGCGCGGCGCAAGGTGTTGGCGACAAACCGGCTGATCGGAATGCCGGCGAGGATGACGATCGAGCCGAGCAAAATCTGGCCGCCGACCGAAAGGATCTGGCTGAGCGCCGTCGACACCGGCTCGATATTGAGCTGTTGCGCGGCGGTGATGGCGCCGACGATCAGCATCGCCGCCATCGCGATATTGGCGACGACGACGGTCGGCGTGATCATCGACGATTTCGGCGCTGCTGCGGCGTCGTCGACGACCTTGTGTTCGATCGCAATCCCGAGCTGGCGCCAGAAATTGTCGAACCCGATGCCGGTCAGGACCGAAATGATCAGCGAGCGCATGGCGCGCGCGAACAGGGTGAAGACAAAGATGACGAGCACGGCCGCGATCAGGCTCGGGATCGCGTTCAGCATCGTCTGAAGCATCGATGTCAGCGGCTCGGAAATCGAATCGATCGCCAGCGCCTCAAGGCCGATGATGAAAGTCGGGATGAGAATGAAGACGTAGGCGATAAGACCCGCGGCTCGGGCGATTTCCTTGCCCTTGATGAGGTCGCCGATCTCGACGCGTTTGGCCGCATGATCGATCGGCGCCGCCGACAAAAGGCTGGTGACGGCGCGCAGCGCGACAGTCGCGATGACAAAGCCGATGCTGACGACGATGCCAAAAATGACGACGCGCGGGAAATATTCCTCGAGCCCCCGCATCATGTTGTTCAACGGCGCGAGAAGCTCCGACAGACCTAGATTGTCGAGGATCATCGGGATGAAAAAGAGGATGATCAGCCAGAAGGTGGCGGCGCCGAGGGATTTGCCGAGCGACGGATTGCCGGGGCCCATGGCCTCCCTGTTCGCGGCGGCGCCGATTTTCGAGTTGTCGACGCGCTTGCGGACGAATTCGGAAACCAGCCGGGCGATCACGAGCGCGGCGACTGTCAGGCCGAGGGCGACCAGCACGTTTTGCAGATTGTCGCCGACAATCGCCATCCAGCGGTCGAATTCAACTTGGATCTGATCCATCATTATGTCGCTCTCCGGCTTCTGGTGCGGACCCTACGGCGAGTCGCTCGCCGGACCTGTGGCGCGGGATAGCAGGCCCGGCCCCCTTGGGGCCAGCGGAAAATCCCCGTTTCCCCTCATACGGGCGCCCGGTGATGAATTCCGCCCCGCAAGGGGCGCGGAACGCGCGTCGTCTTCGGGAAGCTCAGCGGCAATTTGCGCAACGACCTGACGGCCAGATAGGCGAAACACTCCGCCTCGATCGCGTCGCCGCTCCAGCCGATATCGTCAGCAGCGTGAACGTCGCCGTCGAGCGCCATGCGCAGCGCCTCCATCATCGCCGGATTGCGCCGCCCGCCGCCGACGACGATCCAGTCGCCGGGCGCCTCGGGCAAATGCGGAACGGAAGCCCGGATGCAGCCCGCAGTGAACGCCGTCAATGTCGCAGCGCCATCGACCGCCGACAGTTGAAGGACCGGGTCGATCTTGAAATCATAACGGTCGAGGGATTTCGGCGGCTTTCGGCGGATAAAAGGATTGAGGAGCATCATTCGCAAAATGTCGGAATGAACCTGTCCGGCGCGCGCCGCGGCGCCGTCCTTGTCCATCGCCTCGCCGGTCTTCAATTCCATCCACTGGTCGACAAGTCCGTTGCCCGGTCCGCAATCGAACGCGATCAGATCGAGATCGCCGCCGCCGGCCGGAACAAAAGTGATATTGGCGACGCCGCCGAGATTGATGACGCCGACCGCGCCTTCCGGCCTGAGCGCACGGACAAGCGCGCCATGATACACCGGCGAGAAAGGCGCGCCCTCGCCGCCCTCCGCGATGTCGGCGGCGCGAAAATCCGAAACGACGTCGATCTTCAATTCCTCGGCGAGCGATTTTCCGTCGCCGATCTGCCAGCTCCGCCCGACGGTATCGGCGCCGCGTTTGGGACGGTGCAGGATCGTCTGGCCGTGCAGCCCGATGACGTCGATTGCGGTCCGCTTCAGTCCGGCTTTTTCGAGCAGCTCGGCGATCGCGATCGCATGGGCCTGCGTCACCTCGCCGGACGCCTTTCCGATATCGGCGGCCCCGTCCCGGCCTTCGAGCGCCGCCTTGATGGCGCGCCGGATGAAAATCTTCAGATCGCGGCTATAGGCGACGAAATGCGTCTCGCCCCGCTCGATGACATCGACGCCGTCGGTGGTGAGGATGGCGAGGTCGATCCCGTCAAGCGACGTGCCGGTCATGGCGCCAATGGCGGTAAGGACGGTCATCCGGGCGTTTCCTCGGTCTGTCGGGAATGCTATGGTTCATGGTGCAGGGGTTCGAGGGGCATGCAAAATGAAAAAGCTTGCGGCGCTGTTACTCTCCGCTTTTTGGTTCGCGGCCGGCGCATCGGCGTCCGCACAAGATGACGAAATCATTGTAACCGGATCACGCATTTCGAGTTATGAAAGCGACACGGTGCCCGTGATCCATCTGAACCGCCGCGCGGACTTCATGGTCATCGAGGTGATCGTCGAATCCGACTCGCGCGATGCGAAAGTCAGAAAGGATGAGGTCTTCAAGGCGCTGACCGCGCTCGCCGACCGCGCCGATCGAGACCAGAGGATCGATCTCGGGATCCGGAGAACGTTTGAAACCGACAATGATGAAATGCAGGTCGTCGAGCCCTTCAGCCGCAATTCCATCCGTGATGAAATATTGAGCGGCGGCGCCCGCGTCGACACTTCCAGAGCCATCGTCGTCGCCAAGACGCCGATCGATGCGGGAGATACTTTTGACGCCGCGCATGCGCGCCTTACGGCGTTCATTAAAGGCGCCGTCGTCAACGGCCGCGCAACCGTCACGGAGAATGACGACCCGGGCCTTAGCATTGTCGACATCGGGCAATATCGAACGGCGCTGCTGACCATGCTCGCGGCGGACAACAAGGCGGTGCGGTCAGTCTTCGGCGATGAATATAAAGTGTCGATTTCCGGACTTGAACAGCCGGTGCGCTGGCGCGTGACCGGGCCGCTCGATCTGGCGATCTACTTTCCTTATCTTAGTTCAACCGCGCCGAACTGAGGCGCCGGCGCCTATCTCAGCTCGCGCAATCCAGGCCGCAGCTTTTCAAAATCCTGCGGCGGCAGGAAGCCCGGCTGATCGCCGACGATATCGGCGTCCGCCGCCGGCAAACCCGAGGCGGTGAGGACCGGGTTCTGGCCTTGCGGCAACGCGAGGTCGCCAAGATCGTGCGTCTCGTCTTGGTCGGGCGCGGTGGGTTCAAGGGTCGGCTCCGTGCGTATGCCCGGCCGGCCTTTCGCCGGCTTTGCCTTCGTCGCCTTCTTCCCTTCGTTTTCGGCGTTGAACGAGGCCGTTACGGCTTCGACGGCGGCGCCGACGGCCGGCGCGGGGCGGATCGCGCGCCCCAGATTGAACCCCGCAAGATAGGCCGCGAGCCACGGCGCAAAGCGCGCGGCGAAGTCGAACATCCGATCGTCAACTTTTTTGATCTGGTCGTCGATATTGAGACCGAGAAAATAATCGGTCGCCATGGCGATGGTGAACAGAACGATCAGCAGATGCACATAGGTGAAATGGACAAAGCGCGCGAGCAGCTTTCCGGCGTAGCCGGCCGCCCCGCCCGAATGACGGCCGTCATAGCGCCAGCGGCCGATCAGCACGCCCGCCAGCGGCATCAGCACGAGATACGCGATCATCGTCGCCGGAACGCGGGCGCCGAAAAAGTCGATCAGACGGTAATATGGATCATTGCGGACGATGACCGCCCACAGTGCGGTGATGCCGGCGAAAACCAGCGCGCTGGTCAGATAGCCATGCGCCTCGCCGGCCCCGCCGGCGCCAGACCCGCCGGTGTCGGAATTCTTCGTCGCCATTACCCCTTCCCCTTACGCCACGGGGAGAACCTAGCGAATCTTTCCGCCAGACACAAAAAGGCGCTCCTTCCGTCGCCGGAGGAGCGCCCTCATCAGCCCTTGCGGGTCAGCCGTTAACGGCTGACCTTGAGGTTTGCCGCAGACGTCTTGCCGCGGTCCGACGCGAGTTCGTAAGAAATCTTTTGACCCTCGTTGAGGCCGGTCAAGCCAGCTTTCTGGACGGCGGTGACATGGACGAAAACGTCCTTGCCGCCATCATCCGGCTGGATGAAGCCGAAGCCCTTGGTCGCGTTGAACCACTTCACGGTGCCTGTCGCCATTCTGATCTCCTGATCTAATGGTCCGGCCGCATCCACGAAGGTATGGCGGTCCGGACCGGCGGTCGATAGCGCATACGACATGTATGCGCCGGTTAGGGACCTGCTAGTTCGGGAGGCAATTCAGAAAGCGAGGCTAGGCCGGGACAGCTTGCGGGTGGAAGGCAAAGTCCAGGTTAGGCTAGGCATTGTCGAATTCGGCCCAAAATAGTCTGGTCACGATCGTCTAAATAATGGCCCTCGGACAAGTTCGCAAGGACCGGCGGGGGCAAGGAAGCGAAAAGGGAGAAAGCCGATGCGTATGCTGATCTTCGGTGTGGGACGCGTCGGCGCAAGCCTAGCGCGGTATGCCTCCCATCTCGGGAATAGCGTCGAGGTCGTCAGCCATGCGAAGGCGTCCAGCGATCGGACCATGGTCGCCGCCCTGGTCGGGAATGCCGACCTCATCGCGGCCGCCATTCCGGACGACCGGATCGCCGCCTGGCGGGCCGAATGGTCAGGGGCGATCGCCGGGAAAACCGCCATCCATTTTTCCGGCGCGCGCAGCTTTGACGGCCTGCGGAGCTATCACCCGCTTTATTCGTTTCCGCCGGAGCCGCTGGCGCCACAGATCATGGGCCGGATCGCCATCGCCCGGGAGGAAGGCGCGCCGGCCTTCGCCTCGATCCTGCCGGGAGCGACCAACCCGGAATTTGTCGTGCGCGCGGCGGACCGCGCCTATTACCATGCGCTCGCGGTGCTGTCGGGCAATTTCGCCGCGCATCTGTGGAACGAGACCGCGAAGGGATTTTCGGCGCGATTCGGCTTACCCCCGGAGGAAATCCTCGGGTCCTATCTCGCCGGCGTCGTCGATCGCTTCCAGGAAAGCCCGTTCGATTCCCTGACCGGCCCGGTCGCCCGGCGGGATGCGGAAACCGTCGCCGCCAATCTCGCCGCCCTCGCCGGGGAGCCGCGGCTCAAAGCCCTCTATGAGGCCTTCCTAGTGAGCGCCTGGCCGGACCGGCCGGGAGCTGCGGGAAACGCCCGATGAAAGCCCGAAAATACGCCATTTCCCGCGCTTGCCAGCCTTTGGCGTTTCATCTATAGAGCGCCGCTCATTCACGAACGACAGGCGCTGCGCCTTCCGAGGTGAAACGGGGCGATCATCGCCCTCCCCGGAACGCGGCTTATTGGCATAAGGGTCCCGTCATGGCCGAGACAGACGTTTTTTACTGCGAAGTCCGCGAGCGGACCGGAACCGGCGGCGCCCGTGCGTCCCGCCGCGAAGGCTGGGTTCCCGGCGTGCTTTACGGCGGCGACAAGGGCCCGGTGGCGATCCGCCTGAAGCAAAAGGAAGTCTTCACGGCATTTTCGGCGGGCCGCATGCGCTCGCACCTCGCCAAGATCGACGTTCCGGGGCAGGACTATCTGCAGCCGGTCATCGCCCGTCAGGTGCAGGTCGACCCGGTTTCCGACATTCCGGTGCATGTCGATTTGATGCGCGTTGACGAGAACACGCGGATCGACGTCGCGATCCACGTCCGCTTCCTCAACGAAGACCTTTCGCCGGGCATCAAGCGCGGCGGCGTGTTGAACATCGTTCGTCACGATGTTGAAGTTTACGCGCCAGCGACAGCGATTCCGGAATTCCTCGAAGCCAATTGCGACGGCCTCGATATCGGCGACGCGATCAAGATTTCGTCGATCAAGCTTCCGGCCGGCGTGACCCCGGTCATCACCGACCGCGACTTCACCATCGCGACGATCGCCGCGCCGTCGGCGCTGCGCTCCGAGGAAGATGAGAAGGCCGCTGAGGCCGCCGCGCCGTCGGCCGATGTGCCGGCGACCGCCCAGAAGGCGCCTGACGCGGCCGCGAAGGCTGACGATAAAGGCGGCAAGAAAGCGTAAGTCCCCGTTCGGACTTCTTCTCGCCCGGCGAAGGATTGAGGAGCCATGCTGCTGCTCGTGGGCCTCGGCAATCCGGGCGAGAAATACAGGCGCCACCGGCATAATGTGGGCTTCATGGCGGTTGACGCCATTGCCGGGGCGCATCGCTTCGGCGCTCCCCGCAACAAGTTTCAGGGCGAGATGCGCGAAGGCGAGATCGCCGGCGAAAAGGCGATCGTGCTGAAGCCCCAGACTTTCATGAATGACTCCGGCCAGTCTGTCGGCGCGGCGATGCGCTTTTTCAAATTGGCGCCGGCCGATGTCGTCGTCTTTCATGACGAACTCGATCTCGCCGCCGGAAAAATCAAGGCCAAGCTCGGCGGCGGCAATGCGGGGCATAACGGTTTGCGGTCAATCGACGAGCATATCGGCGCCGAGTTTCGCCGCGTCAGAATCGGCATCGGACATCCCGGCGACAAGGCGCGCGTCACCGGCCATGTCCTTGGCGACTTCGCCAAGTCCGATGAGGCGTGGCTCGATCCGCTTCTGGCGGCGATCGCGAAGTCCGCCGCATTCCTCGGTCAGGGCGACGCGCGATTTGCAACCGCTGTCGCGCAGGAGCTGGCGCCGCCGAAGGAAAAGCCGCAGCCGAAACCGGATGACGCGGCGACGGTCAGATGCGCGCCGGCACCAGAGGCGCCGAATGCGATGACGGACGTCTTGAAAAACCTGTTCAAAAAGAAAAACGGAAACGAGTAAGCATGGCTCTCTCCTGCGGCATCGTCGGGCTTCCGAACGTCGGCAAATCCACGCTGTTCAACGCCCTGACCCGCACCGCGGCGGCGCAGGCGGCGAACTATCCCTTCTGCACCATCGAACCCAATGTCGGAGATGTTGCGGTGCCGGAGCCAAGGCTCGCGACGCTCGCGAAAATCGCCGGCTCGCAGCAGCAGCTTCCGGCGCGAATGCAGTTCGTCGACATCGCAGGCCTTGTGAAGGGCGCCTCGAAAGGCGAGGGGCTCGGCAATCAGTTCCTCGCCAATATCCGCGAGACCGACGCGGTCATCTATGTGCTGCGCTGCTTTGATGATGACGATGTCACGCATGTCGCCGGCAAGATCGATCCGCTGGCGGACTATGAGACCGTTGAAACTGAATTGATGCTCGCCGATCTCGACAGTCTCGAAAAGCGCCGGGCCGCGCTCGAAAAACGGGCCAAGGGCGGCGACAAGGACGCCAAAGCGACGCTGTCGCTCGCCGACCGGGCGCTGGAATTCCTGAGAGACGGAAAGCCGGCGCGTTCGGTTACGGCGGCGCCTGAGGAAATGAAATTCTGGAAGGGGTTGCAGCTCCTGACTCAAAAGCCGGTGCTCTTCGTCGCCAATGTCGACGAAGCGTCGGCCGGCGCCGGCAACGCCTATTCAAAGCGCGTCGAAGAGGCGGCGGTGAAGGAAGGCGCGGCGTTCGTCGCGATTTCGGCGCGCATCGAATCGGAGCTGGCGCCGCTCGCCGACGAGGAGCAAAAAGAGTTTCTCGAATCGATCGGCCTGCACGAACCCGGCCTCAATCGCCTCATCCGCGAAGCGTTCCGCCTGCTCGGCCTGCAGACCTATTTCACGGCGGGCCCGAAGGAAGCGCGCGCCTGGACGATTCCGGTCGGCGCGACCGCGCCGCAAGCCGCCGGCGTCATCCACACCGATTTCGAACGCGGGTTCATTCGGGCCGAGACCATCGCCTTTGACGACTACGTCAAATACAATGGCGAGGTCGGCGCGAGGGAAGCCGGACGCATGCGGCTTGAAGGCAAGGAATATGTCGTCCACGACGGCGACGTGATGAATTTCCGCTTTAACGCCTGAGCGCCCTGCCCGCCGCCGTCCCGAGTTTTTCAACCAAAGCCGGATCGCGCGCCTCTGGCGGCGTGATGATCGCGGCGTCGAGCGCGGTTTCGATGCCGAGCGGCGAGCGCTGGCGCGTCGGACCGAGCCGCGCCGCGAGGTCGGCGAGCATCCCTCGCGCCGCCTCGGTGTTTTTGCGCATCACTTCTAGGATGTCGGCGACTTCAACGGCTCCCTCGCCTTCGCGCCAGCTGTCGTAATCCGTCACCATGGCGACGGTCGCATAGGGAAGCTCGGCTTCGCGCGCGAGTTTTGCTTCCGGCATGTTGGTCATGCCGATGACGTCGGCGCCCCACGACCGAAACAGCCGCGATTCCGCGCGCGAGGAGAATTGCGGGCCATTGATGCACAAATACGTTCCGCCACGCCGGTGCGGTATGACGAGCGCCTTCAGCGACGCTTCTATGGCGTCGCCGAGGGCGCGGCAGACAGGTTCGGCCATCGACACATGCGCGACGCAACCTGTG
>MEMM01000099.1:40937-61018 GCA_001767925.1 Alphaproteobacteria bacterium RIFCSPHIGHO2_12_FULL_63_12
ATCGCGTCGATATTGGCGCGGTAATTCACCTCGCCGGGCGGGATGACATGCCCTTCGCCATGACGCGCCAGAAAGATCGCCTCGACGCCGTTGAGTACGCCCACGGTCAGCGTGCCCGATGGCGGGCCCCAGGGCGTGTCGAGGGTGACTTTCTCGGCGCGCTCCAGCGCTGAGATCGCATAGACGCCGGAGCCGCCAATGACGCCGAGACGGCGCTTTTGCGTCATAGCTCGTCGGCGGCGAGCCCTAACGCGCCGGCGATCCGCGCCAGCACAAGCTCTTCTTGAGGTTTGATCAACTGGTCCGCGACGATCGCCTGACGCGCCGCGACCTTGATCGCGCTGACCGCTGTCTCGTCGGACTTCACCGAAGACGCCGCATTGAGGATTTCCGCCTCCGCCGCCTTCCAGTCGTCGCGCAGCAAGGCGAGAAGCCGGTTATATTCGCCCGCAAGCTCGCGCGTATCAAAGCCCCGGAAAGCGGGGTCGTTGACGACTCCGCCGAGAAAGCGCGCCTCCTCGATCGCAACGACGCGCGCATCGGCGAGCGCCACGAGAAGATAGACGCCGCACGCCGCGGTCGCCGCAGCGGAGGCTTTCGGAACGGAATCGCTCATCGGCGGTCTCCTGCGGTGATGGCTGGCGCCATCACCTATAACCGATCCCGCGCCGCGCGAAGCAAAAAAAAGCCCCGGCCGCGCCGGGGCTTTTTCCTGTCATCCGAATAACAGCCTAATGCTCGACCTTCGACCAGATCGCGCGATAGGAGAAAAAGAGGATTAGCGTCAAAATCAGGAGATAGCCCATGGTGACGACGCCAAGACTTTTTCTCTCCTCCATCTTCGGCTCTGACGCCCAGGTCAGGAACTGGACGACATCCTTCGCATATTGATCGACGGTTTCCGGCACATGTTCGTCGGCGTAATCGACGACGCCGTCGGAAAGCGGCGACGCCATCGCCAGAACGCCGCCCAGCGGAACCTCGACGCCATCGAGCGGATGGCCTTCGGCGTTGCGATATTCAGGCTTTAGCAATTGCGACATGTCGCCGGTGAAATAGGGATTGTAGTGCTGCGTCGGCGACAGCTGAACGCTCGCCGGCGCTTCTTCGTAGCCGGTCAAAAGGCTGTAGACATAATCAGGTCCGTCATGGCGGGCCTTGATGACGAGCGCGAGATTGGGCGGCAGCGCGCCGCCATTTGCCGCGCGCGCCTGTTGCGGATTGGCGAAAGGACGCGGGAATTTGTCGGACGGCAAGCCCGGGCGCTGGAACATGTCGCCGGAGTCGTCCGGACCGTCGGTGATCTGATATTCCGCCGCGATCGCTTTCACGATCGGATTGGAGCCGGGTGTCGAGCAGTCGGTTCCGGCCGGGACGCCTTCCGGGCATTTGTCGAGGTGGAAGGGACCGCCCTTGTCGCCGAGATTGCGGAACGACAATTGCTCGACCGCGTGACAGCTCGCGCAGACCGTCTTGTAAACCTGAAATCCGCGCTGGACGGATTCCTTGTCATAGGAGCCGAAAGCGCCGTTAAAGCTCCAGTCGATCGCCTTGTATTCCTCGACTTTGGCCGAGGACGCGTGCGCGGCGCCAGCGGCGGCGAAGGCGACCGATGCGGCGATCAGGGGGCGGAGGATCGTTTTCATCTGCATTTCAACTTTTCTCCGCCTATTCCGCCGCCTGCGCGATCGGCGTCGCCGTCGGCTTGTCGTGCTTCAATACTGAATCCGCGATCGATTTGGGCAGCGGCTTGGCCTTCTCGAACACGCCGAGAAGCGGCAGGATGATGAGGAAGAACGCGAAGTAATACGCGGTCGCGATCTGCGCCTGAATGACGAAGACGCCTTCCGCCGGTTGGCCGCCGAGATAGCCGAGCCATACGCAGGCGATCACAAAGAGAACGAACCAGAGCTGCGCGACCGGGCGATACCGCATCGAGCGCACTTTCGAGGTGTCGAGCCAGGGCAAAACGAACAGCACCATGATCGAGGAGAACATGGCGATGACGCCGCCGAGCTTGGAGGTGATCGGCCCGATATTGAAGGTGATCGCCCGCAAGATCGCGTAGAACGGAAGGAAATACCATTCCGGCACGATATGCGGCGGCGTCACCAGCGGGTCGGCGGGCTTGTAATTGTCCGGGTGGCCGAGACCGTTCGGGTTGAAGAACACGAAGGCGGCGAGCAGCAGCATGAAGACCGCGATCGCGAAGCCGTCTTTCACGGTGTAATATGGATGGAACGGCAGCGTGTCTTTCTTCACGTCCTTGACCTCGACGCCGGTCGGGTTGTTGTTGCCCGAGGTGTGGAACGCCCAGATGTGAATGGCGACAACGCCGAAGATCGCAAACGGCAGCAAATAATGCAGCGAGAAGAAGCGGTTCAAGGTCGCGTTGTCGACCGACGGGCCGCCGAGCAGCAAGGTCTTGATCGGTTCGCCGACGATCGGGAACGCGGTGAAGAAATTGGTGATGACGGTCGCGCCCCAGAAGGACATCTGGCCCCAGGGGAGGACATAACCCATGAACGCCGTCGCCATCATCAGCAGGAAGATGACAACGCCCAAAATCCACACCATCTCACGCGGCTCTTTGTATGAGCCGTAATAAAGGCCGCGGAACATGTGGATATAAACGGCGAGGAAGAACATCGACGCGCCGTTGGCGTGCACATAGCGCATCAGCCAGCCGTAATTCACGTCGCGCATGATGTGCTCGACGCTGTCGAAGGCGAGATTTTTTTCTGGGGTGTAGTGCATCGCCAGCACCACGCCGGTGATGATCTGAATGACGAGACAGACGGCAAGAATGGCGCCGAACGTCCACCAGTAATTCAAATTTTTCGGCGTCGGAAATTCCATGAAATCCGCCGAGAAGCGGATGATCGGCAGTCGCCTGTCGAGCCAGCGCTCGATGGCGGATCCGGGCTTGTAAGTTGATTGATGGCTCACCGGTCTTTTCTCCTAGCCGACGCGGATCGATGAATCGGTGACGAAAACATATTTCGGCACTTCGAGATTCTGCGGCGCCGGGCCCTTCCGGATGCGTCCGGAATTGTCATAGTGCGAGCCGTGGCACGGGCAGAACCAGCCGCCGTAATCGCCGCGAACTTCTCCGGGCGAGGTGCCGAGCGGCACGCAGCCAAGATGGGTGCAGACGCCGACAACAACGATATACTGAGGATTGATGACGCGGTTCTTGTCTTCGGCGTCGGCGTTCGCGGCGATATTGTCGTTGCGCGCGATCGGGTCCTTGAGATCCGAGAGCGGGGTGTCTTCGCTCGTCTCGATCTCTTCCGCCGTGCGGCGGCGGATGAAGACGGGTTTTCCCTGCCACATCACCTTGATCGCCTGCCCGACTTCAAGGCTCGACAGGTCGACTTCCTTGGTCGACAGCGCGAGGACGGAAGCGTCCGGGTTCATCTGCTGCACCAGCGGCACAACGGCTCCGGCGGCGCCGACCGCCGTCGTTGCCAGCGCCAGGATGTGAATGAAGTCGCGGCGGGTTGGTTCCGCCCCATGGCTATTGTCAGTCGCGCTCATCGCCCTCGATATTCCTTTACGCTGCGCAGCCCGATTTTTGTCAGGACCGGCCGCGAACGCCGCCGGAACTAACGGGATTTTGGGGGTTCCCTCTGACATGAGTTACACCCGAAAGTCCAGTGAGGTCCCCCGTGCGGCCTAGCGTCGCGAGGCGCGGACCGCCGACAGGAAATTGGCGGCGAAATAAGGAGTTGCGGAACGCAAATGCGCCTTGTGCTCTATCAGCCCGAGATCGCCCAGAACGCCGGCGCCGCGATCCGGGCCGCCGCCTGTTTCGGCGCCGGGATCGACCTGATCGAGCCATTTGGCTTCCCGGCGGACGCCAGGGGCCTCAAACGCGCCGCCATGGATTACGGCGCTCTCGCCCCGCCCACCCTCCATACTTCGTGGTCCGCTTTCGCCTCAAGCGAGGCCCGCCGGTCGGGCCGGCTGATCCTCCTGTCGACCAAAGCGGCAACCCCAATCTCGGACTTCGCCTTCCGGGGGGACGATCTCGTGATGATCGGGCGGGAAAGCGCCGGGGTCCCGGAAGACGTCCGCGCGGCCTGCGACCGGGCGGTGCGTATCCCCCTCGCCCCCGGCGCACGCTCGCTCAACGCTGCGGCGACCGGCGCGGTTGCGCTGGCGGAGATGCGGCGGCAGGTGGGGTGGTGAATTGAGGGATGGCGCGCGGCATCGAAATCGACGGACGTCATTCCGGGGCGACGCGGAACGCGCCGAACCCGGAATGACAGCGAACGATGAGGCGAAGGCGACATTGCGATGGGCGATATGAAATTGAAAAAAGTAACCGCCGCTGCGTGGTTCGCCGAGCTGCAATCCCGGTTGATCGCCGCCTTTGAAAAGCTCGAAGACGACGCCGGGCCGCTTTACGCCGAATGGGCGCCCGGAAGGTTTGAAAAGAAGCCGTGGAAGCGCGGGGAAACTTCCGATCAGGGCGGCGGAACGATGGCGCTGATGAAGGGCCGCGTCTTTGAAAAGGTCGGCGTTCACTTTTCTGACGTGCAAGGCGAATTCACGGAGGAATTCAGGAAGCAGATTCCCGGCGCCGAAGACGATCCGCGCTTTTGGGCCTGCGGCGTCTCCTTGATCGCCCACACGCGCAATCCGCATGCGCCGTCCGCCCACATGAACACCCGCATGATCGTGACGACCAAACAGTGGTTCGGCGGCGGCGGCGATCTGAACCCGATGCTCGATCGCTATCGCAGCGAGACCCATGAGGATGCGCGCGACTTTCACGCCGCGATGAAGGCGGCCTGCGACCCTTACGATCCCGAATGGCATCCAAAATACAAGAACTGGTGCGACGAGTATTTCTATCTGCCGCACCGCAAGGAGCCGCGCGGCGTCGGCGGCATTTTCTACGACCGGCACAATTCCGGCGACTGGGATAAGGATTTCGCCTTCACGCAGGATGTCGGCAAGGCGTTTCTCGACATCTATCCAAAACTCGTCGCGCGGCGGATGAACACGCCGTGGACGGAGGAAGACCGCGAGGAGCAATATTTCCGCCGCGGCCGTTACGCGGAATATAACCTCCTCTATGATCGCGGCACTGTCTTCGGCCTCAAGACCGGCGGCAATGTCGAGGCGATATTGTCGTCGCTGCCGCCGCTGGCGAAGTGGCCGTAAGGCGTATAACGCGCGCGCTGGCGTTGACGGCCCGTAGGCGCCAGTATGCGTCTGGAGACTTCATAAGGAGCAGAACATGCGGATCATCATGACGGCGTTGTGCGCCGGGCTTCTCGCCGGCTGCCTTCCCAAGGGCGAGGCCAATATCGTCGTCGTCGATGGCGAGGGCGTCGTGCTGGCGACACCGGAAATCTTCACCCTCGACGCAACGCTTCAGGCGAATGAATCGACGCGGGAGGCGGCGCTGGCCGACATTTCATCCTCGCTTGAACGCATCACCTCGGAGCTTCCGCGACTCGACGGCCTTCAGCGGATCGAAATCGATCCTTCCAGTGCGACGGTCGAGCCCGTGCGCGATTTCACCTGCGCTGAGCTTGCGGAATACCGGCAACGGGACGCGTGCCCGATCACCGGCTACGTCGCCAAGGTTGAGTTGAAAGCGACAGGCGCGCCCGCCGGCGTCGCCGGGAACGCCTTATCGCTGCTGACGCAGTTCGGCGCGATTGAAGTCGAGCTGAAGGGCTATTCCGTCGTCGACTATGACGCGGCGAAATCGGAAGCCGCTTCCCTCGCCATGAAAAACGCGCGCGCGAAAGCGGAAAGGCTCGCCGCCGCCGCGGGATCGAAGCTCGGCGCGCCGACACGGATTCAGTATGGCGAAGGCTTTGACCGCAGCGAAGAACCTCCACCCGCCGCGTTCGCGCCGTCCGAAGATGAAATCGTCGTGACGGGAAGCCGGATTACGCCCGCCGTCAATCTTGTCCTGACGCCGCAGCCTTTCGAAGTGCGGGAGCAAGTGACGGCCGCGTTCGCGCTGAACGGCGCCGGCTCCTGATCGTCGCGCCGGCTCAGTCGTCGGGGGGGCGCGTCGGCCAGCCTGTCTTCGCATAGAAAATCGGCGTCACGGCGCGCGTGTAGCGCAGCGCTTCCGCCGCCGCGAGATGCGACCACTCCGGGATATAATAGCCCTGCAATTCCGGGTGATCCTGCCAGGCGACGCCGACGCTGTTCGTTTGCGCGAGCAGAGGGTCCCAGAACCGTTCCCGGGGAAACCCGTTATCCTCCGCAACCGCAAACGCCCCGTCATAGGGAAGCCGCATGAACGCGACGTCGCCTCCTCGGGCCCGGATCTTGTCGATATTCGCCTTCACTTCGGCGATGACGGCGTTGATCGCCGCGTCGGGCATTTGCTTTGGCGGCTCACCGTTCGGCCCCGGCGGCGGCGCGAAGGATTTGAGCGCGATCATCCATTGCGCTTTCGCCTCGTCGCGATACGCCTCGTCGGTGACGACGCGCGCCCACAGTTTGGCGTTGCGGTCTTCTTTCATCGCTTCGAGCTTGCGCGGATCGAACAGCGGCTTCATCCCCTCGCGCAACGGCGCCGGCCAGAGATGAATCTGGCGCTTGGGCCGCGTTTGTTCGTCGATGAAGGCGAAGATTCGCTCAAGCTGATTGGACAGAATGTGATCGGCGCGCTGCGACGGCGTCTCATCCCTCTCATAGGCGAGAACGTTGGCGCGCAAACCGCCTGCGGACCGGTAGAAGACGGGTACGGTGACGCCGATAATAACCTTGCCGTGAAACGCCTCGTCATCGGCAAGGTCTTTCAGGAAAATCCTGGGGCTCGTTCCTTCGAGCGCGAGCTGCACCGGGCGGACGCCGCTGAATTCCTCCCAGAGGTCAAGATCGATGTCGAACAGAATGCGCGAAGAGCCGATAATCACCGTCGCGTCGCCGGTCGCCTTGCGCCGCGCCTGCGCCCAGAGCGCCGCAGTGTTATTGAAGTCGCCGGCGGTCATTCCCTTGCCGCGCCAGTAAACCTCCCAGCCGATCGTCAGGGCGGCGGTGAACGCCAGCGCGGCGAGCGCCAGCGCGCGCCATGAGTGCTTCGGCGTCACGCGGTCGACATGTTCGGGATCGAAAAATTGGAGCGGCTTTTTTTCGCCTGGCGGCATATTCAAGCCCCCCCGGGGAGACTATTTCGGTCGCGGTAGAGGCGTCGACCGCCTTTGGCCGCCAGCGCCTCGTCGATCACGGGAATAAGCGCGCTCGTGAAGATTTTCGCATCCGCCGCCGCAAGATGCGAATACTCCGGCAGGTTTAGCCGGGTCCATTCCGAATGATCGGCGTAATGGATGCCGATCGATCCAGTTTCGCTGATCAGCCGGTCAAAGGTTTTGCCTCTCGGCGCCGATTGTTCTTCGGTCGTCATGACCGGGCCGGAAATCGGAAAATTCACAAACACGACGTCGCCGCCCCTAGAGCGGATCTGATTTACGTCGCTCACCATTTGAGCGACGGCCTCACTGGCCAGCTGATCCGCTTTTGGCGGCCTCGATCCGTCGGTGTAATAAGCCCAGAACGCCTTGAAGACCGATGCGTAGGCAGCGTCATTTTCCGCACGGGCCCACATCATGGCGCCGCGATCCGGCCCAAGCGTAAATAGCTTCGGTACGCGGGGGAAATCCGGCCGTCCTTCCGAGCCTTTAACGCCGGCGCGGCGCGGCCAGCCCATCGTCGCCAACACGAAGCCGGCGCGCGTGTCCTCATCCAGAAACGCGATCCGCTTTTCAAGGACGTTCGCAATCGCCTGTTCGCTCCAGCCGGCCGGAGACTTCCGATGATAGGCGTCGATAAATTTTCGGGTTTCAGTTGACCGGTAGTAGAAAAAGAGATCGTTCGCGACGCCGACGATGAGTAGTCCCTTGAACGCCTCGTCAGAGGCGAGATCGGCGACAACGGCGAGCGGGCTTTCACCTTCGATCGCCAGTTGGATCGGCCTTTCGCCGGTCTCGGCCTCCCACACGTCGAGATTGATGTCGCCGAAAGCGCGGGAGGCGCCGGCGATGACGAGCGCGGCTCCTTTGGCTTTCGCCCGTTCTGCGGCCCAAAGCCCGGTCGTATTCTTGTAGTCGCCCGCGATGAACCCCTCGCCGCGCCAGTAGATTTCCCATGCGATCGTCAGCAGGATGGCGACGCCTAGCACGGCGAACGCCAGCGCCCACCATGGCTGCTGCGGCGTCCGGCGATCGACGTGTTCGGGGTCAAAGAAGGTGAGTGATTTCACCATACCTAGAACTGGAAATAGATGAAGGCGCTGTCGGACCCTTGCGTGATGACAAGCATGAACAGCATGAACGTCCAGACAAGACCGACGACGGGCGCCGGCGTTCGCTCAACGACGGCTTCGAGAGTCGTCGAGCGCATGCGCCAGTGGGCGAAGACCATGCCGGCGACGACGATCGCCGCCGGGACGATGTCGTTCCAATAGAGGACCTTCACGGCCTCCGGGGCCAGCGCGAACATCGAAGCGATGAACATGCGGGCGTCGCCAAAGCTCTGCGCGCGAAAGAAGACCCAGGTGATGTTAACGAGGAAGTAGGTCAGCAGCGCCATCGCGATGCGAAACCAGAGCGCCTTGAACCACGCGCGCTCCGGGATCGCTTCTTTCAGGAATCGCTCGACAGCGAGATAGAGGCCGTGGAGCCCGCCCCAGACGACGAAGGTCCAGCTCGCGCCATGCCAGAGCCCGCCGAGCAGCATCGTGATCATCAGATTGACGTAGGTGCGCGCCCTGCCCTTCTGATTGCCGCCGAGCGGGATGTAGAGATAGTCGCGAAGCCAGGTCGACAGCGAGATATGCCAGCGCCGCCAGAAATCGGAAAAGCCGATCGCCGCGTAGGGATACTGGAAGTTGTTCGGCAAGGCGAAGCCAAGACACAGCGCCGCGCCGATCGCCGTCGTTGAATATCCCGAAAAGTCGAAGAAAATCTGTCCCGAAAACGCGAGGACGCCGATCCACGCATCAAGCGGCGCCAGCGCGCCTTTATGGCCGAAGGCGCCGTCGGCGGCCGGCGCGAGAAAGGAATCCGCAAGCACCACTTTCTCAAAGAGGCCGATCGTCATCAGCGCGAGACCCCAGTAAAATTGCGGCGCGGTGGCGCGCTTGGGCTCTGCAAACTGCGGCACCAGCTGCGACGGCCGGACGATCGGGCCAGCGACAAGCTGCGGAAAGAACGTTACGAAC
The DNA here is from genome assembly GCA_001767925.1 of Alphaproteobacteria bacterium RIFCSPHIGHO2_12_FULL_63_12. Taxonomy (GTDB): domain Bacteria; phylum Pseudomonadota; class Alphaproteobacteria; order Caulobacterales; family Parvularculaceae; genus Amphiplicatus. Next base: position 50,140 of record MEMM01000099.1, read on the forward strand.
AGCGCAAAATCGAGCAATGATTTCGTCGGCGCGGCGCGGCGAAGGAAGACGTCGAGCGTGTAGGCGAGCGTCTGGAAGGTGTAGAACGAAATGCCGACCGGCAGCACGATCGACCAATCCGGCGGCTTGTAAGCGACGCCGGCCGCATTCATCAGCGCGGTGAAATTCTCAAGAAGGAAGCCGCCATATTTGAAATAGCTGAGCATGCCGAGATTGCCGGCGAGCGAAATCATCAGGAACAGACGGCGGCGCGTTTCGGTTTTGGCGCCATCGATCCAGCGCGCGGCGAACCAGTCGACAACGGTCGAAAGCAGCAGCAGGAGCACGAAGGGCGGGCTCCACGCGCCATAGAAGATGAGGCTCGCGATGAGAAGATTGATCTTCTTCACGCGCCAAGGCAGCGGCGCCGCGTGCAAGGCGACGACCACGCCGAAAAAGACGACAAACGTCAACGAATTGAATAGCAGCCGCCGCTCTCCCAAGACAGCGACGCGGTTTATAATCAGCTTTTCAGTGCGCGTGAAGTCTGTAAGCTGAGAATTATCTCGACGCACCGCAACATTCGCGCCGATTTGAAAAATCGCGCCGCGAAGCAATCGTTTCCTTGGATTGTCGCAGGCGGTTGAGCGGGCGCTGGCGCATCAACCGCCGCCAATTTGACGCGACGCAACAAGCCTGAGCAAAGGCGCCGATCATATCTTCCGCACGGCGCAGGCTGACGTTACAGCCTGAACCCCGGCGTCTGTTGCGAAATCGCTTTTTCTTCCGCGTTCATGTCGGCTTCAATGTCGCCGAAAAGCGGCGTTGAAAGATAGCGCTCGCCGGTGTCGGGAAGCATGGCGAGGATGGTCGAACCCTTCGCGGCCGTTTTCGCGACTTCAAGCGCCGTCGCAAGGGTCGCGCCCGAGGAGATGCCGACGAATATCCCCTCTTTTTGCGCAAGGTCTTTGGCGCAGTTCATCGCGTCCTTGCCGGCGACTTTCATCACCTTGTCGAACAGACGCGCGTCAATCGCTTCCTGCGTGATCTGCGGGATGAAATCGGGCGTCCAGCCCTGAACCGGATGCGGCGTCCAGGCCGGGTGGCTTTCCGCCGCCGAGCCGTCCGGCTGGCGCTTTTGCGCGCCGCCGCTTGAGATCAAGGCGGCGACGTCGGGTTCGCTGACAATGATCTTCGTCTTCGGGCTTTCCTTGCGCAACACGCGTGCGACGCCGGTCAGCGTGCCGCCGGTTCCGTAGCCGGTCACCCAGTAATCGAGTCCATTTCCGAAATCCTCGACAATTTCGCGCGCGGTCGTGCGCGAGTGAATGTCGGGATTGGCCTCGTTCTCGAACTGACGCGTCATGAACCAGCCGTTCCTCACAGCAAGCTCTTTCGCTTTGGCGACCATGCCGGTGCCGCGGTCCTTCGCCGGCGTCAGCACCACCTTGGCGCCGAGGAACCGCATCAGCTTGCGCCGCTCGACCGAGAAACTTTCCGCCATGGTGATGACAAGCGGATAACCCTTCACCGCGCAGACCATCGCAAGGCCGATGCCGGTGTTGCCGCTGGTCGCCTCGACAATTGTCTGGCCGGGCTTCAACGACCCGTCGCGCTCGGCCGCTTCGATGACGCCGAGCGCCAATCGGTCCTTGACCGACCCCATGGGGTTGAATGCTTCAACCTTGACGTAAAGATTGACGCCCGGCGGCGCGAGCTTGTTGAGGCGCACGACCGGCGTGCGGCCGACCGTGCCGAGAATGCTGTCAAATCTGGCCATCTTGTTCTCCCATCCGATCGGGCTTGTCACGCGCCGCGACGCGATGGTCAACAGGCGGCGGGTTGAAGGATCCCTCTCCTGCAATCGCAAGGCTTGCGGCGGCCGCGGGCGCGGCATACTCACGAAGCATCGCGCTGACGACATCGGAGGCTTGCTTGACCCACTCGACCCACGCCTATGAACAAGATCCGCGCAATGATTCGATCCGCATCGACGTCAACGGCGCCTTATTTGCGCGTCACGAGGCGAAGGTTTCCGTCTTCGATTCAGGCTTCGTGCTCGGCGACGGCGTCTGGGAGGGGCTACGCGTTTATCCCGGCGCCGGCGGCAAGGGCGTCATCGCCTTTCTCGACCGCCATCTGAAGCGGCTGTGGGACGGCGCGAAGACGCTCGACTTCGACATGGGCCTTTCGAAAGAGGCGCTGACGAAACGGCTTTATGCCTGCCTCGACGCCAATGACGCGCATGAAGGCGTCCACATTCGCCTCATGGTCTCGCGCGGCGTCAAGTCGACGCCCTATCAGGACCCGCGCGCAACGATCACGCCGGCAACCATCGTCATCATTCCCGAATTCAAGCGGCCGCTCGCGGAAACCTCCAGCAAGGGAAAACGCCTGTTCACCGTGCATGTGCGCCGCGGCTATCCCGACGTGCAGGACCAAAAACTCAATTCCCACTCGAAGCTCAACTGCATCATGGCCTGCATCCAGGCGGCGAAAGCCGGCGCCGACGAGGCCTTGATGCTCGACCCGCACGGATTTGTCGCAACCTGCAATTCGACGCATTTCTTCATCGTCAAGGACGGCGAGATCTGGACCTCGTCGGGCGATTATTGCCTCGGCGGCATCACCCGCGGGATCGTGCTCGAAATCGCGCGGGCGAACGGCGTCGTCGCGCGCGAGAAAAATTTCTCTCTGCACGACGTCTACGGCGCGGAAGAGGCCTTCGTCACCGGAACCTTCGCGGGGCTGACGCCAGTCTCGGAAATCGACGGCCGGAAAATTTCCGACGGGCGCGGGCCGATGGTCGAACGCCTTCAGGCGCTCTACAAGAAGCGCGTCGCCGACGACATCGCGAAGGGTCGCTGACAGCACGCGAGGAAGGACGGACGAATTGCCTGACCAGACTAAAAAGTCGAACGACGACCAGCTTGAAGCGCACGCCTATCGATTGGCGGCGCTCGATCCCGATTTCCTGCTTTCAGAAAACCAGCGCGGCATCCGTTTCCTGCTGGAATATGAAAAGGCCGAGCAGGCGCTGAAGGCGTGGGGCGTTGAATCGACGGTAGTGGTCTTCGGCTCGGCGCGGATCACGGAAAACGGCAAGGGCGAACACGCCGGCTGGTACGCCAGGGCGCGCGAATTCGCCAATATCGTTTCCTTACGCGGCGGCGCGCGCGACCGCGACGTCGTCACCGACACGCGCATGAACGTGATTGCGACCGGCGGCGGCGGCGGGGTCATGGAGGCGGCCAACCGCGGGGCGCATGACGCCGGCGCGCCATCGATCGGCTTCAACATCCGCCTGCCCTTCGAACAGGAGCCCAACCCCTATTCGACGCCGGACCTGACCTTCCAATTTCACTATTTCGCCATGCGCAAGATGCACTTCGCCATGCGCGCGCGCGCGCTCATCATCTTTCCGGGGGGCTTTGGCACCTTCGACGAATGTTTCGAACTGTTGACGCTGGCGCAGACCGGCAAAGCGCCGAAAATTCCGGTTATCCTGTTCGACCGGAAATTCTGGTCGAAGGCGATCAATTTCAAGCACCTCGTCGATCACGGCGTGATTTCACCGGAAGATCTCGACCTCTTTCAATTCGCGGAAGAACCCGAAGAAGCCTGGGACATCCTTTTGAAGGCCGGTATTCTCGAAAGGCGCAAAGAGTGACCACCATCATTTCCATGTGGTCGGGCCCGCGCAACATCTCGACAACGATGATGCGCGCCTTCGGCAACCGCGCCGATACGGCGGCGATCGATGAACCATTTTACGGCTATTATCTGAAAGCGAGCGGCGCAGATCATCCGCGCCGGGCGGAAACGCTTGCGGCCTATCCAAACGATTGGGACGGCGTCATCGACTGGATCGCCCGCGCGCTTGATGGCGGCGAAGAAATCGTGTTCCTCAAACACATCGCATATCATCTTCCGGATGACGCCGATCTTTCCTTCATCGCCTCCCACCGGAATTTCCTGCTCATTCGCGATCCGCGCGCGATGGTCGCGTCGTTTTCAAACAAACATGACGACGTGACGCCGATCGTGCGCAGCTATGAAATGGCGTTGCGGATGCTTGCCTTCCTGTCGGTGCGCGGCCTGCCCTGCCCGGTCGTCGAGGCGGCCGATATTCAAAAGGCGCCCGAACCGATGCTGCGCGCGCTCTGCGCCGCGCTCGGCATTTCCTTCGACCCCGCGATGCTGTCCTGGCCCGCCGGTCCCCGGCCGGAAGACGGTCCATGGGCCCCGCACTGGTATGACGCGGTATGGGCGTCGACCGGCTTCCGGCCCCATGTGGAAAAATCCGTCAAGCTTTCCCGTGAGTTGGAGGAAGTCGCCGGGAAAGCCATGCCCGCCTATCGCCAGCTTTCCGCCCAAAAGCTTGCGCCCTGAGGCGCGATGCGCCGGCGCCACAGCCGGCGTTAATCATCACCAAAGCGCAGCAAAACGCAGTATTTGCGCTTCCGGCGTCCGCAAAGCCCTCTAGATTGCGCGCCGATTACCGGGCGCCGCTCCGCGCGCCCGCGGCGGTGTGGGCAATTTTCAAGGGAACCCAATACAATGGCTAAAAACCAATCGCTTATCCGTATCTCCTCGCAGATCGCTGCGGCGCTTTCTGGCGCCTCCGCGCTGGCCCTCGCCGCGGCGTCACCCGCCCTGGCGCAGGACGCGCCGGCGGCCCGCGACGGTCTCGACGAAATCACCGTCACGGCGCAGCGCCGTGAAGAGAACCAGCAGGAAGTGCCGATTTCGGTGACGACGATGCCGGAAGAGCGGCTCGCCGCGATCCTCGCCGGCGCCGAAGACATTCGCGCCCTCGCGACGCGCGTCCCCGGCCTTTACGCCGAATCCTCGAACGGCCGGATCGCGCCGCGCTTTTATATCCGCGGCCTCGGCAACACCGATTTCGACCTCGCCGCCTCGCAGCCGGTGTCGATCATCATGGACGACGTCGTGATGGAAAACGTCACACTGAAATCCTTCCCGCTCTTCGACATCGCCGCGGTTGAAGTCCTGCGCGGTCCGCAGGGAACCCTCTTCGGGCGCAACACCCCGGCGGGCATCGTCAAGTTCGACACGGCCAAGCCGACCGAGGAAACCGAAGGCTATCTGTCGGGCGTTTATGGCCGCCTCGGCACCGCCAAGGTTGAAGGCGCTGTCGGCGGTCCGTTGACGGACGATCTCGGCTATCGCGTGTCGGTGCTCTACCAAAGCCGCAATAAGTGGATCGACAATGGCGGCGTCATTCAGAACGGCAATGACGCCCGCGAGGATGCCTATGGCGATTTCGAAGACGTCGCCGGCCGCATTCAGCTCGCCTGGACGCCGGGCGAAGTCCTCTCGACTTTGTTGAACTTCCACGTCCGCGATCTCGACGCCACGTCGGAGCTTTTCCGCGCCAATATCTTCACGGCTGGCTCAAACGATCTGAACGGCAATTTCGACCGCGGCACGGTGTGGTATGATGGCGGCGCCGGCAACCGCCAGCACTACACGACCTATGGCGGGTCGGCGAATATCGCGCTCGATTTCGGCGGCGCGGTTTTGACCTCGATCACCGCTTATGAAACGGCGAACGGCTCAGGACGCGGCGACATCGACGGCGGCTCGGGCGCCGGCTTCCTGCCGAACGGCTCGTTCCCCGGCTTTATCCCCTTCCCGTCGGACACGCTCGACTCGGTCGACGATCTCGATCAGTTCACGCAGGAAGTTCGTCTCGCCAGCGATTATGACGGCGCTTTCAACTGGCAGACCGGCTTCTTCTATTTTGACAGCGACCTCACCATCACGACAAACCCGTTCTTCGTCGCGCCGTCGACGGTGCGTCATGACAATCAGAGCTGGGCGGTCTTCGCGCAAGGAAGTCTCGACCTGACGGACCGCATCACCTTCACGGGGGGCGTGCGTTATACGGAAGACGACAAGGACTTCACCGCGATCGCCTCGCCGGTTCCCGTCGCCGACGTTTCAGTCTCCGACGAGAAGATCAGCTGGGACGCGGCGCTCACGCTGAAAGCGACCGACGGCATCAACCTCTACGCCCGCGTCGCGCGCGGCTTCCGCGCCCCGACCATTCAGGGCCGCGACGTCGCCTTCTTCGGACAGCCGACGACGGCGACATCCGAAACCATCCAGTCCTATGAAGCCGGCGTCAAAACCGAGCTGTTTGACAACCGCATGCGCTTCAACGCGACGGCGTTCTATTACGACGCCAACGATCTGCAGTTTTCGGCGATCGGCGGCCTCGGGAACTTCAACCAGCTCGTCAACGCCGACGGCGAGGCGTGGGGCTTTGAGGCCGACATGGAATGGCTGGTGTCGGAGAACTTCCTCCTCACCGGCGGGGTCAGCTACAATGATACCGAGATCACCGAGCCCGGTCTTGCGGTCGCTCCCTGCGGCGGCGGTTGCACGGTGACCGATCCGATCGACGGTCTCGGCAACGCGATCATCGACGGCAACCCGTTCCCGCAGGCGCCGAAATGGACCTGGAACGTCACCGCCCGCGTGTCGATGCCGGTCGGCGGCGCCGGAAACGAGATGTATCTGTTCACCGACTGGGCGGGACAGGGCAAAACCAATCTCTTCCTCTATGAATCGGCCGAGTTCTTCACCAGCGGCAATGTCGAGGGCGGCGCGCGCCTCGGCTATCTCTTCAATGACGGAAAGGTCGATGTCGCTCTCTTCGCCCGCAACATTCTCGATGCGGAAAACGTCAAGGGCGCGATCGACTTCAACAACCTCACCGGCTTCGTCAACGAACCGCGCATCTGGGGCGTTTCGGCTTCGCTGAAGTTCTAAACCGATAGCATCCATCGCGAAGGAAAAGCCCCGCAGGTCGCCTGCGGGGCTTTTTCAATGCGCGGTGAGCGGGGCGGCGTATCCCTTTGATCGCCGGCGGGCTACGCTCGCTCCGGAGGCCTCGATGGCGCGACACAGTTTTTCATTGCGGGTGATTGCGGCGCGGCTCGTCACGTCGCTGATCGGGTTCGTCCTCTTCATTTACGGCCTGATCGCCGCGTTTTCGCCGCTGCCCGCCGGCGCGCCGCTGGTTATACTCGGGGTGCTGATGATCGCCGGCGCCAATCCGGCGGCACGGCCGTTTATCCGCCGCCTGCGTAAACGCTGGCGCTGGTTCGACAAGCTGGTCAGGATGGTCGGGGCGCGCGGGCCGCTGAATGTCCGGACCGTAGTGCGGGAAACCGCGCCGGACAAGAATCAGGACGCCTCATCATGATCGTCTTTCGTATCGCCGTTTCGATTTTCGCGCTGCTGCTGATCGGCTTCGGCCTGGTGGTGACGATCTCGCCGATTCCCTTCGGCTTCATCATCGTCGCCATCGGCTTTTTGCTGTTCGTTGCGGTCTCTCCCGGCGAAGTGCGTTGGCTGCGCCGGCGCTGGCGCTGGTTCGACAAAATGATGCACCGTCTTGAAAAGCGCTTGCCGGAATGGATCGCCAAAAGACTGCGGGTGTCGGATTACGATCACGCCGAAGACGAAGACGAGCCGCCCGCGCCGAAGCGTTCCCGCCGTCGGGGTTAGGGCTTCGGGCGCCTTAGCCTATTTGTGCAGATAACAACCGATGAAGCGGCGTCATTGCAGGGCGGCGCCGACGACGCCTTCGAAGACGACGCGGCCGGCCGCGAAGCGCCCGCTACGTCCCAGCAATTTCATCATCCCCCGGTCGAGGCGCGAGGCCGCGGTGCTCTTATCCGGGACAAGCCGGCCGACAAAGGCGTTAAACCACGCCGCGTCGAAACTCGCGCAGGCGTTTTCAAGATGCGCGAATTCGCGCTCGTCGATCTTGTGTTCGTCGGCGGTGATATAGGGCCTGTCATCGCCATAGATAAATTTTTTCATCGCGCCGTAGAGCGCCTTGTCGACCAGCCAGCTTTCGCGAATGTTCTTCTGCAGGAAGCTGTGGGTGTAAAGCTCATTGCCGATGATCCGGCCGCCCGGCTTCAGGACGCGGACGATTTCCGCGACCGATTTTGGAATGTCGACATGATGCAAAATATCGATGAAAAAAACGATGTCGAAACTGTGGTCCGGGAAAGACAGCGCCTCGCACGGCATGGCGCTGAACGTGACGCCCGAATAGCCGAAATCAGCGCAGCGACGCCGCGCGATATCCAGAACTTCCGGCGAAATGTCGAAGGCGGCGACGATGGCGCCGAGCCGCGCGAGGCGGATCGCGTCCTCGCCGAAACCGCAGCCCGGCACCAGCACGCGCTTATTCCTTAAATCATGCGCGAGGAGCCGGTCATAAGCGGACCAGAAAGCGTTATGCGGCCGGCGACGATCATCCTCGATGACGTCGAAATTGACGGGCTTCAACCGCTCAGTCTCTTTGCCGGCCGCGTAAGCCCGATGATAGTCGATCTCGCGCTGCTGGCGGGGCGTCAGCGTCATCGTGCTACAGCAGCATCGACGCCGGCTCTTCAATGAACTGCCGGAAGGCGGCGAGGAATTCCGCGCCGACCGCGCCGTCGACGACGCGGTGATCGCAGGTCAGCGTGACCGTCATCACGGTGCGGATGACGATCTGGCCGCCGCGCACGACCGCTCGTTCTTCGCCAGCGCCGACCGACATGATCGCGCCATGCGGCTGATTGACGATAGAGGCGAAGGACGTGATCCCGAACATGCCGAGATTTGAAACCGAGAACGTGCCGCCCTGATATTCCTCGGGCTTCAGTTTCTTGGCGCGGGCGCGCGCGGCCATGTCTTTCACCTCGGCGGAAATCTGTTTGAGCCCTTTGGTCTCCGCCTTCCAGACGATCGGCGTGATCAGCCCGCCCTCGATCGCCACCGCGACGCCGATATCGGCGTGCTTGTGCAGGAGGATCGCTTCGTCCGTGAACGTCGCATTGGCGTTCGGGACTTTTTTCAGCGCCATCGCCGACGCCTTCAAAATGAAATCATTGACGGAAAGCTTGTAGGCGCCATCCCCCTCCTTGGGAGAGGCGGCGTTGAGGGCGGCGCGCGCCTCAAGGAGTTTCGTCAGCTCGATGTCGATGTTCAGCGGGAAATGCGGCACTTCATCGTTGAACGACTGGGTCAGCCGCCGCGCGATCACCTTGCGCATGCCGTCGAGCTTGATCGCGGTGTAGCTGTCGGCCGGATAAAGGCGCGGATCGACCGACGCGGACGCGACTTTTCTCCCCTCGCCCTGCGGCGCGCGCGTCGCGGCGGCGGGCGCCGCCTCAACATCGCGCTTCACGATGCGCCCATGCGGGCCGGTGCCCTTCAGCGCTGCAAGGTCGAGCCCGGCATTTTTGGCGATACGCCGCGCCAGCGGCGAGGCATGTATGCGGCCATTTGATTTTCTTTCCTCCGCCGCTCGCGGGGGAGGCGTCGCCGCAGGCGACGGAGGGGGCGCGCCCATCGATAGAGCCCCCTCAGTCCGCTTCGCGGACAGCTCCCCCGCTGGCGGGGGAGCAGAAGACCCATTCGCCTTCGTCGCCGGCGCCTTGCCGACATCGCCGGCGCTCTCGCCGTCACCCAGAAGGATCGCGATTGTCGCGTTGACCTTCACGTTCTCGGTGCCGGCCGGAACGACAATCTTGCCGACGACGCCTTCGTCGACCGCCTCGACCTCCATCGTCGCCTTGTCGGTCTCAATCTCGGCGATGACGTCGCCGGACGAGACTTTGTCCCCCTCCTTGACCTTCCATTTGGCGAGCGTTCCCTCCTCCATGGTCGGCGACAGGGCGGGCATCAGAATCGGCGTGGGCATGGCGTTATCCGTTTTTCTTGGATGGGCGTCGGAGGATACCTAAACCACCGCTCCTCCCGGCGAAATAACCGAACACATTGATCAGAAATTCGGCCACTAACCTACTCCCGATACATCACACCCTTCACCGCCGCGATAATCTTTTCCGCGTTCGGGAGGCTGAGGACTTCGAGATTGGCCGCATAGGGTAGCGGCACGTCTTCTTGCGTGACGCGCGCGGGCGGCGCGTCGAGATAGTCGAAGGCGTGCTGCGTCACCTGCCAGCCGATTTCGGCGCCGACGCCGCAGGGAGCCCAGCCTTCCTCGACGGTGACGACGCGGTTGGTTTTCCTAACCGAGGCGAGAACCGTCTCGATATCCATCGGCCGCAGCGTGCGCAAATCGACGACTTCGGCTGAAACTCCCTCGCCTTCAAGTTTCGCCGCCGCTTCAAGCGCGAATTTGACGCCGCGCGAATAGGAAACGATCGTCACGTCCGTCCCCTCGCGCGCGATCTTCGCCTTGCCGATCGGGATCACCCAGTCGTCGACCTTCGGCACCTCCATCGTGTCGCCGTAGAGCAATTCATGCTCGAGGAAGACCACCGGATTGGGATCGCGGATCGCCGCTTTGAGGAGGCCTTTTGCATCCGCCGCCGAAAAGGGCGCGATGACGATGAGGCCCGGGATGTTCGAATACCACGCGGCGTAATCTTGCGAGTGTTGCGCGGCGACACGGGACGCCGCCGCGTTCGGCCCGCGAAAGACGATCGGCGAGGCCATCTGACCGCCCGACATGTAGCGCGTCTTCGCCGCGGAGTTGATGATGTGGTCGATCGCCTGCATGGCGAAGTTCCATGTCATGAATTCGACGATCGGTTTTAACCCCGCGAACGCCGCGCCGACGCCAAGGCCGGCGAAGCCGTATTCGGTGATCGGCGTGTCGATGACGCGATCCGGCCCGAATTCTTCGAGCAGCCCGCGCGAGACTTTATAGGCGCCCTGATATTGCGCGACTTCCTCGCCCATCAGGAAGACATCCTTGTCGCGGCGCATCTCCTCGGCCATCGCGTCGCGCAGCGCATCGCGGATGGTCATCGGAACCATCTCGACGCCGGCGGGAAGATCGGGATCGCGCGCAGCGACGGCGGCGCGCTTTTCCTCCCCCGCTTGCGGGGGAGGT
>MEMM01000100.1:0-8923 GCA_001767925.1 Alphaproteobacteria bacterium RIFCSPHIGHO2_12_FULL_63_12
CCCGCTGGAAGCCGCGCTCGCCGCGCGGGCGAGCGGCCTTGCGCCTTCGCGCGAGGCGGCGTTTGCGGTATTCAAACAGCTCGGCTTTCCGCACCGGCGGATCGAGGGCTGGCGGTGGAGCGATTATTACGCCGCGACGCGCGAGGCGGCGAATGCGCCGGCGAATGACGCCGTCACGCCGCCGCCGCTCGCCGCTGATCTCGCTGGATTGAAGCCGTTTGAAATCCGCGTCGTCAACGGGCGCATCGAGATGTCGGCGGACGGCCCTCAGAAAGGCGTTCGCTGCGGCGTCATCGACGCGGCCGGCGCCGTCGCCGCGCCCGAAAATCATCCGATCGCCGCGCTCAATATGGCGATGACGCAACAGGCGCTGGAGATCGAAATCGCTCAAGGGATCGATCTCGCGCAGCCGATCCTCATCCGCCATATTAATGCCGGCGCCGGATTTTCCTTCGCGCAGGCGATGGCGCGCCTCGAAAGCGGGGCGCGCGCGACGATCATCGAAACATTCGAGGGGGAGGGCGCCGCTTTCCACTCGCATCTCTTTCACGCCGCGCTGAAAGACAGCGCCCGGCTCGACCGCGCAGTCATTCAAGAGACCGGTCCCGAGGCGGTGATTCACTCTATTTTTACGGCGGAAATTGCCGCGCGCGGCGTCTTCAATCAGGCGTCGCTGTCGACGGGCGCGCGGCTTTCCCGGCATGAAACCCACGCGCATTTCGCGGCGGCGGGCGCGCAGGCCGACATCGCGAGCGCGGCGCTGCTTTCGGGCGCGCGCCACAGCGATTTCACCAGCGAGATCGTGCATGAAGGCGAGAATTGCACGACGCGCCAGCGTCACAAGGGCGTCGCGCGCGATCAGGGCCGCAATGTCTTTCAGGGAAAATTCCGCGTCCTGCGCGGCGCCCAAAAGACCGACGCGCGGATGAACGCCGATGCGTTGCTGCTCTCCGACCGGGCCGAGTCGAACGCCAAGCCGGAACTTGAAATTTACGCCGACGACGTCGAATGCGCGCATGGCTCGACCGTCGGCGCGCTCGACAAGGATGCGATCTTTTATATGCGCCAGCGCGGGCTGACGGAGGCGGCGGCGCGCGCTCTGCTGATCGAGGCGTTCGTCGCCAGCGCCTTTGAAAATGTCGCCCATCCCGGCATCGCGCAACTCTTTCACCGCCGCGTCGCCGGCTGGCTGGAGGGCGCATGACGCCGCCGCTCGACATCGACGCGATCCGTGCGCAATTCCCGATCCTGGCGCGCGAGGTCAATGGAAAGCCGCTCGTCTATCTTGACAATGCGGCGTCGGCGCAAAAGCCGCGCGCGGTCATCGATGCGATGACGGCGGCGATGGCGGGAAGCTACGCCAATGTCCATCGCGGGCTGCACACGCTCGCCAATGAGGCGACAACGGCGTTCGAAGCCGCGCGGCAAACCGCCGCCACCTTCCTGAACGCGGCGTCGGCCGAGGAAATTATCTTCACCTCGGGCGGCACCGACTCGATCAATCTCGTCGCCAATTCGCTGGGGCAGGAAATGTCGGCGGGGGATGAAATCATCCTCTCCGTCATGGAGCATCATTCGAATATCGTTCCCTGGCATTTCCTGCGCGAGCGCAAGGGCGTCGTGTTGAAATGGCTCGATGTCAGCGATGACGGCGGCGTCGACCTTGCGGCCTTTGCGGCGCTTCTCACAAAGAAGACGAAACTTGTTGCGCTGACGCATATGTCGAACGTCCTCGGCGCGCCGACCCCGGCGAAGGAGCTGACGCGCCTTGCGCATGCGGCCGGCGTCAAAATCCTGTTCGACGGATGCCAGGGCGGCGTGCATGGGCGCGTCGACGTTCGCGACATCGGCTGCGATTTCTACGCGATGACCGGCCACAAGCTTTACGGCCCGACCGGCGTCGGCGTTTTGTACGGCAGGCGCGACGTCCTCAACGCGATGCCGCCTTTCCGCGGCGGCGGCGAGATGATCGAAGTCGTCGCGCAGGATCATGTGACCTATAACGATCCGCCGCACCGCTTCGAGGCGGGAACGCCGCCAATTCTGGAAGCGATAGGTCTTGGCGCCGCGCTGCAATGGATGATGGCGACCGGCGTTGAGCGTATCGCCGCGCATGAGGCGCAGCTCGCCGAGCACGCGATGGCGGAAATGCGCAAGCTGAATTACGTGCGCCTGTTCGGGCAGGCGCCCGACAAGGCGCCGATCATCGCCTTCAACGCCGCCGGCGCGCATCCGCATGACGTGTCGACCATTCTCGACCGGGCGGGGATCGCGATCCGCGCCGGTCACCACTGCGCGCAGCCGCTGATGAAGCGCCTCGGCGTTTCAGCGACGGCGCGCGCGTCCTTCGCGGCCTACAACACGCATGACGATGTCGAGGCGTTGTTGCGGGGCCTTCATAAAACCCATGAGCTGCTTAGATAAATGACGAGGCCAATGATGCGAGATGTGATCGATGTGACGGCTGAGGTTGAGCGGCCGCAAGCGGAAGTCGCGGGCGGCGACGCCATTTCGGAAAGCGAAATGGCGCGCATCACTGCCGATGTGATCAAGGCGCTGAAGACCGTCTACGATCCGGAGATCCCGGTTGATATTTTCGAGCTTGGGCTCATCTATAAGGTTGATCTGTCCGACGCGCGTGTTTTGACTGTCGACATGACCCTGACGGCGCCCGGCTGCCCGGTGGCCGGCGAAATGCCGGGCTGGGTCGAGGGCGCCCTGACCGGGATCGAAGGGGTCGAGGAAGTGAAGGTCAACATGACCTTCGAGCCGCCCTGGACGGCGGAGCGGATGTCGGATGAAGCAAAGCTCGAATTGGGGTATTTGTGAGAAGGGGGTGAATGGTGAATAGAAGTTAGAACCCATTTCACCATTCCCCCTCCTGGAGAATTTTATGGCCCGTCGTCCCCGCCCGAAAGTCGTGACGCTTACCGATCGCGCCGCCGCGCGCATGCAGGAGATCATGACCGGCGCCGATGAGAAATTCATCGGCGTGCGCGTCGGCGTCAAGAATGGCGGCTGCGCCGGTATGGAATATGAAATGTCCTACGCGACCGAGGCGAAACCGTTTGAGGAAGTCGTTGAAGAAAACGGCGTCAAGGTGCTGATCGACCCGAAGGCGATCCTTTTTCTGATCGGCACCGAAATCGACTTCGTGACGGAAAAGCTCGCGCAGCGTTTTGTCTTCCGCAATCCAAACCAGACCGACGCCTGCGGCTGCGGCGAAAGCGTGACGATCGTGCCGGCGAAGGAAGAGGCGTAGCGGGATTTGCATCGCGCCGCGCTTGCGCGGTATAGCCGGCGCGGAAAAGGAACCCGAACATGGCCATGAAGAAGAAAAAGGGCCCGCCGCCGGCCTATGCCGAGGCGACCAAGGATGCGCGCTTCGCCGGGACGTTCGAGGTTTTCGTGCCGGTCGAGGGCCGCGTCCGCCCGCATCGCGTGCCGATGCAATTTGCGAGCAAACAGGCCGCGGAAGCCTGGATTTACGGGCCTGAGGGCGAAGAAAAGATCGCTGAAATCCGCCGCGGCGAGGGGGCTTAGCCGCGCGCGCGCCTCTCCCTTGGGAGAGGCCAGCGAGCCCGGCGCCAGCCGGGGGAGCGGGTGAGGGAACGCGACTTTCCTGATCGCGCGGGACCCCTCACCCAAAACGCATTCGCGTTTTGACCTCTCCCGAGGGAGAGGTATGGTCCCCGACGCGACCGGAGTTCGCCCATGGCAATATCCGCCTCCTTCCTCGATCACGCCAAGGAATTGTTCGCGCCGTTCGGCGACATCAAGATTCGCAAGATGTTCGGCGGCGCCGGCGTCTATTGCGACGATCTTTTCTTTGCGCTGCTCGACGACGACGCGGTCTTTCTCAAGGTCGATGAGGAAACGCGCAAGGAATTTGAAAAGCGCGGCCTCGCGCCCTTTTCGTTTGAGATGAAGGACGGAACGCGCGCCGAGATGAGCGGCTATTACGCGGCTCCCGAGGAGATCTTTGACGACGAGGACGAATTGAAACGCTGGGGAACGCTGGCGCTCGACGCGGCCGCGCGCGCGGCGAAGTTCAAGAAAAAGCCGGCGAAGAAGAAAGAAGCGCAGCGGTAGGGCGCGGTTCTTACCCGACGCCGAAACTCTGGACGAGGCTTCCCGCGACCAGCCGCCAGCCGTCGATCAGCACGAAAAAGATCAGCTTGAACGGCAGTGAGATGACGATCGGCGGCAGCATCAGCATGCCCATCGCCATCAGGATCGAGGAGATCACCATGTCGATGATCAAAAACGGAATAAAGATCATGAAGCCGATCTCGAACGCGCGGCGAAGCTCGGAGATCATGAAGGCAGGCGTCACCACCTGAAGGGGCGCCGCTTCCGGCGATTCGGGTTTCACCTTGGCGAGGTCGAAAAACAGCGCGAGGTCCTTTTCGCGCGTCTGGCTCAGCATGAATTCCTTTAACGGCGCGGCTGCGGCGGGCAACGCCTGCTCCAGCGGCATTTCTTCTTTCATTAGCGGCGCGATTCCGGCGTTCCACGCCTGCGTGAAGGTCGGCGTCATCACGAAGGCGGTCAAAAACAGGGCGAGCGACATGATGACCGGATTGGGCGGGCTCTGCTGCACGCCGATCGCGGTCCGCAAGAGCGAAAGTACGACGACGATCCGGATGAACGACGTCATCATGATGAGGATCGACGGCGCGAGCGAGAGCACCGTCATCAGCAGGACGAGCTGAATGATGCGCGAGGAAAAGCCGCCGCCGTCGCCGAGGTCGAGCGTCACGGTCTGCGCGAACGCCGCCGAGGGAATGATCGCGGCGGCGACGAGAATGAGTGAAAAAATGCGCTGGCGCGCCGTCATATGATCCCGGCGGCGCGCAGCGCCATGGTCTTGTCGCGCGGGGCGCGATGAATGAGGTTCATTACCGACGGCGGCACCTGCAGCGATCTGACGGGCGGCGCGCTGGCGCGTGCGGCGAGCGGGTCGATGGCGTCGGCGGTCTCGCGCGCCGGAATGGCTTTTTCGATGACAGTGATTTGCGCCTGGTCGAGAACGATCAGATGCTCGCGCCCGTCGCAGGCGATGATCAGGGCCCGTCGGCGTTGATCGATCTGCAAGGTCTCTACGATGGCGAGACGGCGTCCCCGGTTGAGCGAGGCGACGCCGTTTTGAAGGCCGAGCTTTTTCGCCGCGACCGCGGCAAGTCCGATCATGCCGATCACCGCGATCAGCGCGAAAAAGATGCGGGCGATTTCGATCAGGTCCATGAGCGTCTTTCCTGTGTGAGGCGTCCTCACCAAGGATAGAATTAGAATTGTCGGCTTAATGGCCGGTTAAGGTTAATTCGGCGGCGAATAGATATCGCCGAGATCGCGAAGGCTCGCGAAATCGCCGCCGAAACCTTTTGTAAAGAAATCGAAATAGCGGCGGATCAGCGCGAAAGATGCGTCGACCGCCGCCGCGTCCGGCGCATAAGGATTGCCGCCGACGGTCAGCGTCGTTGAGTGCAGCGAGAAAGTGAGGATCGGCGTTCCGGCCTCGTCAAGGCTCTTCGTCAATGAGACGAGTTCGTCAAAACGCGCCTGCTCGCAGGAGAGGCGAAAGGCGGCGGTCAGATGGCGCGATTGGGGCGCGCGGCAATTGTCGAGACCGGGCGCGAGCTTTTGTTTGAGGAAGGCGCGACCGCCGCGCACCGCGCGCGCGCCGCAGACGGGCGTCACCAGAACGCCGCCGCGATCGGTCAAGATCTCAAACGGCTCATTGCCGGCGGCGGAAAAATCCGGCCCGCCTTTGGCGGAAAAATCAAAACTCGATGACGGACTGAAATCATATCGGATGCCGGCGCCGGCGATTTCGCGATAGGCGAGGGGCGAAACGCCGTATCGTCCGGCGCGATGCGCGCGCGGCGAAAATCCGAAGGCGCGCTCGAACGCTTCGCCGAGCGTTTTCAGTTTCGCCGCGTGAATTTCGGGCGGAAGATTGCATTGCCAGGAATAATAGTCGCCCGCAAAGCCGCCGAGCGGGGGGGTGTTCCACTGATGAAGATGGAGGCCGAGATCGGCGCGGTCATGCTCGGCGAGCTGGCGGAAATAGCCGGCGTTTTCCGCATTGGTCATCAGCGGCCAGGTGATGAAATAGAGGGGACGCGCGCCGAATTCCTCGCACAAGGACTGGAAGCGGTCGACGTCGGCGGGACGCGCGACCCGGTTTTCGTTCGGCGAGAAAGCGCTCCAGTCGAAAATCTCCTCGGTGTCGACAGTGACGATGAGGCGCGGTTTGGCCGGGCGGTCGCGCAGGATGCGCCTTGTTGAAATCGCGGCGCGCTGCTTTTCGCGCGAAAGGATGTCGCCGAACAGCTTTGTCAGTCCGACGGAAGTGTCGTCCCAGGAATGGGCCTGCGCATAGCGCCGCACCATCGCCCGGTCGGACCGGGCGAGCACGTCTTTCAAGGCGGCGGCGAAGGCTTCCGCCGTCCGCGCCGGCGCAATCCGACCGGCGGCGGGGGCGGCGATCACCTCGCGATTGCCGCCGGCGTCCGAGGCGACGGCCGGTGTCCCGCAGGCGATCGCTTCGAGCAGCACGTTCGGCCAGCCTTCATGCGTCGAAGCCAGCGCCAGCGCATCGGCGGCGTTGTAAATTTCGGTGAGGTCGCCATGCGCCATTTGTCCGAGGAAGCGCACTCTTTCCGCGACGCCGAGCTTTTGCGCGAGCGACTGAAGACGCGCGCGCTCCTCGCCCTCGCCGACGATAAGCAAAGTCGCCTGCGGCATCGACGCGACGGCGCCAACGACGACATCATGGCCTTTGCGGGGAATCAAGCTTCCAACCGAGGCGATTACGTCGCCCTGCAAGTGCATGCGCGCGCGAATTTCGTCGCGGTCGAGCGGTCGGAACCCCGAAAGATCGACGCCATTGCCGAGGACGGTGATTTTTTCGGCCGGCGCGCCGATCTCGACGAGGCCTTCCTTCAGCGCGGCGGCGACCGCGATGACGCCGTCGGCCTTGTAGATCGCATCAAGGATCATGGCGCGCTGACGCGGGTATTTCGTAAACAGCGTCACATCGCTGCCGCGCGCGGTCAAAACCACTGGCTTGCCGAGCGCGCGCGCCACCCGCACCGCCGCGACGGCGTCCGGATAGAGATAATGTGCGTCGATGAGGTCGAAATCGCGCCCCTCAGCGATCAGCGCGCGCGCCTCGCGTTCGAAAACGCGGGCGAGGGCGGTCGGCGCGTAATCCATCCCGATCTTCGGCGGCAGGAAATAGCGGGGATGGCGCACCTCCAGTCCTCGCCGCTGTTCGAGAACCGGCGCGGCGGCATAGCGCGCATAGCGGCCGAAGAGGGGATGGGACGCAGGAAACCACGGAATCGGCGCGATGACGCTGACCTCCGCGCCGGAATGGCGGCGGAACGCATCGAGCCGGTTTTCGACGAAGACGCCATGCGAGGGCGCCGCCTCGTTCGGATAGAGCGTCGTGAACGTCAAAACCCTCATGTCGCGCGTGTGGCCCCGGCCTTACTCCTCGGACGCCCGGATTTCCGGACGGATGATTCCGAAATGGGCTGATCCTTTTGGGATGTCAGCAGAAATTAAGTTTTAATTGACCCGGACGGCGGACATTTGGGGTATGCAGCGACAAACCTCAGTATCAGCCTCCACGGAAACGGCCGTTCTTGCGTCGGCGCTGCCGCTGCCGGTTTGTTGGACAATCTGGGTCGCTTCCTCGGCCGCGCTCTGGACGATCCTTCTGAAATTGATCTGACGCCTGACGCGTGACGGCCTGTCGCCGCGCGCCGCCGTCTGTCGCGCCGCCAATTTATCGCCACAATAAGTTTGTTCTGAAAACCGTGTTAACGGTTTGTTAGGCGCGATTCTCGCTTCGCCAGGGACCGAATGCGCCAAAACGGGGCAGTCTGGGTTCGAACTGTTGCAAAGCGGCGCAAAGGTGCCTGCTGATCTGATGGGGGGATTTGGGGACGTGCCTTTTCAAACCGCGATTTACGCCGCTTTCGCCGCCGGGTCTCCTCTTGCGCTGGCGATTGCGAGCGCCTTCGCGCCAAAACCGATTCGCGCTTTGGGTCATGAGATGCTGCTCGGCGCGGTCGGCGCCGGGGCGCGCTCGCCGGAGGCCAGCGGTCAGGTCGATCTCACCGCGGTCAACGACAATGACATCGAAAAGCGCTTTTCCCGCAGGACGCCGGCGTCGGCGCAGTGGGGAAAGCGGCTCTTCGACGTTGCCGCTGCGCTCGGCTTGCTGATTTTTCTCGCACCGCTGCTGATCGTGACGGCGATCGCCATTCGTCTCGATTCCAGGGGCCCGGTTCTCTATCGGCAACGGCGGGTCGGTATGAAGGGCGAGGAGTTCGACATTTTCAAGTTTCGCTCGATGCGGACCGACGCCGAAAAAGACGGCGCGCGCTGGGCCGCCGAAGATGACGACCGCATCACGCGCGTTGGGCGCTTCATCCGTCGCACCCGGATCGACGAGATTCCGCAGGCGATCAATATCCTGCGCGGCGAGATGAGTTTCGTCGGCCCGCGCCCGGAGAGGCCGGAATTCGTCAGCCTCCTTGAACAGGAAATCCCGCATTATCACGAGCGCCATCTGGTGAAGCCGGGGATCACCGGCTGGGCGCAAGTCAAGCACGAATATACGGCGTCGGTCGAAGGCGCGCGCACCAAGCTCACTTACGACCTTTTCTACATCAAGCATTTCTCGCTGCTGCTCGATCTCCTGATCGTGCTGATGACGGTGCGCGTCGCGCTGCTCGGGATCGGCAGCCGTTGAACGTCGTGCGGGCGCGTCTGCTCGCCATGGCCGAAGGAAAATGGCCGAAGGAAAAATGGGAAAGCGGAACGCAATACTTGGCGTTGTCGCCGGCGCGGTCCTGATCGCCGCCGCCGCCTTCACCTATGTCCGTTTCAATAATGCCGCTAGCCC
>MEMM01000100.1:8936-27474 GCA_001767925.1 Alphaproteobacteria bacterium RIFCSPHIGHO2_12_FULL_63_12
GGCGCGCGGTGGCGCCAATCCGGCGGCGACGCCCTCGGCCGCACCTACGCGCAAGCGCTGATCAGCGCCGGTCTTTATGACGAGCTTTTGACGGAAATTGCTGAACATGGCCTGTTCGCCGGCGACGCCGATGCGTCCCGTCTCTACCGCGCCGAAGCTAATTTGCGTGAAGGCCGCTTCGATGAAGCGTTATCGGCGACGGGCGCCGATCAAAATCCATATCTCGCATTCGCCCGTGCGCGCGCCGTTTACGCGATCACCGCGGATGAGAGCGCTGTCGCGGCGGATCTCGCGAGCGCCTTGCGTGGACCGAAAGAGCTTGCGGGCGAGGCCTTTTTGTTCCGGGCGCGTCTGGCGCTTGACGCCAATGATTTCGACAGCGCCGACGCCGCCGCGCGCCGCGCCGCTGAAGCAGGCGTTGCGCCGACGCGCACCGAAAACATCCTGATTGAAAAATCGGTGCGCGAAGGCGAACTCGACGCCGCGGCGCGTTCGCTTGAGGCGCGGCGGAAAACCGCCCGCGGCGTCATTTCGCCGGATGATTACCGCCTCGCCGCGATTTTGCGCCTGCGCGCCGGCGACGCCGCCGCCGCCGTTCGCCTGATCGATCGGGCGCGCGGCGTAGCGGATACCGACCGGACGCAGCTCCTCTCGGCGCTCGCCAAGCATCTCGCGGGCGATGACGCGCAGGCCTATTCGCTCGCGGCGTCGCATCTTTCCGTCGCGCCGAAGGATTGGGCGGCGCTCGATCTCGCGGCGATAATCGCCCGCGATATGGGAAGGAAAGATGAAGCGGATCGCCTGCTGGATCGGCTGGCGGAGTTTCGTCCGGCGCTGGCGACGATCAGGAGGATGCGCGCCGGCGCGATGTCGCCGGATGCGGCTTTCGACGCGCTGATCGCCGCGAAGGGCGATCTGTCGACGGTCGGACTTACGAATTTCCTGCTCGGACCGGAGGCATCCGTGCGCGGTATGGCGCAAGCTAGCGATGACGAACGCGCGCTCGCCGAAATCGCCGGCGCGATCCGCAGCGGCGAGCCTCAACGCTTGCGAAAAACCGCGACGCGCCTGCTCGGCGATCAATCTTCCCCCGTCGGACTGGCGCTCGCGGGCGCCGCGTTTATCCGGCTCGATGACGCGGAAAATGCCGCGCGCGCCTTGAGCCTATCGGCGACGGCCGCGCCGGATTTCCTGGCGCCGGTGCTGATGCTGGCGAGCTTGCGTGAAAGCGCGGGCGCCGGCGACGACGCGGCGGCGCTGCTGCGCGCCTTTCTCGTCCGGCAAGAAGGGGATGCGCGCGCGCGCCTTGCCCTTGCGGCGGTCGAGGCGCGGCGCGGCGACATGACATCCGCTGTGGAAAATTATGCGAAAGTTCCGCCGGAGACGGTTTTCGGGGATGAGCGGTCTGCCGTGCTCTATGGGGCTACGGCGAAAATCGCCGGCGGCGCGGCGCATGAGGCGATGCTGAAGGCGGCGCGCGCCAGCGCCGCGACGCCGCGCATTCTGGGACTGGCCTTGGCGGCGGCCGGCGACACTGGAGGCGCTGCGGCGGCGCTGCGGCAGGCGCTGCTCGCCAGCCCTGACGACGCCGAGATCGCGCAGCGATATCAAGAGGCCATGATCGCGTCAGGACGCGCCGAGGAAGCGGTGTCCCTGATTGCGGAAATCCAGCGTCGGCGCGCTGCGGACGCGGATCAAGGCGCGCGGCCGGCGGAGGACGCGGAGCCGCGAAAAACCGAGGATTTCGAGGTTAACATTCGGCAATAGGCGCGCCCGAATCGTCCCTCCCGGCATGGCAAAGAAATTGCTGGAAGGGTAGGGTAAAGGCGATTCGCGGCGTTTCCGCCGCGAGCGGGACCAGTTTGAGAAGAAACGAGGTTAATTCCAATGATTTTCCGCACACTCGCCGCCGCGCTCGCCGCGGCATTTCTCGCCAGCTGCGCGTCAGGTGGCTCTATTCAAAGCGCCGACGCGCTTCGTTCGGATTCGGTGGCGGCCGCCAACCAGACGGACGTTTCGCCCAATTATCTGATCGGGCCGCTCGACCAGCTGGAAGTTTTCGTGTGGCGCGCGCCGGAGCTGTCGACCAAGGTCGCGGTGCGTCCGGACGGACGCATTTCAACGCCGCTCGTCGAGGACATGGTCGCCGCCGGCAAGACGCCGACGCAACTCGCGACCGATCTTGAAGCCGAGCTCGCCGAATATGTGAAGTCGCCGGAAGTCTCGGTCATCGTTTCGAATTTCCAGTCGACATTCGACCAGCAGGTGCGCGTCATCGGCGAGGCGCAAAAGCCGATCGCGCTTCCCTATCAGGACGGTATGACCGTGCTCGACGTGATGGTCGCCGTCGGCGGCTTGACGCAATACGCCGCCGGCAATCGCTCGGTGCTGATCCGCGGCGTCGGCGAGGATCGCCAGTCCTATCGCCTTCGTCTCGACGACCTTCTCCGCAAGGGAAAAATCGCGGCCAATGTCCCGGTGCTTCCGGGCGACGTCATCTTGATCCCGGAAAGCATTTTCTAGGGATTGATCTGCGGGCGCGCCGGCCCTACCGGCGCGCTCGCCAATTGGTAGGTGTTCTGGGGGTATGGCTCTTGGTTTCGATATCGCCGATCTGCCGAAGCCGGTTATCCGGTATGGCGTCGGCCTGTGGCGGCGCCGGTGGACGGTCGCTGTAACGATTTGGGCGGCGGCCCTGCTCGGCTGGTTCGCTCTGTGGCTGATGCCTGACAAATATGCGTCGAGCGCCGTCGTCTATGTGCAGACCGAATCCGTCCTCGATCCGGTGATGAACGGCGTCACCGCGCGCCCCAATTACGAAAAGCGCGTCGAGGTGATGAAGCTTCAGCTTCTGACGCGGCCGAATGTCGAAGAAATCATTTACCGCTCCGGGCTCGACAAGGAAGTGACGGCGAAAAACCCGCGCGAGCGTCAGGCGCAGATGGAAAAGCTCGTCGACTGGGTCGCCGGCGAAATCACCATCACCAGCCCGCAGGAAATGTATTTCGACATCAACTACAAGAATTCCGACCCGACGATTGCGCGAAATGTCGTCGATGCGGCGCTCAATTTGCTGATCGAGCAAGATCTCGGCGCGTCGATCTCCGAAAATCAGGAGGCGAAAAAGCGCCTCGACGCGGAGATTGCGACCTTCGACGAAAGGCTGACCGCCAAGGAACAGGAAGTCGCCGCTTACCGGCGCGCCCATGCTGAAGAGCTTGCCGCCGCGGAAGGCAGCAACCGAAGCCGCGATCTGATGGAGGCTGAACTCTCGCGCGTCACCGATGAGATGGCGCTCGCCGAACGCCGCGTCGCCACCGCGCGCAGCATTCTTTCCACGACGCAATCGACGTCGTCGAACGCCGAACTTGAAAAGCTGCTGGTCGAGCTTGCCGCGCTGAGAAGCCAGTATCAGGAGAATTATCCGGACATTCAGGCGGTCAAGGCGCGGATCAACCAGATCAACGCCGAAGGGTCGGGCGTGCGCCCCTCAGACCCGGAATACAGGCGCCTGTCGGGGGAACTTCGCGCGGCGCAGGATGTCGCCGCCGGTCTCGCCGAGCGCCAAAAGCGCCTTCGGGCCGATCTCGACAATCTCGCGGTGACGCTCGGACAGGCGCCGCGCGTCATCGCCGACTTGCAGCGCATCGAGCGCGACTACGAACAGACCCGAAAGAATTACGAAGAGCTGATCGAGCGCCGCGACCGGCTGGCGATCACCGCCAATCTCGGCGCCGGCAGTCAGGGCGTCGAATACCGCATCTTCGAGCGCCCGCAGGTCTCGCTCATTCCGGCCTCGCAGCAGTTTCGCGTCATGCTGATCGCCGGCGTCTGCCTGATGGCGATCGGCGCCGGGCTTTGCGCGGCGTTCCTTCTCACCTGGATGCAGAAAAGCTTCACCCAGTCGGCGGAGCTGCAGACGGCGTTCGGTCTGCCTGTTCTCGGCGCGCTCAGCGAAATCCGCTCCGAGGCGGTGATCAACGAACGAAAGCGCGACGTCAAACGGCTGGCGCTCGCTGGCGCCGCGCTGGTCCTTGTCGCGGCCTTCTATATTTATTGGGAGGTCGTTCGCCTTCCAACGGTCGCGCTCGACGGCACCGCAACTGCAAGCCTTAGCGAAGAACTCGCCCGTCCGGCGGGCGCGGCGCAGTAGGAGCGGGTCATTATGGGACTGATCGATAGAGCCATCGGCGCGGTGACGGGCGCAGACAAGGGAGCCGTCCCCGGCAAGATCGTGGCGCTCGACGGGCTCAAGCCTCTCGACATTGATCTCGACGCGCTGCGCGCCAAGGGCGTTTTCACGCCGGCCGCGCGCGAGGAAGCGCAAGCCTACGAGCTTCGCGCCATCAAACGCCGCCTGCTTCGGCGAATCGGATTTCTGCAGCGCGCCGGAAGGGACAAACGCCAGCTCGCCGCCGCCGGCCGCAATCGCAATATCATTCTTCTCACCTCGACGCGGCCGGGCGAGGGAAAGTCCTTCGTCGCGGTCAACCTCGCCATGAGCCTCGCGCAGGAAGAGGGCATCCCGGTCTTCCTGATCGACGGCGACCCTGCGCGGCCCCGCCTTCGCAGCTATTTCAACCTCGGCCCCGACAGGGGCCTCATCGATCTCATCCGCGATCCGGCGCTGACGCTTGGCGCCGTCGCCTTCAAGGCGGTCGGCCTGCCGCTTACCTTTATCGGCGAGGGATCGAAGGTCCCAAACCCTACCGATGTTCTCGGCTCGCTCGAAGCAAAGCGGTTTTTCGCAAGCCTTTCAGCGCTTTGCCCGGACGGGCTGGTGATCATTGACGCCCCCCCGATGCTGGCGACGACGGAAACGATCGCGCTCGCCCGGCACGCCGACGAAGTCATATTCGTGGTTGAAGCCGATTCAACGCCGCAATCGGCGATCGCCAGCGCTCTCGATGAGCTGCTCGAGCTCAATTCGAATGTCAGTCTTTTGCTGAATCGGTGTCTGGTTCCGGCAGGCGGCTCGCATTATGCGGCCTATGAGTATTATGAAAAGCGCTCCGGGGATGACGGCGACGCCGCCGCCCGAGACAGGGGATCAGTAAAATGAAATTCGATCGGGAAAATCTGATGAAGCCGCTGCCGCGCGCGGCGAAAAAGGCCCTGCTGGCGACCGCGGGTCTCGCCGTCGTCGGCCACGCGGCCGCGCTTGCGCAAAATCAGACGGCCGGACCTGTCGCGCCGCTGCAATTTCGCAACGACTATTTCGGCTACGGCCTCGCCGTCGGCCCGCGCGTTTCCTACACGGACAACATCGCCCTCGCGCCCGATGGTTTTCGCGACGACGAATTCGCGGGCGGCATCGCCGCGAACGGCAGCGCCGTCTATTCGAACAACCGCTTCACCGGCATCATCGACGGCTCGCTCGATGTCTCCTACCTGACCGATCAGGCGGAGATCGTCGCCAGCCAGGACGTCAGCGGCGTCGGCACCTTCACGGTGTCGGATAATCTTTTCTATGTCGATGTCGGCGCATCGAGCTCGCGCCAGCTCGCCGGCGAGGACGCGCGGTTTTCGCAGAACGTCAATGCCGGTCGCAATCAGCGGGTCAATGTCCACAATTTCACGGCCAGCCCGTATTTCAATCGCCGATTCGCCAATGGGTCGGCGGCGGAAATCCGCTATCGCTTCGGGCAGGTGTTCATCGATCCGAATTCCGCCTCCGTCAATCCGAACAATCTCAACGGTGGCGTTTCCCGTGAGGCGCGCACGCAGGAAGTCATCGCGACTTTTGACAGCGGCAAGACCTTCCAACGCCTCGACGCCAAGCTGACCGCTTATGGAAACAGGACAGACGAGGAGAGTTCGGGCGTTCTTGGCGATTACCGGTTCGAGCAGGGGACGCTGCAGGGTGATTTCCAGTTCAAGCTGACCGATCGCTTCGCGCTGGCCGGCACCGTCGGCTATGACGAAGTCGACACCACGGCGCCGGCGACATTCTTCCCCGAGGACCGGTTGACCGGCTTTTTCTGGAACGCCGGATTTCGCGCCCAGCCGGGCCCGAAAACCGACATCCTGCTGAAATACGGACGGCGCTACGACGGCGATTTCATCAGCGGCTCGCTCAGCTATGACATTTCACAGCGCCTGCGTTTCAACGCTTCCGCCGATCGCACCTTTACGTCGAGTTCCTCATCCGCGTCGAACCGTTATCAGGCGATGCAACGCACGACGCTCGATTTCGTTGATCGCCTGCGGGCCGGCGGCAGCGCGGATCCGACAGGCGTCCTGGATGCGCTGACGCGGGTCGCCCGCCAGCGCATCGGCGCGCAACAGATCGGCCTTGGCGTCGCCAATGACGTGAGCGCCGGACTTTCCGGCGCTTATGGCCGCACCACCGTCGGCATTTACGGCAATTACCATGACGCCGATTACGGATTCCGGCAGATCGAGACGATCGGCGCCGGGATCAGCGCGCAGCGCACGATCTCCCGCCGCATGTCGGCCTATGCCAACGTGTTTTACCGGCGCGTCGATGCGGCGTCCGATCTCACGGGCTGCCTCGCCGATCCGGCCGGCTTCGGTTTCGATGTGACGGTTCCGGGATTCGACGCCGCGCAGGCCTGCTCGTCGCTGATCGGCTTCCAGGGGAACTTCGACACCGCCGGCGGGCGCCTCGGCATTGCTTACCGGCTCTACAAGAATGTCAGCGCCTATGGCGATTTCAGCCACACGGAACGATTCTCGCAAAGCCCGCTGCAGGAGTATTCGGAAAATACAGTCACGGCGGGACTGCAGCTGGAATTTTAGGTAAATGTACGAAGAGTTCTTCGGATTTTCAGGATCGCCGTTCCGGCTCGCCCCGGATCCGAAGTTCTTTTTCGGCTCGAAAAGCCACAACAAGGCGATGGCTTATCTCCATTATGGGCTGCGCCAGGCCGAAGGTTTCATCGTCATCACCGGCGAGATCGGCGCCGGCAAATCCGTCCTCATCGGGCATCTGATCGACCAGCTCGACCGGTCGAACGTGCTCGCCGCCAATCTCGTTACGCCCAATCTCGCGCCGGAAGACCTTCTCTCGCATATACTTTCAGCCTTTCGCATCGAGCCTTCGGGAACCGGCAAGACGGCGGAAATCGAGGCGTTTGAAGACTTCCTGTTCGATCAGATGACCCATGGCCGGCGCGTCCTCCTTATCGTTGACGAGGCGCAGAACCTGCCGATCAAGACGCTTGAAGAGTTGAGGGTTCTGTCAAATCTCGAATATGACGGAACGCCCTTGTTTCAGGTCTTTCTGATCGGTCAGCCGGATTTTCGCGACACCATGGGGCGTTCCGATATGGAACAGCTTCGCCAACGGGTAATCGCGACCTACCATCTCGAACCGATGTCCCGCGATGAAACCGAGAAATATATCGGGCACCGGCTGGCGTTTGTCGGCTGGAACGGCGATCCGAAAATTTCGGCGGACGCGTTCGCGGCGATCTATGCGGCGACGGGCGGCGTGCCGCGCAAGATTCACAAGCTCTGCAATCGCATTTTGCTGTTTTGCTCGGTCGAAAAACTCCATCAGGTCGATGGCGCGACTGTCGCGATGGTGCTGTCCGACATGAGCGCGGAGCAGGCCGCCGGAACGCCGGCAATGCGTGAGGCGGCGGCGGCTGATCTCGATGCGAACGCGGCGTTTGAAGCCGCGGCCCGTGCGATCCGGAAGCCGGTCGCCGAAGCGACGGCGGTCGAACTGGCGCCCAACGATGGTGCGCCCCCGGTCGTGGAAAAGCCAGTCGCCGAAAAGCCTGTTGTTGTTGCCGTTGCGCCTGCCATTGAGCTTTCGCCCTCGGCCAGCGTTTTTGATCGCCTCCGCGCGAGGAAGAAAAAGGCGTCCGCGCCTGCTGCGGATGCTCTGGCTGAAGACGCCGCGGCCGACGAGGCCGAGTATTCCCGTCCGCCGAAAGCGGCGACCCTTGATGACGTCGCACAAGCGATCGCGGCAGCGCGGGCAGGCGCCGGGCCGGTCGGGCTCAGTGTCGAGCCCGCTGTCGAGACCCCGGTCGAGCCCCCGATTACAGCCGAAGCGGCGGCGTTCGACGACACGCCCGAACCGGCGGCGACGGAGGAGGATTTCTCATCCGGCGAAATTTCCGACGGCTGGAGAAAATCAGTCGTGATGTCGATCAACGACACGCGCGATGAGTTGAAACGCGCCCACCAAAGCGTCGCCAAACTCCGCCGTCAGGTCACCGAGATCGACCGCCGCCGCAACAAACGCCGGGTGCAGATCGCGGCGAGCCTTGAACGCGCCGAATCTCTCCTTTCGGAATTCCAGAACGCCTGGCGCTGAACGCCGTCGCGAGCTGTCATGCCTCAGACAAGATCTTCCGACGACAAGCCGCAAGACGGCGCAAGGCGATTTGCGATGTCGGTCGATGTCGAGGATTATTTTCAGGTCTGGGCGTTATCGCCGGTGATCCGCCGCGACGATTGGGACGATCATGCGCTCCGCGTCGACGCGTCGACTCGGCGCGTCCTCGATCTCTTCGACCAACGGCAGGCGAAGGCGACATTCTTCACGCTCGGCTGGGTCGCTGAACGCGCGCCAAACCTCATCCGCGAAATCGTTGCGCGCGGCCATGAACTCGCCAGCCATGGCTACGATCATGTCAAGGTTTTCGATCAGACCCCGGATGAATTTCGCGCCGATGTCGAGAAGACCAAGCGCATTCTTGAAGACGCCGGCGGCGTCGCTGTCGCCGGATTTCGCGCGGCAGGATTTTCAATCGACCAGAGGACGCCGTGGGCGCACGAAATCCTGGCCGAGACCGGTCATCTTTATTCGTCGAGCAGTCACCCGATACGGCATGATCATTACGGCGACCCGAATGCGCCGCGCGCGCCGCATCGTCTCGGCGGCCTTATCGAAGCGCCGGTGGCGACAACGGAAGTTTTCGGCCGGCGCATCAGCAGCGCCGGTGGCGGCTGGTTTCGCGCCGCGCCTTATGCGCTGTCGCGGCGGCTGATCGCGCGCGCCGCCGACTCGCTCGACGGACCAACGATCTTTTATTTTCACCCTTGGGAAATCGACGCGGAGCAGCCGCGCGTCGACGGCCTTCCGGTCAAATCGCGCTTACGGCACTATCTCAATCTCGACCGGATGGAAGCAAAGCTCGACCGGCTGCTCAGCGATTTCGACTGGGGCCGCATCGATGACGCGCTTGGAGTCAATCGCTTGCGGGGCGCGACGGCATGAGCGCGGAGATTGTCGTTCGCGATTTCGTCGACGCCGATCGCGCGGCGTGGCGCGCCTATGTCGACGCGAATGCGCGAGCGACGCTCTTCCACGATCTTCGATGGTCGGACGCGGTGCGGACCGGGTATGGATACGCCAACCGCCATCTCATCGCCGAGCGGGCGGGGGCGATCGTCGGCGTGCTGCCGCTGACATTCGTGACGTCGCCCTTGCTCGGCCGGTCGCTGATCTCGGCGGCGTTTTCGGTCGGCGGCGGGGTCCTGGCCGATGACGACGCCGTCGCCGCGGCGATCGGCGCCTACGCGCTCGATCTCGGCGCGCGGCTGAAGGTCAATTATGTCGAACTGCGCGGCGGCGCGGAACCGGGCGTGGGCTTTGTCGCCAAGGACGGCGTCTATGCGACCTTTATCAAGGAAATGCCGGCCGACCCGGAGGCTATACGCACCTGGTTGCCGCGCAACCGCCGTGCGGAAGTGAAAAAGGCCCTGCGCATCGACGAGCCGAATGAGAACTCGTTCCGGAAAACCTCGCGGTCGCGCGACTTTTACAAGGTCTACGCCCCGGCGCTGCGCAATCTCGGCACGCCGGCGATGCCGCAGAAATTCCTCGGGGCGCTGGCGACGAATTTCGGCGACGATGTCGATATCGGCCTTGTCGAGCATCATGGCGAGCCGGTCGCCGGACTATTTTCCTTCTGGTTTCGAGACAGGGTTATGCCCTATTATATCGGCGCCGACCGGAAAGCGCGCGACATTCGGGCTTACGATTATCTGTATTACAAGCTGATGCGTCGCGCGGTTGAACGCGGCGTGCGCCTCTTTGATTTCGGACGCAGCAAAGTCGGCTCGACGCATTTCGACACCAAGAAATTCTGGGGGTTCGAGCCTTCGCCGGTCGTCTATTACGTCGGCCTGGTCAAGGCGAAGAAAACGCCGAACGTCAATCCGAACAATCCGAAATTCGCGCGCATGGTCGCCTTGTGGCGGCGCCTCCCGTTGCCGCTGGCGAATTTCCTCGGTCCGATCGTCGCGCGGAATTTCCCGTGAACGGCCCTCACATTCTTTATCTCGCGCATCGCATTCCCTATCCCCCGGACAAGGGCGACAAAATCCGCAGCTTCAAGACGCTTGAACATCTGGCGCGGCGCTTTCGCGTGCATCTTGGCGCGTTTGTCGACAGCCCGGAGGATTTCCGCCACGAGGCGTTTCTGAAAAGCGTCTGCGAAAGCGTGGCGCTGGTTCCGCTCGGCAAGCGTCGCGCGACACTGCGCAGCGCGGCGGGCTTCCTCTCCGGCGCGCCGCTGACCATGCCCTATTATCGCGACGCTCGGATGAGCGCGGCGGTTGCAAAAGCGCGCCGCGCGGGCCTTGCCGTCGAAATCGCGTTTTCATCGTCGATGGCGCAGTATCTTGAAGGAAAATCGAATGCGCCCCGCATCGTCGATCTTTGCGACGCCGACAGCGCGAAATGGTCGGAATATGCGCGTCGGAAAACCTGGCCGATGAGCGCGATCTACGCGCGTGAAGGCGCGCTGTTGGCGAAAGCCGAAAGCGCGATCATCAACTGGGCCGACGCGACATTCGCGATCAGCGAGGAGGAAGCGGATCTTCTCGGCAGCCGCGATGAGGCGCGTAAAGAGGTATCGTGGTTCTGCAACGGCGTTGACGTGCAATATTTCGCGCCGCAAGCGGTCGCAGCCGGCGAGCGGTACACGGCGGTCTTTGTCGGCGCGATGGATTACTGGGCGAATGTCGACGCGGTTTCCTGGTTCGTGCGCGAAATCTGGCCGCAGGTGAGGGCGGCCCTGCCGGACGCGACCTTCGCCATCGTCGGGTCAAATCCCGCGAATGAAGTGCAGGCGCTCGCTGGCGCGGAGGGCGTCGTCGTCACTGGCCGCGTTCCAGACGTTCGCCCCTTCGTCGAGGGCGCAGCGCTTGTCGTCGCGCCGATGCGGATCGCGCGCGGCGTGCAGAACAAGGTCCTCGAAGCGATGGCGATGGGAAAGGCTGTGGTCGCGACGCCGGCGGGTCTTGAAGGCATCGACGCGGCGATAGGGGTCGAAGCGATTGCGGCGGCTTCGGGCGACGCTTTCGCGCGCGAGGTCATCGCGTTGGCGCAGGACGCCAGCCGGGCGCGCAGGATCGCCGCGGCGGCGCACACGCGCATTCTCAGCGATTACCAGTGGCCGTTGCAGCTCGCGCGCCTCGACGCCGCGATCGACCGCCTGACGGGGTCAGGCGTCGATTAAGACGATCGGTGCGCGGCCGTCGCGCCGATGAAGATATTGCAAGAGCGGCCCCGTCATCACTGTCGTTGCGATCGCCATGATGACCAGCATGGTGAATACGTCCTGCGGAATGAATCCGAGATTTAGTCCGATATTGAGGACGATCAGCTCCATCAGCGCGCGCGTGTTCATCAGCACGCCGATCAGCTGCGCATCGGACCGGCTCAGCCCTGCAAGACGCGCGGCGATGTAGACCGGCGCCATTTTGCTCGCGACCGCGCCAGCGAAGATCGCCGCGCACCAGGCCCAGTCCTCCGCCGTCGTCAGGCCGAGCACATTGGTTCGAAGGCCGGTATAGGTGAAAAAAATCGGCAGGAAGAATACGAGAACAAACTGTCCGACCTGCCGGCGCCAGGCGGCGACAAAGTCAGTATAGGCATGAAAAAGAAGGCCGAGCAGGAAGCCTCCGAAGATCGTGAAAATGCCGAGCTTTTGCGTCGCTATTCCCGCCGCGAAAATAAGCGCGAGAGTGATCGTGACCAATACCGGCGGGATTTCGCCGTCAACGAGCGGGAACTTTTCCACCAGCGTGCGCACCAGCGGCCGGCCCGCAAACCAGAACAGGCCGAGCAACGCCGCAAGTCCGCCAAGCTGCAACGCGGACGCGATGCTCAATTCCCCCGCCGAAGCGAACGCCGCGACGGAGGCGAGCAACAGCCAGCCGATAGCGTCGTTGCCGGCTGCCGCGGAAATGGCGATGACGCCGGTCGGCGTCCGCGTCATCTGATATTCGCGCAGGATGCGGCCGAGAATCGGAACCGCCGTGATCGCAAAAGCGATGCTGACGAACAGGGAGTAGGGAAGGATGGGGATGTCTGGCGCAAGGCGCGGCGCCGAAATCCAACCGAAGGCGAATCCGGCGATCAGCGGCGCGAGCACGCTGAATGACGTGATAAGGACGACCGCGCGTCGGTTCACGGCGCCTTGAAGATGCGCGAATTCGAAATCGCTGCCGATCTGGAACATCAGGAGGATGAGGCCGATCTGGCTGAGGACCAGCATCGGGCCAGCCGCCGCATCGGTGAACAGCGACGCTGAAACCCCCGGAAGCAGCGCCCCGAAAAGCGACGGGCCCAGCAACAGCCCGGCGACGATTTCGCCGACCGCGCGCGGCTGACGGACCGCGACCGAGGCGTTTCCGGCAAGGCGCGCGGCCAATACGATGACAATCAATTGCGCAAATACGACGACCAGCGTCTCTTCGGTCTGATGGACGGAGACATTCATCAAAGGCCCGCCGATTTTTGAGTCGTCGTGAATTTCGCAGCGCGGCGCTCGCGGTCATCGACGCGCAAACTGAAAATGTCGGGCCGCGCATAATGCCCCGCGATATCGCAGGCCGCTTTCGCCGCGCGCACGATGTCAAGCGAACCGTCGGCGTAAAGCACGCCTTCGCCGTCGATCGGGCCAGCGATGATCTCGCCGCGCGGGTCGATGATAACCGACTGTCCCGTGTGCTCCCAGACGCCGAGCGGCTTCCAGCGCTCGGGAATATGTTTTTCAAGACGCAGCCCGGCGGCGCAGATGACATAGGCGGCGGCCTGGCTGGCGAAGGCGCGCGAGAGCAGGTGTTGGCGCGCCCAGCAATATTCTGCCTTGCGTGGCGTTTTCTCCCAGCCCGGCCACAGCGCGCAATGAACCTGCGTTCCCTGGGCGGCGAGCGCGTAGCCGGGCAACATCATCTGGTGTTCCCAGCAATTGAGAGCGCTGATGCGCGCATAGTCGCGCTGGTGGGATTTAAGCCCGGCAGCGTCGCCGTCGCCCCAGATGATCCGTTCGGCGTGGGTCGGCTTCAGCTTGCGATGACGGCCGAGGATGACGCCCTCGCGCCCGATTGACAGCGCCGTGCAATATGCAGCGCCCTCAGTCGCCGGATCGAGTTCTGCAACGCCGATGACGACATCGGTCCCGGCGTCGCGCGCCGCCGCGCAAAGCGCATCGGTCTCGGGACCGCCGATGCGGATAGCGTTCTCGATGTAATTTGCGCTTGCCTCCCAGGTGAGGTCCTGAACCTGCCCCTCAACCCAGAACGGATAGCCGGGAAGCCAGGTCTCGCCAAAGGCGACGATATCGGCGCCGCCTTTCCCGGCTTCGGCGATCAGGCGGCAGGCCTTTTCCGTCGAAGCGGCCTTGTCGAACAGCACGGAGGCGGCCTGCGCAGCGGCCAGCCGAAAGGTTTTTTGCGTCATTCTATTTGCCGCTGCTCATTGGCGAGACCGTTCTATGTTGCGGCGCCGCATTTCACTTTCAGCGAGTATTGTTGCCGTTGCGCCGCTTCCTTTCAGGAGGCAAGGCGCCTAAACTGCAGGTCGGATCAACCGGGGTCAACGGGGGCTTGAATGGTCAGGATTTTTCTTCCGCTCGCCGTCATCGCAACGCTGTTGTTTGCGCCGATTTTCGGCGGCGAAGCGTCTGAAGTCGGCGGCATCGTCAAGGAGAATACGGTGACCGGCATGGATTATGTCGGAGGAACCGTGAAATGCTGGACGTCCGGCAATTATTCGATCGCCGGCGATTGCGCGCCGCAAGGCGGGTCCAAGGGGCTTGCGATCTTCGCGGCGGTGTTCGTTTCGGCCGCGGCGGCGGCGATTGGATTGGTCGGCCTCATCCCGGTCGTCGGACGGCTGACCAGCGCGGTCACCATGCTGGCCGGAATCGTCGTGGTCGCCGGGATCGGATTTTATATCCTCACCAACCTCAATTCCGATCAGGGCCTCGGCGGCGTTCAATGGGGAACCTATCTTGCCGGCGGGGGCGGTCTTTTGACCCTCATTTCCGGCCTTTCGGGTATGCGCGGCAAATAAGAAAATAAGCCGCGCCACTCCCCGTTTCGGGAGGAAACGGGAACGCGCCGCCCTTTGCGGGCGGCGCGTTTTTTCGCCCTCGCGCTTCGCGCCGGGGCCAGAAATCCCGATTTACCGGAAATTTAGCCGCCCAGATGGCTCGGACCGACGAATTTGGCTGTTTTTCCCGCATTTTTTCCTTGCGGCGACATTGTAATGACCAAGTTAGTGAATACACCTCTCGCGGCGCAACATGACATTCACCTATCGCCATTAAAGGTGAGGCGCGGCAGGAAGCGAGACCCGATGGACGTGCGGACGAACAAGTCCGAACAAGGATTTTCGACGCGCGCCCTCAAAAAGCGCGGGGCGCGGCGCGTTGGCCTGATGGTCGTCATCGCGGTCGCGGTTGTCGGCGCCGTCGTCTTTTTCCTGACCCGCAAGCCGGCGACGCCGCCGGCGGCGCCCGCGAGAGGCGACGTACAGCTGGTGACGACAGTTCGCGCCGAGCCGCGCGACTTCGTACGCACCGCGCTCGTCTCTGGCGAGGTGCGCCCGGTTGAAGATATCAGCGTTTTCGCCCCCGCGGCGGGCGTTCGCATTTCCGAAGTGATCGCCGACATCGGCGATAGGGTCGAGAAGGATCAGCCGCTGGCCCGTCTCGACGCGGGCGTCGCCGACGCGCAGATTCTCGCTGCAAAGGCGCAGGTCGAGGAAGCAAAGATCGAGCAGGCGCGTGCGGCGGAAGAATACGCCCGCATCAAGCCGATCGCCGATAGCGGCGCATTGTCGAAAGAAGAAGTCGCGACGCGGCGCGCCGCCGCCGCCGCGGCCGACGCCAGGCTCGCCGCGCAGCTCGCCGCGCTGGCGCAAGTCGATGCGCGGCTGCGAGGCGGATTCGTTCGCGCGCCGGCGGCGGGGCTTGTCATCGAACGCAATGCGCGCGTCGGCGAATATGCGGATCAAAAGGCCCTGTTCAGGATCGTCGGCGGCAACCGGCTGGAGATCGCCGCAGCTGTCTCCGAAAAAGACATCCTTGCATTGAAGATCGGCCAAAAAGCGGTTTTCAAAACCGGCGACGGCGTCGTTGTCGAAGCGACGCTCCGCCGGCCGCCGGTCGCGGTCGATCCGGAAACCGGCACCGGCGAGGCGTTGTTCGATCTGCCCCTCGACACGACGGTCAGGACCGGCATGTATCTGCGCGGAGAGGCGGATATTGATTCAAGGCGCCTGCTCGCGGCGCCGCAGACGGCGATCAGCTATGCCTCCGGGACACCCAGCGTTTTCGTTATCGTCGACGGCAAGGCGCGCCTCAAGCCGGTGACGCTCGGCGCCCGATCGGGCGATTACGTGGCGATTGAATCCGGCGTCGACGAAGGCGATGTCATCGCAGCGTCCGGCGGCGCGTTCCTTCTCGACGGCGATTCGGTTCGTATTGAGGCGCCCGGCGCCGACAGCGCGACCAAGACCGGCGGCTGAGATCGGCGCATGAAAAACATTTCAGCCTGGGCGATCAAGAACCCGATCCCGCCGATCGTCCTTTTCCTGGCGCTGACGATCGCCGGGCTTTCCGCCTATTTCCAGTTGCCGGTTAACCAGATCCCGAATGTCGAATTCGGCCAGATCTCCGTGACCGTGTCGCAAGCCGGCGCCTCGCCGAGCGAGCTCGAAACGCAGGTGACGCAGCAGGTCGAGGCGGCGCTGACCGGCGTCACTGGCGTCGACAAGATCGTCTCGACGGTCAGGCAGGGCGTCTCCGAAACCGACATCGAGCTTCAGCTGGGCGCCGATATTTCGCGCGCGGTCGATGACGCGCGCGACGCCGTCGCCCGCATTCGCGCCAATCTTCCGCAGGATATCGATGAGCCGCAGGTGACCCGGCGCGACGCGTCAGGCGAGCCGGTCGCGTATTTCGCTGTCGAAAATTCGGCGATGTCCGCTCAGGATCTGTCCTACTACATCGACAACACGCTGACGCGCGAGATGCTCGCGATCAAGGGTGTCGCCGCCGTTCAGCGGCTTGGCGGCGTCGATCGTGAAATCCGGATCGCGCTTGAGCCGGCGCGCCTTGAAGCCTTCGGCGTCACCGCCGATCAAATCAGCCAGCAGCTTCGCCGCAGCAATGTCGATCTTCCGGGCGGGCGCGCTGAGCTGGGCGGACAGGCGCAGACGATCCGCACGCTTGGCGGCGCCGACACCGTCGAGGCGCTCGCCAATGAACTGGTGACGCTGCCGGACGGGCGCGCCGTCCGGCTGCGCGATCTTGGAGACGTGACCGACACCGCGAGCGAAGCGACGCAGCTTTTGAGGTATAACGGCGCGCCAGCGATTGGCGTCTTCATCCAGCGCGCCAAGGGGTCGAGCGAGGTCGAAGTCAGCGAAGCCGTGATCGACCGCGTCAAGGAGCTGGACAAGGCGGGGCCGGTGCATTTCCGCCTGATCTTCACCCCGGTCGATTTCATCAAAGGCCTGCATGACGGATCGATCGAGGCGCTGTTCGAAGGCGCTCTGCTCGCCGTGTTCGTTGTCTTCCTGTTTTTGCGCGACTGGCGGGCGACGATTATCGCGGCGGTCGCCATTCCGCTGGCGACGATCCCGACTTTCGCCGCGCTGATGCCGTTCGGTTTCACGCTCAACATCATGACGCTGATCGCGCTCGCGCTCGTCGCCGGCGTCCTTGTCGATGACGCGATCGTTGAAATCGAAAACATTCACCGACACATGGCGATGGGGAAGAAACCCTATCAGGCGGCGCTCGAAGCGGCGGATGAAATCGGTCTTGCGGTCGTCGCAACCTCAGCCGCGATCATCGCCGTCTTCCTGCCGGTCTCGTTCATGAGCGGCGAGACGGGCGTCTGGTTCCGCGAATTCGGGATTACGGTCGCGGTCGCCGTCTTCTTCTCACTGCTGGTCGCACGGCTGATCACGCCGATGATGGCCGCCTATTTTCTGAAGCGGTCGCATGAAAGCGATAAGCCCTCATCGCTCCAGCGCTGGTATGACGACGCGCTCCAGTTTTCCCTGCGCCATCCGATCGCGCCGATCGGCGCCGGCGTGCTGTCCTTCATCGCCGCCGTCGTAGCCATGTCGCAGATGCCGATGACATTCATTCCCCGGCTCGACAATGGCGCGCTCAATCTCCAGGCGGAGTTTCCGCCGGGAACGACCCTGGCGCAAGCCGACCGCGTCCTGACGCGGATCGCCGAAGACAGCCGCCGCGTGCCGGAGATCACCTCCGTCTTCACTTCGGCGAGCAGCGCCAACGGTGCGGTCGGGACGGGCTCGGTGAACTATCAGCTGACGCCGCGCTCCGAACGCAAGCTGTCCGATTACGAAGTGCAGCAGGCGATGCGGCCGATGCTGGCGGCGATCCCCGACGTCCGGCTGTCCTTCCAGAATTTTCAAGGCGGCGGCCGCGGCGCTGATGTCGATCTTGAGCTGACAGGCGACGACGCCGACAAGGTCACGCAGGCGGCCGAAGCCCTTGTCGTCGCCATTCGCAAATCGGTTCCGCAATTGACCGAAGTGCGCGCGTCAACCAGCCTCAAGCGGCCGGAATTGCAGATCAGGCCCAAGAAGGAAGAGGCGGCGCGCCTTGGCGTTTCCGCTTCGGCGCTGGCGACCGCCCTTCGAATTGCGACCAGCGGCGATGTCGACCGCAATCTGGCGAAATTCGATATCGATAACCGCCAGGTGCCGATCCGCGTGCAATTGCGGGATAGCGCAAGGACCGACATTGACTCAATCCGCGGACTTCGCGTGCCGAAAATCGGCGGCGGCTCGGTGCGGCTCGACGCTGTCGCCGACATCGAAATGGGCGTCGGCGTCACCACGATCGAGCGGCGCGACCGTCAGCGCAGCGTGACGATTTACGCTAACCTTTTAAGCGGTCAGCCGGCGGAAGCGCTGGCCGCGATCGAAGCGCTGCCGGAAGCGAAAAACCTTCCCGCCGGCGTCGAACTCGGCCGCGGCGGCGAAAGCGAGCAGCTCGCCGACAGCACCAGCGCGTTCGCCAGCACGCTGTTCTGGGGGATGATCCTCGTTTATCTCGTCCTTGTCCTGCTGTTCCGCGACTTCTTCCAACCGCTGACCATCATGACCGGATTGCCCTTGTGTCTTGCCGGCGCGGCGATCGGCCTTGCCGTCACCGGCCAGCCGATCTCGCTGTTCGTCTTCATCGGGATCGTCATGCTCGTCGGCATCGTCACCAAGAACTCGATCCTCCTTGTCGATTTCGCCGTCGAACAGCGCGCGCGCGGCGTTCCCCTC
>MEMM01000101.1:0-704 GCA_001767925.1 Alphaproteobacteria bacterium RIFCSPHIGHO2_12_FULL_63_12
GACGCGGCGTCCTATAAATCGTGAAACGGGTGATTTTGGCTCCTGGCTTCACGGGACCGAGCGCCGGCAAGGCTGCCACCCTCTTCGCCACCTGCTTCGCGCTGATCTCCGTGTAGCGCATTGCCATCTCGATCGAGGCCTGCCCAAGCGCCTTCTGGATCTCCCCCGGCGTGGCGCCCTTTGCGGCGAGCCCCGTCGCGTGGCTGTGGCGGAACGCGTGCCACGGCATCTTGAGCGCGCGCACCCTCGCCACCTTCGCCAGCGCGGGCAGCCCCCACAGTTCGTGGTCGTACTTCTTCCGCATCGCGCCCGTCTCGGGGTCGGGGAACACGATGGCGGATGCGGGACGTTCGGGGGCGGCGAGCGGCTCGAGGATCGCCCGCAGGTGCGAGTGCAGCGGGACCGTCACCGGCTCGCCGCTCTTTCGAGCGTTCCTGTTCCACGAGCGGCGGACGTAGATGACCCCGGCGTCGAAGTCGACGTCGCCCCACTGAAGGGCCGCGATCTCGCCGCGCCTGGCGCCCGTGAAGTAGGCGAAGGCGATGATCGGGTGCAGCCCAGGCGCGATCTCCGCGGCCTTCCCGAGCAGTCCCTTCACCTCGCGGTCCGTGTAGAACTCGGTCGACCTGTTGAGGCGCGGCTTTGACACGAGTCCGATCGGATTGGGCGTCTCCTCGGGGAGGTGGCCCAGCTCGAGCGCCCAG
>MEMM01000101.1:712-2533 GCA_001767925.1 Alphaproteobacteria bacterium RIFCSPHIGHO2_12_FULL_63_12
GTTCCATAGGCGCGAGGCTGTCACGAGGGCACGGACGATCTGCCGGCTCGTGCGGCCGTCCGCTTTTAGCTTGTCTCGCCATGTGGCAACGTCTGCGCGGCGGATGTCCTGCGCCGCCCTAGCTCCGAGGTACGGGATCAGGTGGCAGCTGAACGCGGAAAACATCTGCCGGCGGTAGTAGTCGAGGTCCCACACGTCGGCCTGCGCTTCCTTGTGGAACTTGTCGGCCAGTTCCTTGACGGTGATCTTCGCTGGCTCCTCCCCTTTCGGCTCCTCGTGAAACGGGAGGCCCGCTCTGACGCGCTTGATCCCCTCGGCGAACTCCGCGCGCGCGTCCTCCATGTTGGTCGCATGGAGCCGGGGGTGATACCGCTTGCCGTTGACGGTGAACCTGGCGAACAGGCGCGCCTTGCCCGTCGCGCGGTCGGTTCCCTCGCGGCGGATCATTTCGGTCCCCCGCTTGGCGCGTTTCTCCTTCTCGGTAATGTCACCCATGCCTACCGCCCTCCCTTATTCCGCCGCGCCCCCCCCGGCGGCCACCGGGGGTTCGATCTGTTCCTCGGTGGCGGTCATTTGGCCACCGCCGCCGGAAAGAACACCGCCCGCAGCCGCTCGATCAGGGCGTGCTTGTCGTCGTCGGTGAGCGGCCCCCAGTCGCCCAAGCGGTCGATCATCGTCTCAGCCGTGTGGAGCGCCGAAAAGTGCACCCGTTCGGCCTCCCCTTCGGCCTTCTCTCGCTCCCGCTTGGCCACGATGGCCGCGTACTTCTCGGGCGATCCCCCGTAGTCTCTGACCGCCCGCCCCGTGTTCCTGAGCTGGCACATGATGTCGCTCGTCACATCGTCCTGTCCCCAATCAGCGTCGATGCTGGCGAGCACGTCAGCCGCCCCCGGCGCGAACGGATCTGCGGCCGCCTTCTCGAACCGCTGTAGCTCCTCGCGGAGCGCGGCAAGTTTCTCGCACAGTCTCGCGTGCGTCGGCGCGTCGGTAAACGCGTAGCCGAGCGTGGCCTCGGTGTACTCTTCAAAGAGGCGGTCGATCTCGGTCTTAGCGAGCATGGCGCACCTCCGCTTGGCCCTGTCCGCGCCTGGCCTCCTCCGAGACCGCCACCCACGTCTCGCAGCGATCACGTACGATCGCCGCCGTGGCCCGCGATTCGAGCACCAGCGTGCGCGCCGACCCCGGCGGCAACAACGCCGCCGCCCCGTCGCACAGGCCGATGATGCGGAGCAGGTCCGAGATCGTCTCGTCGAGCGGCGAGGGTGGTTCCTTGACGTACTGCGGATGTGCCTCTAGCATTGGCTTTGCTCCTCGCGCCCCTTCCCGACGGCCGCCAAAGCAAGCCGGGTCGGGGCGCTGCTGTTTCCACCGTCCGCCGTGGTCTGTGGGTGCTACCGAGTTAGATCCCCTTCCGCGCCGCGCGGGCCGCCAGGGCCTCCACGACGAGCGTGCGGATCACGTCCGCGCGGGACATGGGTCCGCCCTTGAGCTTGGCCTCGTATTCGGCGACGGCGTCCACACGGGAGACGAGGTCCGCGCTGGCGCGAAACACGACGGAGTAGCCGTCAGGTCGGGGGCGCCTTGATCGAGGTCCGCGGCGGTTGGGCTTGTGTTCATCCATGCCCGTTGACACAGCACTTTCCGGACCAACCGCTAAATCATTAATGACATTAATGCGTGCCTTCTCAGCGTGTTGCAAAGTTTGCGAGGTCCGACGAGATTGACGCGGTGAGTCCGGACAAGAAGGTTTCCGGAATTAATGCCTTAGCCCATGCCGATCGATTCGCGGTCACGAAATGGCACTTCGGGGCAAAATGCCAC
>MEMM01000101.1:2557-4898 GCA_001767925.1 Alphaproteobacteria bacterium RIFCSPHIGHO2_12_FULL_63_12
TCCCAACTTCTTCGTCCGGTCTCGATGACAACGGGCGGCACGTAGCACGCGAGCCCCGTGGGGCAGGCGAACGCGGGCCAGCGGTTCGCCACGGCCAAGTGGCAGCACGTCGTGGCGCGCGCGCAATCCAGGCGCCGGCGCGCCGAGGCTTCGTCGGCGTCCTGGGTGTGGCCACACGGGACGGGGGAGGGTTTCATCGTTTCACCCCCGCACCGGCCGTCTGCAACATGGTCTGCATTTTGTCGTTAACAAGATCGCTGACACGCCGGGCGAACCACTCACCAGATTCTCCAGGCTGCTGGGTAACGTTCCCGATTGAGACGTTAAGGCTCATGTTCGGCGCCGGCGGTTGCGAGGACATCTGCGGCGCGATACGTACCTCTGGTACATCTACCATCGGCGTCACCGTCGGCGACTGGTACTTGCTAAAGAAACCTTCCTCGGTGACACCACCCTGCCGCCACAGCGCCGCCTTCATGCTGTCCGTCAGGGGCAGCCCTGCGCGCGCCCTTGTGCGCGCCGCCTCGATCGTGAGTCGATCGGTCTGGGCTTGGAGTTGTCCACGGTTCAGCCCAGCGCGTTCGTCTTGTTCTTGGATTCTCTTCTTCGTGTGGTCCGTGATTCCGAGCGCGTCCCCAAGCTCTTCTAACGAGAGGATAGCTTCGCGAAGGTAGCCGACGAACGACTTGATAGCGACCAGCCACCATGGGTCATCGCTCTTCGACTTAGACCACTCGCCGATCGCCTTCTCGAAATAACCAAACATGGACTTGCCACCGCGCGCATAGACGCGAAGATCGTCAAACAGCAGAAAGAGACCTGCCAACACAGCGCCAATGGCTAAGAACGGCGACGAGAAAAGCGCCAGCGCACCGCCGAGGCCGACGAGCGTATACCTGAGCGTAGCGCTACTATCGATGAACTCCCACACCCAGCCGACGATATTACCCACCCCCTTGGCGAAGTAGGTGATCGGCCCCGTCACGAGCCCGATATTCTTCGCCAGGAAGTGGAATGCCCCACTGACTTTTCCGATTACCCATTCCAGTTTTTCTTTAACCCATGGCCGATTCGCCCTCCACCATTTCAACGCCCCCATGGCCAGCCTGTTAAAGATCTTGAGCAGCGGCCCCAGCGCTTCGCGCCAAAGGCCCTTCGATACAGACCGCATCTTCTCGAGGTTATCGTTCAACTCTTCCGCCGCCCCCGCATCTTCTCTACTCATTACCAGACCGAGCTCACGCGCTTCATTGCGCACCTCGGCGAGCGCCGCTGACCCCTTGTTGAGCAACGGGATCATTTGCTTGCCGGAGCGCCCAAATAGATGCATTGCCAGCGCGGTCTTCTCCGCGCCGTCGGGCATTGCCGCGAATCGATCGGCAATATTTCCTAGTACCTCATCTACCCTCTTGAGCTCGCCTCCCTCCTGGAATGCGATCCCCCGAAACGCCTTGGCCACCTCCTCGGAGCCTTCCTTGGCCTGCTGCATATTACGGGAAAGGATGCCGATAGATTGGGACATCTCCTCGGCGGAAAGATCGGCCAGCGAGCCGGCGTAGTGGAGTTCCTGAAGGGCATCCGTGGCGATGCCGATCTTCTGGCTGGTTTTGATGACCTCGTCGCCGTACTCGATAACGTGACGCGTATTCTCAATGAAACCGCTGACCAGCTCGGCGCCGACCTCGACCACCTTGTGCAGGGCCGAGGTGATCAGGTTGGCGGCGATTTGTCCCTTGGTAAACGACGCCTCATCAATCGAAAGCCCCAATTTCACGAAAAGTTCACGCAATATCATTTCGACCCTCCTCACTTGACGATCTTCAGACGGCGCGACTCCTTTGCCGCGCGTTCGACGGCTATGCTCT
The DNA here is from genome assembly GCA_001767925.1 of Alphaproteobacteria bacterium RIFCSPHIGHO2_12_FULL_63_12. Classification (GTDB taxonomy): domain Bacteria; phylum Pseudomonadota; class Alphaproteobacteria; order Caulobacterales; family Parvularculaceae; genus Amphiplicatus. Next base: position 4,423 of record MEMM01000101.1, read on the forward strand.
CCTCGAGCAGGCGATCGGCCAAGAAACGTAGGCCCGCCACGGCGGCGGCGAGGCTTCCAGACTCCGTATCGCCGAGGATTGGGAGCGCCATGGCGGCGCGGGGGGAGCGGAAATGAACAATTATCGTATTGGGATCAATTAGCCGAAGATCGAAGCCCGCGACGTATCCTTGTTCCCCGATGACCGGCGGAGTTATGTCCCCCGGTGGCATGGGACGCGCCCCCATGGCGATGCCTAACCGCCCGAGGTCCGCCAAGAGGTCCTCGATCTTCATGACCTGGGAACCGGCCGACACAATGTCCGGCACTTCGGGAGCGCGCGGCGCTCTTGGCGGAGGGCGGCGATCTGCGCGTTGAGGGCGCGGCGCTCGGCGATGAAGCGGGCGCGCTCTAGGCTGAGCCGCTGGAGCACCCGGAGGTGGCCGCGCTCGAGCCGGTGCCAGGCGCCGCGCAGGCGCTCGATCTGGTCCTCCAGCT
>MEMM01000101.1:4966-5333 GCA_001767925.1 Alphaproteobacteria bacterium RIFCSPHIGHO2_12_FULL_63_12
TGTTCAATCCTGCCGGCCACGGGCAGCGCGCCCGACCGAACCAATTCGTGGACACTCGCCGGGGGGAGTCCGAGCACGGCGCCGGCCTCGGGCACCGTGATCATGGCTTCACGACTTCGATGCACTCGCAGCGCACCCCGAAGCGACGCCCCAACCTTTTGAGCAGCGCGCGAAGCAGACGAATTATCGCCGCCGCGCCGCCGACGCTCGAGAGGTCGAGGAGGACCCTCATTGCCTTCCTCGCGGGGTGTTTGCATTGAATTCCTCCGCTACGGGAATCGCGCGGGCGCCGGCGGACTTCGCCCGATTCCGTTCATACAAGGCGACCGATTGCCAGGCGCGCAGGCAGGTCGCGGCCAGCCGGGCG
>MEMM01000101.1:5366-6511 GCA_001767925.1 Alphaproteobacteria bacterium RIFCSPHIGHO2_12_FULL_63_12
ACGACCTCACCTCGGCAGACAGAGCTTGCGATTCCGCGCGACCATGCGCTCCCTTGCCGCGTCGGCCGTCTGAGGACCGGCGGCGACCTCGTCCGCGTGCTCCTCATCGACTCGCTGGACGTGCGCGCGAACGTCCGTGGCGTCCGTTTTGGCGCTGGACAACCCGCGGAGTCGATCGAGCATGCGCTGGCGGGCGGCGCTCGCCTGGTCGAAGAAGAGGCCGCCGCGTGCCGCGTCGATGGCCGCGAGCGGCTTCTCGCGAGCGGCGAGGGCCACGGTGAGCGCGCCGCGGATGAAGTCCAGGGACGTTGCCGCGTCGATCTTCAGGCTCGGGGAGAGGCGGGCCAGCATGCGTCGGTCGAGCTCGTCTTCCGAGAGGGCGTCGAGGCGATCATGGTCTTTGAGCGGCAGGACCTCGCGGGCTTGGACGAGCTTGGCTGCGCGACGTTTGACCTCGGCCGCGATGGCGGCGGCGTCCTTCTGCTCGCCGTCGGCGCGCTCCCTGAGCTGAGCGCGCAGGGCCTCGTTTTCGCCGCGCAGGCGCTCGAGCTCGTCGGTGGTGATCGGGGCCGAAGGCGTCTCGCCAACGGAGGCCTCAGGGTCGGTGAGCATGTTGTTCTCCTCGGTGGTGGTGATCGAATCACACGCGCCGTCACAGCCGGCGCAATCTGCTTTTAGGGAGCACGAGGGGCCGCACCTCGGGCTTTGCACGAGAGCCATTCCGGAGTAGCGGATGTTCCGCTGGATTGCATCGAACTGGCCATATGCGTCGACGAGCTCTTCCGGCCGCGTCGGGTCGAGCTCGCACGAATACTCCCCCGAGAGCCCTTTGGGGGCGTGCGCGAAACGGACGCGCTGATTTTCGTCGACACTGAGGTCCATGATCAGATGCGTGCGCGCGGCGTTCGGGCGGCCGTTGCGGGCCACGCCGAGGGGGGCGCGCTGCTTGCGGTTTTCGTGGCCATTGTAGAGCGGGATTTGGCGCAGGGAGTCCAGCGTTCCCTGGGAGAAGACCTCTTCGGGAAGCCTCAGCTCGCGAAACGTCTTTCCGTTCGCGTCGCGATAAAGCTGAATCCCGATTCTCGCGGTCGGGACGCCCTCGTGGCTGGTCTTCGCCGCGGGCCCGCGGGGCTTCATCATGGCAA
>MEMM01000101.1:6568-8508 GCA_001767925.1 Alphaproteobacteria bacterium RIFCSPHIGHO2_12_FULL_63_12
CGATTCTTCGATGACGCGCTCCGTCTCCTCGAACCGCTCGAGCTCGCGCGCGCGGCGCTCATCGTCGGTGATGACGTGCCCCGAGCCGTCGCACGAGTCGCACCTGTCGCGCGACGCCGCCGGCGGCCCGAAGGCGATTCGCTGGAGGCAACTGGGGCAACGCTCGCCACAGGTCGTGCAGACCGGGTAGGACCCGGGCTCGGCCCGGCGCGGGGTAACCGGGACTGTGCCGACCCCTGCGCACGTGGCGCACGGCCTTTCGGTCTTCTTTGGTTTGGCCATTTCTTCCTATCCTCCAAACGAATAGAAATTCCACGCTGGGCCATCGTCGTCGAGCTCGGCCAGGCGGTCCCACATGGTCAACCGGCGCGCGCCACCGACGGCCAAGCACAGTGCGTCGGCGCGGTCTGGCGAGCGCTTTAGGCGTTTCTTGAGGTCCGCCTTCGATTCCACCTGGCGATTACCTTGAATCGTAAAAGCGTATGTCGGGGCGGTCAGTTCACCGATTAGCTTCTGATCGTTCGGGATGGCACCAGTCTTGAGCCAGCGGGCGCACTCGAACCAAAGTTGGTCGCGGAGCCGCGCGTAGTGGTCGTCGAGGGTCGGCTTCTCGGACACGGTGATCGGGACGGCGTCGATCCAGTCGTAGGCTGAGAATGCGTCGTAAGGGCTCGCGCCGACACCGATTACGTCCACACGAACGGCCACGCGTTCGCCCGGTTGGCGGTATTTCTCGGCGGCGCCGGCCACTCGGGCGGCGAGGGTCGGCCCGTCGAGGTTGCGGAAGATCTCGAGGCCGAGAACGACTGGACCCCTGACGAAGGCGGCAACCGACTCGTCATCGCCGAACCGGGAAACGTCGAGGCCGCAGACAAGGGGCTGCGCGAGGTCGGTTTGCGTCGCGGCGTGGCGCTTGACCGCTTCGAGAACGTCGCCGAGGGCGATGACGCAGTACTCCGAGTGCTCGGGAAACTCGCCAGCCACGCGGGCCGACCAAAACGGGGAGCCGATGCCATAATTTTCTTCAATTCGCGTGATGTATCCCGGCGACGCCAGGCCGCGAATGACCTCCCGCCCCTCGGTCACGTTGGGACTCTCGAGGCTGCTGATCGTCATGCAGTGCCACGACGAAGCGTGCGCGTTAAAGCAATCGTAAAAATAGTCAGCCGGTCGCAGCGGGTTGCCGCACACGATCAGCTTCGCGTTATCGCCGGCGGTGTTCCCCTCGATGGCTTCAAAAAGCGTCGCCGGGATACCCGAGGCTTCGTCGACAACGAACATCAGGTTCTCACCGGAGAGGCCGCCCAGCCGGTCAGCCTCGTCGGTGGCGAAGCCGACGACCTCGGCGCCGTCCTCGAATACGATTCCCCGACCCGGTGTGTCGTGGACGACCTTGATCCCCAGGTCCACCTTGGCGCCCCGAACCAGGCGGCGTAGCTCGCGGTAGTTGACGCTGGAAACTTGGCGCTCTGAACTGTTCGTGAAGAACACCCGAGCGCCGGGACGGGTTTTGGCGAACCACAACATGATGACCCCGAGGCTGTTCGACTTACTAACCTTTTGACCCGCCTTCAGCGCGATCCGGTCGTTCGCGGCCGCGGCGCCCAGAAAGTCGGCCTGCCTCGACCAGGGCGTGACCCCAAGGCAGTCGATCGCGAACGCGATCGAGTCGTTGAAGTAACGTCCCCAGTCGAACGGCCGACCCTTGAGGCGATCGAGCTGCTCGGCGCAGGCCTCGGGGTTGCCGGCCGACGAGGCATGTTGCAGGCACAACTCGCCGTAGCGCGCGGGCAGCTTGCAGGCGCGGCCGCTCGCCGAGGTTGCCGAGCAGCGGCGGTGCGGCTGCTTCACCACCGGCGCGTCCGGCGGGCGGCGTAGAACTCACCGCGTGTGAAGCCGCTGACTGGCTCGATCCACTTCGGGCGGCAAGTTGAGCACCT
>MEMM01000101.1:8528-12818 GCA_001767925.1 Alphaproteobacteria bacterium RIFCSPHIGHO2_12_FULL_63_12
CAAGGGGCTTTTGACACAGCTCCTGGTGTTTGTGGGGTCGGCGCGCTCACGAGGCGTCCCGGAGCTCAAAGGTGTTCAACCAGTAGACTTCTCTGGACCGGCGATCAGCGCGCGTCGTCTTCACGTCCGCCAGCTCGCGAAACGGAAGCCACGTCGCACCTTCGTTCTCGCAGACGATGACCTGGCCCGGTCTCGACTTGCACCATGCCGCAAGAGCCGCGTAGTCGATCTGCTCGGACCCGAACCGATAGTACCTGCCGGCGGCCTCGTACGGGGGATCGACAAACCACGTCGCCGCGCGAGGCACGGGCAATTCGGCGTAGCTGCAGTTGTGGAGTTCCCAGTGACGAATCGCATCAACCTGGGAGGCGATGGTCTGGCGGACTCTGTCGCCCCAGAACGATCCAGGTCGAATACCGTCGCGCATCCACTTCGACGGGCTCTTGCGCGGGCTAGCTGTGCCGCGATTGAGCCAGAAGCCCACCAGCCACTTTGCTTCCTGGCTAACCTTGAGGTCGTCGACTGACTCGCCTGGCGCGAGATCTGGTATCGACAGAATTTCTTTGGCCTTGACGCGGATCAGGTACCGCCAAACAGCCGCAAGAACCGGATCGACCTCGCACAGGATCACCTTCCGGGCGGCGTACCGCAGGGCGAACCCGGCAGAGCCCGCGAAGGGTTCGACGATCGTGGCGTGCTGCGGCTCCGGGTAGTGCTTCAGCGCGTCGCGCCACTTGCCACCGTAGTATCCAAAGAAAGGTCGCAGCTGCGGGACGTCAACCGAGGTCGGGACGGCCTCGCGGAGCAGCGCATGCCCGTTCTTCGATCCGTTGAGAGGCTTCGAGCGGGACGATGCGGACTCTGTTGAGGCGCGGGTCATTGATGCCCCCGGAGCTCGCCAGCGAGCTCCTTCAGGCGGTCCCCGATGGCCTTGACGAGCGCCGGTTCCCGGCTCGGGGTGGCCTCGCCGAGGAGCTGCGCCAAGAGGTCCGTGTCGCCGATCGTGGAAATTACCTCCCGCTGTTCCGCGGGCGGCATGGACGACAACGGCGCCTTGTCCGGCAACTCCTTGCCACGAATCTCAAGCATTGGTTTTCCAAAGGTTTTCGGGTCTGCCTCGACGGCCTTCGAGGGTAGAATCGGGGTGTGGAACAGCATCTCGAACGCCGAATTCGTTCTCAGTTTCGCCAACTTGTCGGCGTCGACAAGATTGAGCCCGGGACGCAGAACGATCAGGTCGCTCACGCCGCCGGGGACGTACATCATGTGCGGTCCTTGCCGGTTGTTAATTACTTGGATTTTCATTTGATTATCTCCGTTTAGAGGTTGCTCAAGCGGATTTCGGTCCCGCTGGCCAGGTCCGTCTGCAGGCCAACGCCGCCAGCCACCGGGGCGAGCTGAACCCAGTACGGCGCGCCTGCCTGGTAGGTGTACCGGCAGCCGCCGAGCTCACAGACGCCGCTCATTGGTTGCGGCCATTCACAGACAATGTTTAAGGATGTCGAGCCCTTGCGGGCACCTGCTCGGAGGGTGGCTACCATTTGGGCTCCTTTCGGGTTCTCCCGGGCGTCCGCGAGGGCGGGCGGTGGGGGTTGGGACGGGGGCCTGGCGAATAGCTCGCGGTAGGGCGCTGGTAGGACGCGGAGCGGCCCGTTCGGGGCGTCCCCCGTCGCTGGTTGGGGTGCTGAGCAACGGCTTTGGTAGCCATTGGGCGTCGGGGAAGGCTGCCCGCAGGCGAGGCGCGGGGGCTGCACCCCTTGAACCTTGTGGTCAACCCGGTCAACCGTGGCCGACCTTTTCCTTCGTGTTCCCCTACAACAACAACAACAACAACCTTTCTATTGAGAGAGGTTGACCACGTTGGCCACACACCAAGAAAACAAGCGTTTGGGTTGGCCGCGAAGTTGGCCACCGGTTGGCCACGGTCGACCACTAGCGCGTCCATCGCTTTCCCTTCTGCTTGTGATCGGGATCAGTCTTCCGCGTCCACCCAGCCGACTTGAGGATCTTCGCGACGCGCATCTCGTCCGCGCGGCCCCATTGACCCACCGGCTTCTCGATCGCCTTCTCAAGCACATCGGTCGTGGTGAATGGGTGCGCGCATTCCTCGGCCCATGAAAGCACCCGCTCTTCCCAGGCATCGTGGACGCGGTGTTGTTCGTGGCTGCCGGAGAGAAGGCGCTCCTCCTCCGTGGTCAGCCACCACTGCTCGCCTTGTTGAAACAGGTGGAAGGCTTCGGCCCAAACCTGATCGCGCTGCGCCGCCAGGTCGACCACATCTACTCCGGCGACCTTCAGCGGCCAAAAGCGCCGGTTGCCCGTCTCGTCCGTCAGGAATTCATCGGCGTTGGTAGTCCCGACGATCACGCACGACCGCGGTACGGTGATCACGTTGCGCCCGTAGCTCGGCCGGTACGTGTCAGCGCACGAGGACAAGAACGCCTTGACCGCCGTCGAATCGCGCGCGCGAAACAGGCTCTCGAGCTCGGCCCATTCGATCAACCAGGCGTGCCGCAACTGCTCGAGGGCGTCCTTCTTATCGATGTCGATCGGCGAATCCACGAAGAACGCAGGCGAGGCAAGTATGCGAAAGAGCGTCGACTTGCCGATGCCCTGGAGGCCCACCAGCACGAGCACGGTGTCGAGTTTGCAGCCCGGCTTCATGGCCCTCGCCACCATCGCGATAAGGAGCCGGCGCACGAGAGATCGGTTTAGGTTGTTGTTCTGCGCGCAGATCGCCGTCCCGATGAGCCCCTTGATCCGTTCAACGCCGTCCCATGTGAGCGCAGACAGATACTCACGGACGGGGTGATAAACGTTGGCCTGCGCGAGTTCATTCATCGCGGAGAACACGTCGTCCTTGGAAGCTTGCAGACCGATCCGCTCACCATCCTTGGCGACGTTCACGATGATTCGGCGCTCCAACTCGGCGCGCACATGGCTCACGTCTCCGTCGCGCAACGGGACGCGGTCCAACTCGACGCGGCCGGTCATCTCGTTCAGCTCAAGCTGGCGCCCCTCGAGAACGTCGTTCGTGTTCTCGCGGATGGCGGTCGCGACGCTTAGGTACGACCGCGAGCGGAAACGCTGCCCCGACGAGTCGCGGGTTAGGTCATCGTCGGGCACGGCCGCAAGCGCCGGACGTTTCGGCATGTTCATCGCAACACCTTCGCGATCTCGGATTCGCCTAGACCACAGGTCAGTGCAGCGCGGGTTAGCTCGGTTCGCGCTTCGCCTTCGGGCACCACGTCGCGCCACTCCAGCGCCTTCCACCACGCCCAGTTGAGCAGGTCGTTGCGCTCCCCCTCGATAGCCGCCGCAACCCGGCGCGCGATCCCAGCAACGACGGCACGGCCGTAGCGCTCGCGCCGCCCGAGGTGCCTGGCGTCAACCCGTGCCGGCGGAATATAGGGAACGCGCTTCGATTCGCGCACGCGCATCATGTCGACCACCCAAGCGGGGGCGTCGAGCGGCTCCGCGACGGTGTGCCACTCGTACCGTTGTCCGGTCACTGGATGGATCGACGGGGCCACAACGACGTAGCCACGCCCGACGGTCCTGGTGTCGATGCCGTCCATCCACGCGGCGCGCTGCTGGATCGCGACCGAGGACTTCAAGAACCATTGGTAGCCACCGCCGCCCGTGATCTGACGCAGCGTGGATGGAAGGATGCCATAGACCCGCTCGGCAATTGCTCGCGACAGGTTTCCTGCATGCCTCGGGTCTTCGTCGATAGCGAACCAGCCGGCGGGGATAGGCCATCCGATGTTTGCGTTTGGCCACTGTGCCCACCACTGGCGGATCTGCGCCGCGTCGGTTGTGGCGTTGTGGAAACCACCAACGAAGCCGGGAGGCGGAAGCTTGCCGCGCAGCGGAAATACCGCCCATCCGTGAGCGGCATAGATCAGCGCGCCATCAAGCATGCTCGCATCGCGCACCTCGCAGAGCCATGTGAGGTTGGCGGTCACTTCGCCCCCCCCTTGGCCACGAGCAGCGCCTCAACGTCAGCCCTACGCCACCGCCGCCGCCCCAAAGCGTCCTCGGTCCTCGGCAGCCGCGCGATCTCACTCTTCCCGCGCGTGAGCTGTTGGGACAGCGCCGAAGGCCTGAGCCCGACCATGCGGCCCAGCTCGGCCTGGCCGATGAATTCACCCGGCCGCGCGGCAAGGGCCTCCCGAAGCGAGCGAACCTCTTCGACGAGCGGCGCGACTGCGCGCGCGACCGCGGAGTTGATCAACTCCTCGAAAGACGCGCTCATATGACGCCTTCCGCCTCGAGCTCCTCGAGCCG
>MEMM01000102.1:0-1508 GCA_001767925.1 Alphaproteobacteria bacterium RIFCSPHIGHO2_12_FULL_63_12
TGCGACTGGCGGCGCCAGAGCGCGGCGTAAAGGCCGCCCTGCGCCGTGAGCGTTTCATGGCGGCCCTGTTCGACGATCCTTCCCTTGTCGAGAACGAAAATGACGTCAGCGCGCGCGATCGTTGAGAGCCGGTGCGCGACGGCGATCGTCGTGCGGCCGCGCGCGGCTTCGGCGAGCGCTGTCTGCACGTCTTTCTCGGTTTCGGAATCGAGCGACGACGTCGCTTCGTCGAGCACCAATATGGCGGGATCGAGCAGGATCGCGCGCGCAACGCCCACCCGCTGCTTTTCGCCGCCGGAGAGTTTCAGCCCGCGCTCGCCGACCCTTGTCTCGAGCCCCATCGGCAGGCCGGCGATGAAATCGCCGAGCTGCGCCCGGCGCGCGACGTTCATGATTTCCGCGTCGCTGGCCTCGGGGCGCGCATAGGCGAGATTGAACCGCAAGCTGTCGTTGAAGAGAACGACCTCCTGCGGAACGAGGCCCAGCGCAGCGCGCAGCGAGGCTTGGGTGACATCGCGAATATCGACGCCGTCGATCAGGATCTTGCCGGCGGAGGGATCGTAAAATCTGAACAGCAGTTTCAAAATTGTCGACTTGCCGGCGCCGGACGGTCCGACAATGCCGACAAACGCGCCGGCGGGAATGGCGAAGTCGACGCCGGCAAGGCCGCCGTCGCGCCCCTGATGCGTAAAGGAGACATTCTCAAACCGGATCGCGCCGCCCGTCGGCGCAAGAGCCGGCGCCGCGTGCTTGTCCTCGATCTCCGGTTTCAGATCAAGGAGGTCGAACAGCTTTTCGATGTCGACCGCCCCCTGCTTTATTTCGCGCCAGGCGAAGCCAAGGATGTTGAGCGGCCGGTAGATGTTCGTCAGCATCAAGATGACCGCCGTGATGTCCCCCGCCTTGAGCGCGCCGTCGCGGACCGCGGCCGACGCCAGCAGCGCCGCCGCCAGAAGGCCGGCCGTCATGATCAATTCCTGCACCGCGTTCAGGAGGGCGAGCGATTGCGCCTGCACGACAAACCGGTCGTTATATGCCTGCATGGCGCGATCGTAGCGCGCGGTCTCGCGTTCTTCCGACGCGAAGGCTTTGACGGTTTCGAAATTGGTCAGCGTATCCATCGTGATGGCGCGCAGTTCCGTGTCGGCTTCGGTCATCGCGCGGCGCTGCTGGTTGCGCCATTCGGTGATGATGACGGTGAAGATCGTATAGGCGATCACCGTGGCGATCGCCGCCGCCGCGAGCGTCCACGAATAGAGCGCCGCCATGACGCTCGCTGCGAGCGCCAGTTCCAGCGCCGTCGGACCGATATTGAAAGCGAGAAACCGCAGCAGGAATTCCATCGCCCCGGCGCCGCGCTCGATGATCCGGTTGATCGCTCCCGCCCGGCGGGTCAGATGGAATTGCAGCGATTGGGCCTGGGCGTGGGCGAAGGCTTCGACCGCGATGACGCGGTTGGCGTCCTGGGTAACGCGGGTGAAAAACGCGTCGCGCGCCTGCGGCAGGCC
>MEMM01000102.1:1533-5989 GCA_001767925.1 Alphaproteobacteria bacterium RIFCSPHIGHO2_12_FULL_63_12
CGCGCCGTCGACCACGCGGTTGATGCCGTCGCCCATGAAGACGGGCGCCGCCACCGCCAGCGCCTTGGCGACCAGCGTCAGCCCGGCCGCCGCCGCCATGCGCGGGCGCCAGCGGGCGAGTTCCGGCCGCATCAGGACTTTCGCCATACGGCCAAGCGTCTCGCCGAATTTCTTCGGCCGCGCCTCGGTCTCGCTGAATTCTTTCATCGCGCCGGTCCTAACGGTCCCGCCCGAAGTCGCAAGGGCGACGTTGGGAGCAATCCGTTAACCAAACACTCGTATAGGTTGTGTATGACAGCGTTACACACCCGTTACATCGCCGAGAATGTCCCCATGGCGCCCAAAAATGACAGGATGGCGCAGCGGATCGCCTCGATCGCGGCCCGGCCCGTCGCCGCCATTGCGCCGCCGTCCAAGCCTGGATCGAAGCGTCAGAACGAAAGGCGACCCGTATATCGGCAGGGCCGGCTCACCGTCGCCGGCGGGGTGAAGATCGACTGCATCATCGTCGATGTGAGCGAGAACGGCGCCCGGGTCGAGCTCGACGGCGCGGAGTCGCTGCCGGAATTCGTTATGTTGAGAGTCGTCATGACCGGCGAGATCAGACGCGCCCGCGTCGCCTGGAAGCGCGACACCGCCGCAGGCCTTGCTTTTCTGATTGAGCGCAAAACCGGATTCGGCGCCGCCCGGTCGCCGGCGTCTTAAACCGGCGCCCTGGCGGCGGTTGACAGGGCGGGGGCTTTCAGAACAGTCCTTGCCGACAGCGGACGGCGCCGCGCTTTCCGCCGCCTGTGAAAGCCCGCTTGCGTGACCGCTGACAAACATCAACGCCCGCTGAAGATTTCATTTCTCTTTCATCGTCCGGCGATGTCCGGCGGCGCGCGCGTCGTCGCGCGTTACGCGCGGATGCTGAAGGACCGCGGGCATGAAGTGACGCTGACGGGGCTGGGGGCGCCCGCCCTTTCATGGAAGGACCGCCTGAAGCGGCTGGTCGTCAAAGTACCGGAATGGCGCGAGCCCATGTCGCATTATACGGTCGAAGGCTTAGCGACCAACCTTATCGACGGCGCGAATGCGCTCCGCGCCGTCGACCTCCCCGACGCTGACATCGTTATCGCAACTTTCTGGCGCACGGCGGAATGGATGGCGGCGCTGCCCCCGGAAAAGGGCGAACACGTCTATTTCGTTCAGCACCACGAGGCGGAATTTCCCCATGCGGACCGCGCGCGCGCGGAGGAGACCTATCGCGCAAATAGCCGGATCATCGCGGTTTCCGGCTGGATCATCGACGTCCTCAAAAGGGAATACGGCCGCGACGACGTCGCGTTGGTCCTCAACGCCGTCGACCCCATCCTTTTCGCGCCGCGCGCGCCGCGAACCAAGAACCCTCGCCCGACCGTCGGCTTCATGGGATCTCACAATTCCACCAAGCGCGTCGACATCGCGGTTCGCGCTTGTGAGATCCTGCGCGAAAAATTTTCGGACCTGCGGGTGCGCGTGCTCGCCGCCAGCGCGCCAAACGGCGCCTATGTTATGCATGACTGGTTCGAACCCGATTATAATCCGCCGCAGGAAAAGCTCGCCGAACTCTACGCCGATTGCGACGCCTGGCTGTTCACCAGCGATATCGAAGGCTACGGCCTGCCCCTGCTCGAAGCGATGGCCTGCGGCACGCCGCTGGTCGCTAGGCCCGCCGGCGCCGCGCCCGATCTTGTCACGCCGGCGAACGGCGCGCTGGTCGACAGCGACGATCCCTCGCACATCGCCGAGGCGGCGGCGCGTCTTTTATCGCTCGATCCGGCGGCGTGGAAAGAAATGTCGGACGCGGCGCTGACGACAGCGCGCGCGCATGACTGGAATGACAGCTTCCGGCGTTTCGAAGCGGCGCTTTACGCCGCCGCCGACCGCAACTGGCGGTACCGAGAAGGTTCCTGTTAGTTCTAGCGGAGACCAAGTTCTGGATTTCTATTATGTCGCGCGTTTTGTCCGAAAACCGCTTCGTACTTTTCGGAACGCGCTTCAGCGAAAAATGCGCAAAACCGGAATCAGCATTATGCGCTGGTCTTTTGATTTGTCGCGTGACTTTGCGCAAAACCGGTTTCCACTTTTGCGCCCGGCGCGCTAGTTTGCCGGCGGCGTCGTCGCGCTGACGCTCTTGCGCTTTTGCGCCTTCGCCCAGAATTTCGCGAGACCAGGCCGCGAGGCGAGCCAATCGATCTCCGGAAACCGCAATTGCGCGTAGCCGATGAGGCAGACGAGCGCGATCTTGCCAAGATCGAACCCCTTCGGCATGTCGCCGATGCGCGCCTCGGCCCAGTCGAGCGCGGCATGCGCCTTGTCGATCATGTCGGCGCGCCATTCCGGCCAGCGAAGCTTTTCCGGCCGCACGCGCAGCTCATACATCGCCGAGACCAACGCTTCGGTTGCGCCGGAGAAAACCGCGTGGCTGTTGAAACAGGCGATGCGCGCCGCGGCGCCCTTCGGCACGATGTCGCCTTTGGCGGCCTTGTTGAGAAATTCGACGATGACGCGGCTGTCGATGAAAATCTGTCCGTCATCCGTTTCAAGCGCGGGCACGCGCCGCAGCGGATTGATCGCCGCGCCGAAGTCGCGATTGGGATCGGTCGGTTTCACCACCGTCGGCGCGAAGTCGATTTCCTTTTCGAGACCGAGCTCGATGGCGGCGATCCTCACCGCGCGAACGAAGGGAGAGGTGAGAGAGCCGTAAAGTTTCATGGAAGCTCCAGTTCGATGGCGAGGGGGGCGAAATATTTTGCGATATCGGCGTCATTTACGCCATCAAGGCTCGTCGGCGACCAGCGCGGCGCCTTGTCCTTGTCGATGATCAGCGCTCTGACGCCTTCGTGGAAATCATGTCCCTCTATGACGCGGCGGACGATGCGATATTCCATGCGCAGGACGTCGTCGAAATCCAGCCCATGGCCGCGCTTTAGCTGCTCGAAGGTGAGTTTCAGCGCGGTTGGCGACATCCGGGCGAGAATGCGCATCATGTCGCCGGCGACATCATGCCCGTCGGCCTGAAGGGCGGCGTAAAACGCATCGAACGCGTCATGACCGTCAAAGAGCCGTTTCAACGCCGGGCGGATCTGATTGACATGCGCCTCGCCCGGGTCGCCGGCGAAATCATCGAACAAAGCTTCAATCGCGGCGTGCGGGCGCGAGCCAAGCGCAAGGTTCGTCAGCTCGCGTTCGAGCGCCGGCGCCTGCGCGCTTTGCACGTAATGCGTCGCAAGCCCCGCGGCCATGCAGTCGGCCGCCTTCGCCCGCGCGCCGGTCAGCCCGTAATAGAGCCCGAGACCGTCATGCAGGCGCGGGAGGAAATGCCCGCCGCCGACATCGGGAATCATGCCGATGCCGGTTTCCGGCATGGCGAACAGCGTGCGATCGCCGACGACGCGGAAATCGGCCGATACCGAAACGCCGACGCCGCCGCCCATGACAATGCCGTCGATCAGCGCGACATAGGGCTTGGTGAAATGATGCAGCAGCGCGTTGAGGCGATATTCCTCGCGAAAGAAAGCGCAGGCGGCTTCTGCGTCCTGCAGCGCCTTCTCATGAAGAAAGCGAATATCAGCGCCGGCGCAAAACGCCCGCTCGCCCGCCCCCTTGATCATCACCGCCTTGACCGCCGGCGCGCGTTCCCATTCGAGCATTTTGGCCCGAAAACCCGTCACCATATCGAGGGTGAGCGCGTTCAGCGCCTCCGGCCGGTTCAGCGTGACGACGCCGAAGTCGTTGATAGTTTCAAAGTCTACCGCCGGGGTCATCTTCGCCTCCCGTCAGTCGCCGACGCGCCCATCCGCGTCGTCCTTTTTCATCGTTTCCGCCGCGTGCCCTTCAAGCGGCGTTCCGTTGAAGCCGGGCATGCCCGGCAGCGGATGGTCGCGCTCTTCGGTCAGGGGCGTCATCGGGCCGTGCTGGCCGCGGCGGTGGGTTAGCCAGCGGACGGCGACATAGATCACCAGCAGCGTCACCGAAATCGCCGGCAGCCAGAACTTCGCGCTCTCGCCGGCGACCGCGCCGCCGACATGAAACAGCGTGAACATGATCGCGACGTACAACGACGCGGTGAAAATCAGCGCGAGGACGTATTTGCCGTAATGCGCCTTGAAGAATCCGCAGGCGACATAGGTCGGGATGCGGGTTCCGGGCACGAAGCGCGCGGTCAGCATGGTCTGTATGAATTCCTTTCGGACCAGATCGCCGGCGACGGAGACGCCCGGCTTCTCGGCGAACTTGTGCGCCCACTCATACCGTCGCGCGAGCCGCCCGACCCAGTATTTCCAGGCGTCCGACGCGATCAGGCCCGAGAGGATCGCCGCCACCAGAAACGTCGTCGGCGCAAGGCCCAGCATCGATGCGGTCGCCGCGCCGATGACGGCGGCGTCTTCCTGGATGAACGGCAACGCGAAAATGGCGAGGTAGAGGGCAAAGC
>MEMM01000103.1:0-862 GCA_001767925.1 Alphaproteobacteria bacterium RIFCSPHIGHO2_12_FULL_63_12
CGATGCTGGCCTCTCCCAAGGGAGAGGCAAGAAAGAGAGCGCCTCGCCTCTCCCTTGGGAGAGGCCAGCGAGCGCATAGCGCGAGCGGGTGAGGGAAAAGCCCCCCTCAGGCGTTTCCCGCCGTTTCGAACAGCGAGGCTTCCAGCGCTTCTTCCGGTGACTTGCCGCCCCAGATCAGGAAGTTGAAGGCGGGAAGAAAGCGGTCGATCGCCTCGCGCGCGCCCTTGATGAGGCATTCCGCCTGAACGCGGTCGAGCGCGCCGCTCGCCGGCAGGACGGCCGCGTTGCGAAAGACGATCGAATTATCGTCCGACCAGAGATCGAAATGGCCGATCCACAGGCGCTCGTTCACCATGGCGACGAGACGCGCGGCGTCGGCGAGGCGGCCTTTGGGCGCCTTGAGATCGAGCGGCGCCCCCATCTGGAGCGTTGAGAGTTCCGGCCGCCAGGTGAACCAGAAGCCGGCGTCGCGCCACATGCCGGGGATCGCGAGGTGAAGTTCGTCCGAATCGACGCGCTCGACGCTGAGCTCCAGATCGTCGGCGACAGATTCAAGCGCTTCGAGCGGGTCGGCTTCCGGCCTCGGCGCTTTCAGGAGTTCGATCGACATAAGGCTCCCAGCAGGTCTGCGTGGGGCCGATAGCGCGGCGATTCCTGCGGAGCGGCAATGATTCGCTCCTGTGGAAATCCTAACTGGTTTTGCCCAAGCGGGCTTCCAGCTCGGCGATCCGCGCGGCGAGCCGTTCATTGTCGGCGCGCGCCGCCGCCGCCATCTCGCGCACCGCCTCGAACTCCTCGCGCTCGACCAGGTCCATGTCGCAGAGAAGCCGCTGCAACTGGCCTTTGGCGACCGTCTCCGCCT
>MEMM01000103.1:932-3982 GCA_001767925.1 Alphaproteobacteria bacterium RIFCSPHIGHO2_12_FULL_63_12
GCTGCTTCCGACATCAGTTTGGCGATTTCATCGAAAATCGGGCTCTGGGTCTGCATGAACGGCTCCTTTTCGGCGCGCAGGATAAGCGTTAACCGGCGCAAAGGCGACAGCGGCGAAAAACCGCGCTAAAGAGGCCCGCGCCGTAAAAGCCGAGTAAGAATGACCGTACCCTACCCCGCCATCGACCCGGTTGCCGTGCATCTGGGGCCCCTGCCGATCCGCTGGTACTCGCTTGCCTATATCGCCGGGATCGCCGCCGGCTGGTGGTATTCGTTGTCGCTGATCAAGAAGCCCGCGCTCTGGCCCGCCGCCGGGCCGCCGGTCACAAAGACGCAGATGGACGATGTGATTTTCTGGGTGGCGATCGGCGTGATGGCCGGCGGGCGGCTTGGCTATGTGCTCTTTTATGAACCGGCGCTGCTCTTCGGCGCCTGGCAGCCGCTCGGCGCCGGCATGGACGCGGGGCTGGTCAAGACGCTGGTCGGCTGGATTCCCTTCCCTCCCTTCTTGATGCTGTGGAAGGGCGGCATGTCGTTTCACGGCGGCATTCTCGGCGTCACCATCGCCGGGCTCTGGTATGCGCGCCGCTACAAGGTGAACGCGCTGTCGCTTGGCGATCTGTTCTCCTGCGCCGCGCCGATCGGACTTTTTTTCGGGCGGCTCGCCAATTTCATCAATGGCGAACTTTACGGCCGCCCGTGGAACGGCCCGTGGGCGATGGTGTTCCCGGCCGATCCTTACGGCCTGCCGCGCCATCCGAGCCAGCTGTATGAAGCGGCGCTCGAAGGCGTCGCGCTGTTTGCAATCCTTACCATCGCCTCGCGCGTCTTCGGATTTCTGAAGCGTCCCGGCGCGATCATGGGACTCTTTCTCGCCGGTTATGCGATGTCGCGGATCATCGTCGAGAATTTCCGCGAACCTGATGCGTTCCTTCCGGATTTTCCGATCGGCCTCACCATGGGGATGATGCTGTCTGCGCCGATGTTGGCGCTTGGGTGCTGGTTCGTCTGGCGGGCCTTCAAAAAACCCGCGGCCGTCGGGGCGCCATGACGACAGGCGCGCCAATCCGCGAGACGACGCCGCTTGAAGAACGCCTGATCGCCCTCATCAAATCGCGCGGCCCGATCACGGTCGCCGACTATATGGAGGATGCGCTCCTTCATCCGCATGACGGCTATTACACTTCGCAGGCGCCGATCGGCGCCAAGGGCGATTTCACCACCGCGCCCGAGATCAGCCAGATCTTCGGCGAGCTGATCGGGCTCTGGCTCGTGCAGTCGTGGATCGACATGGGCTCGCCCGACGCCTTCAACCTCGTCGAACTGGGACCGGGGCGCGGCGTTCTCATGCAGGATATCCTGCGCGCCGCGAAACTGCGCCCTGCGTTCCTCGACGCCGCGCATGTCTGGCTGGTTGAGACCAGCGGACGGCTGCGCCACGAACAGCAGCGCCGTCTCCGGGACGCCGGCATCGCCACCGACTGGGCGGACGCCTTCGCCGATGTTCCGCCGGCGCCGATGCTGATCGTCGCCAATGAATTTTTCGACTGCCTGCCGATCCGGCAGTTCGTGCGGGCGCAGGCCGGCTGGCGCGAGCGTCTGGTCGGGCTCGACGCGGCGGGCGGCGCGTTGGCGTTTGCGCTCGCCGAGACGCCGCCTTTGCCGAACGTCGCACTTCCCGACCCCGCCGAAATCGCCGACGGCGCCATTTTCGAAATCGGCGAGGCCGCCGAGACGATGATGGACGAAATCGCCCGGAGCCTCGCGGAACACGGCGGGCGCGCGCTGATCGTCGATTACGGGCATCTTCACAGCGGCGCCGGGGAGACGTTGCAGGCGGTTCGCCGTCACGCTTTTTGGCCGGTGCTCGCCTCGCCCGGACGCGCCGACATCACCGCGCATGTCAATTTCGAACGCCTCGCGCGCGCGGCGTTCGCGGCGGGCGCGGCGGCGCACGGACCGATGTCGCAGGGCGAGTTCCTGCAGCGCCTCGGCCTCGCGATGCGCCTTGAGCGCCTCAGCTTCGGCAAGTCGGCGGAAGGCGCCGCCGAGCTTTTCGCCGGGGCGCACCGGATTTCCTCGCCCGCGCAAATGGGCGAGCTGTTCAAGGTCATCTGCGTCAGCGCGCCGGGGCTTCCCGATCCCGAAGGCTTCAAGGAATGAGCGCGCCGCATCTTCGATCCGCCGTCTTGAGCGAGGCCGGCGCCGCGCACGGATTTTTCGGCCGCGCGGGCGGCGTCTCGACCGGGATTTTTTCCTCGCTCAACACCGGTCTTGGATCGAGCGACGATCCCGCCAACGCCGCGGAAAACCGGATGCGGTGCCGCGAAGCGCTGGGCGCCGATCATTTATTGACGCTGTATCAGGTTCACTCGCCTGACGTCGTCATCGTTACCGATCCGTGGAGCGGACAGGGACCGAAAGCCGACGGCATGGCGACGCGCCTGAAGGGCGTTGCGCTCGGCGTTCTCGCCGCCGACTGCATGCCTTTTCTTTTCATCGACCGAGAGGCGGAAATTATCGGCGCGGCGCATGCCGGATGGCGCGGCGCGCTCGCCGGCGTTCTTGAAGCGACCGTCCGGGCGATGGAGTCGATCGGCGCCGACGCCGGCCGCATCCGCGCCGCCATCGGCCCGTGCCTTCGCCAGCCGAATTTCGAAGTCGGTCTCGACCTCGTCGCGGCGTTCGCCGCGAAATATCCGCAGACGGATCAATTCTTCGCCCCCGGCGCATCAGCGGACAAGCGCCAGTTCGATCTCGCCGGATTCGGGCGCGCGCGACTCGCCGCCGTCGGCGTAGGCGCGCTCGACGATCTCGGCGTCTGCACGCTCGCCGATTCGGGCGCCTATTTCTCCTACCGGGCGAGTCGCCGGGCCGAGGAACCCGATTACGGGCGCAATCTTTCGGCGATCGCGCTTCCCCGCCCCGCCGGGGCTTGATCGGCCGTCAAGAAACCGTCACAAGGCGGCCCGGGCAGATGAGGGCCGACGCATGAAGCTGATCTCGGGAAATTCCAACCGCCTCCTCAGCGAGAATATCGCAAACAGGCTG
>MEMM01000103.1:4016-5388 GCA_001767925.1 Alphaproteobacteria bacterium RIFCSPHIGHO2_12_FULL_63_12
TCAAGGACGGCGAAGTTTTTGTCGAGATCAAGGAAAACGTCCGCGGCGAGGATGTTTTCGTCATCCAGTCGACGTCGAACCCGGCGAACGACAATCTGATGGAGCTGCTGATCACCATCGACGCGCTGACCCGCGCGTCGGCGAGCCGCATCACCGCCGTCATTCCCTATTTCGGCTATGCGCGGCAGGACCGCAAAGCTGGCCCCCGGACCCCGATTTCCGCCAAGCTCGTCGCCAATCTCATCACCACCGCCGGCGCCGACCGCGTTCTGACCGTCGATCTTCACGCCGGGCAGATTCAGGGCTTTTTCGATATCCCGACCGACAATCTGTTCGCGGTCAATGTCTTCGCCGACAAGATCCGCGCCGTGCACAAGGGCGACGTCAGCGACGTGACCGTCGTGTCGCCGGATGTCGGCGGCGTCGTGCGCGCGCGGTCGTTGTCGAAGCGGCTCGACAACCGGCCGCTCGCGATCGTCGACAAGCGGCGCGAACATGCCGGCGTCTCCGAGGTCATGCACATCATCGGCGACGTCAAGGATCGTCATTGCATCCTGTTCGACGATATCGTCGATAGCGGCGGCACGCTCTGCAACGCCGCGCAGGCGATCATGGACAAGGGCGCGAAAAGCGTTTCCGCCTATGTGACCCACGGCGTTCTGTCCGACGGTGCGCATGAACGCATTTCCAAGGCGACCGCACTGACGCGCCTTGTCACCTCCGACTCGATCCTGTCGACACCCGAAATACAGGCCTGCAAAAAAATCGAGCGGGTCGAAATCGGCGGGCTTCTCGCCGAAGCGATCCGGCGGATCGCCAATGAAGAATCGGTGTCGAGTCTCTTTAATTAAAGCGCGTTCCGAAAAGTGCGAAGCGGTTTTCGGACAAAACGCGCGACAAAATAGAAATCTGGAGCATGATCCCGAAAAGGATTTTCGGGATCATGCTCTTGAGACGATCGCCGCCGCCAGCTCTTTCATCAACCGCACCGCGACGCGCGCTGTCGTCATCTGAAGATCCCGTTCGGGATTAAGCTCGACGACATCGGCGCCGATCAGCGGCCCCTTGATGCGCCGGATCAATTTGAGAACATCGAGCGTCGAGAGGCCGCCGGGCTCGGGGTGCGAGACGCCTGGCGCAAAGGCGGGATCGAGCCCGTCGAGATCGATCGACATATAGAGAGGGCCGGCGAAAATGTCGGCGGGAACGTCGTCAAGCTGATCGGCGCGCAGGATCGTCACGCCGAACTTTTTCGCCTGTGCGAGCTGATGCGGGTCGAAGCAGCGGATGCCGACTTGCACGAGTTTTCCGATCAGGCCGTCATCGAGCGCCCGCGCGAACGGACAGGCGTGGCTGAACGGGTCGCCCTCAT
>MEMM01000104.1:0-3857 GCA_001767925.1 Alphaproteobacteria bacterium RIFCSPHIGHO2_12_FULL_63_12
GGCGCTTGGGGCCGTCAGCATGGGCGCGAAACGCGAGCTGCTTCACGTTAAGAACGATGTCCGTGACGTCTTCGCGAACGCCCGGGATCGATGAGAATTCATGCACAACACCGTCAATCTGCAGCGACGTGACCGCCGCGCCTTGCAACGAGGAAAGCAGAATGCGGCGCAGTGCATTTCCGAGCGTAAGGCCGAACCCGCGCTCAAGCGGCTGCGCGACCATCGTCACCCGGCGCGCCGGATCAACGCCGTGGCTGACCTCCAGCTTGCTCGGACGGATCAGTTCTTGCCAGTTCTTTTCGACGACCATTCGATATGCTCCAGCGGCGAGAGCGCCGTTAATTTGAAAATGCCTGCGCGCAAACTCACCGCGCAGAGGTAAGAAAATCAGACCCGGCGCCGTTTACGCGGGCGGCAGCCATTGTGCGGGATCGGCGTAACATCGCGGATCATGTTGACGGTGAGGCCGACCGACTGGAGGGCGCGCAGCGCGCTTTCGCGGCCAGTGCCCGGTCCCATCACTTCGACATTGACGGTCTTGAGGCCGTGCTCCATCGCCTTTTTCGCGGCGTCTTCAGCCGCGAGCTGAGCGGCGTAGGGCGTCGATTTGCGTGAGCCCTTGAAGCCCATCGTTCCGGCGGAAGACCAGGAAACAGTGTTTCCCTGCTCGTCGGAAACGGTGATCATCGTGTTGTTGAACGACGCGTTCACATGAACGACGCCAGTCGTAATGTTCTTGCGCTCGCGGCGACGGACGCGCTGTGCGCCGGCGGCTGCGGATGCTGGAGCTTTCGCCATCTAAATAATTCCTCGTTACTTCTTCGCCGTCGCCTGCTTCTTGCCGGCGATCGCTTTGGCCGGGCCCTTGCGGGTGCGGGCGTTGGTGTGGGTGCGCTGTCCGCGAACCGGGAGGCCGCGGCGATGGCGAATGCCGCGATAACATCCCTGATCCATCAGACGTTTGATGTTGATCGCGACTTCGCGGCGAAGATCGCCTTCGACCGTGTAGTCAGCGTCGATAGCTTCGCGAATTTGCAGAACTTCCGCGTCGGAAAGCTCATTCACGCGGCGCTCGGCCGGAATACCGACCTTTTCGCAAATCTCCTTCGCAAACGACGGCCCGATGCCGTGAATATAGCGAAGGGCGATGACGACGCGCTTGTTCGTCGGAATGTTGACGCCTGCAATACGAGCCACGGCTCTACCTCTTTTCTTTCAATCCGCCAGCCGCCCGAAGGTCGGTCCGGAACCTGCAAAACAAGGCCCGACCGACCCTGCCGGAGCACCGGAAAGGTCGAACGAGCCAAACGCCTATCTGGCGGAGGCGCGTAGATATATCCGCGCCGCCCCCGCCGTCAATGCCAAACCCGCGGACTTTAGGCCCTAATCCGCGGTAAATTCATCCAAAATGGCGTCAATTTCGGCAGCAACTTCCGCAACCGACCCCATCCCGTCGACTTTTCGCAATTTCCCCTGGCTTTCGTAATAGGGGATAAGCGGCGCGGTCTGTTCGCGGTAGACCGCCTGACGCCTGCGAAAAGTCTCCTCATTGTCATCCGCCCGGACCGGTTTACCGGCCGCCCGGGTTTCTTCGATCCGCCGTTTAAGGCGGTTCACCAATTCTTCCTCGTCGACCACTAGCTCGATCACGACATCAAGCTCGCGTTTCTGCTTTTTCATCACCCGATCGATCATCTTCGCCTGACCGACCGTCCTGACCGCGCCGTCGAGGATAAAACCCTTTTTACAGTCCGGTTCCTTGATACGCGCGGTGACGATCTGCTCAATGATCTCATCGGAGACCAGATCGCCGCGATCCATGATCCCCTGAACCTTTTTCCCGAGCGAGGAGCCGGAAGCGATCGCAGCGCGCAACATGTCGCCTGTCGACAGCTGCGGAATCCCCCTCTCCTCAACGATACGCTGCGCTTGCGTGCCCTTTCCCGCTCCCGGCGGCCCTAACAGGATCAGGATCATTTCTTCCCGCCCCGGAGCTTCGACTTTTTGATCAGACTCTCATATTGCTGCGCCAGCAAATGTCCTTGTATTTGCCCGACGGTGTCGAGGGTCACCGACACGACAATCAGCAGCGACGTTCCGCCAAGATAGACGGGAATGGATGGATAACCGGCGCGCAACAACTCCGGCATCAGGCAAACTAATGTGAGGTACAAGCCGCCAATGACCGTCAGGCGCGATAGAACATAGTCGAGATATTCCGCTGTTCGGGCGCCGGGGCGATAGCCCTGCACAAACCCGCCGTATTTTTTCAGATTGTCGGCGAAATCCTGTGTATTGAAGACGACCGAGGTGTACACAAACGTGAAGCCGAGAATACCTATGCCATAGAGCGCGATGTAAAGCGGATGCCCCGGCGCAAACAAGATCTGCAGAGTTTGCAGCCATTCCGGCGAATCCTGTCCGATCGCGCCAGCCGCCGTTGCCGGCAACAACAACAACGATGAGGCGAAAATCGGCGGGATGACCCCGGCTGTGTTGAGCTTCAGCGGCAGATGCGATTTCTCGCCCTGAGTCATTCTCATCCCAACCTGGCGGCGCGGATACTGGACAACGATCCGGCGCTGCGATCGCTCCATGAACACCACAAAAGTGATAAGCGCAAACGACATGACGATGACCAGGAGGACAACACCGACCGGCAGGGACTGAGCTCCGGCCGTTCCGCGCCCGAGCGCCAAAAGACCGACCGCGGCGCGCGGAAGCTCTGCGACGATCCCGGCGAAAATGATCAGTGAGACTCCGTTACCAATGCCGCGAGACGTGATCTGTTCGCCGAGCCAAAGCAGGAACATGACGCCGCCAACCAGAGTAATGACCGCGGTGACGAGGAAAAATGGGCCGGGCTCGGCGACGATCGGTATGCCGCCATTGCTGTTCTGTAGATTGATCGCGATGAAGTAGCCCTGAAGGGTCGCGAGAAATACGGTCAGGTACCGGGTATATTGGTTGATTTGCCGGCGGCCTTGCTCGCCGTCTTTCTTCATTTTTTCTAGCGACGGAATGACCGACGTCATCAATTGCAGAATGATCGATGCCGAGATGTAGGGCATGATGTTCAGCGCGAAGATCGCCATTCGCTCAACTGCGCCGCCGGCGAAGATATTGAGCGTGCCGAGCAGGCCGCCGGTTTGCGACTGAAACTGCTGAGAAAAGGCGTCAGGATTGATGCCCGGCAAGGGAATATAGGTGCCGAGTCGGTAGACGACGAGCGCTCCAAGCGTAAACAGGATGCGCTTTTTCAGCTCCTCGGCCTTAGCGAAGGACGAGAGGTTGATATTTGACGCAAACTGCTCGGCCGCCGATGTCATCGTGATCCCATCCGCCCTGCCCAATCGCGTGACACAACCGCCGACCGCGAGGAGCTTTCAACATGCAAAGGCGCGGGGCGATTCATTTTCACCGCCGCGCGCCGCGATCTTTGCGATATGGCGATCGGGTCGCTTTTTCGCAACCTCGACCGCCCCCCTTACTTCTTACCCTTTTTCGGCTCTTTCTCTTCCGTCCGGGCTTCCGTCGCGATCACGCTGCCGCCGGCCTTTTCAACCGCTTGGCGTGCGCCGGCGGTCGCGTACGCGACTTCGATGGTGATCTTCGACTTCAGCGACCCGACGCCGAGAAGGCGAACGCCGTCGTAAGCACGGCGGAGCACGCCGGCCGCGACCAGGGCCGCCGCGTCAATTTTCGACTTCGCGTCGAGAGCGCCGGCATCAATCGCTGCCTGCAAGCGGCCGACATTGATTTCAGCGTATTTCGCCCGGTTCGGCTTGTTGAAACCGCGTTTGGGCATGCGCATGTACAGCGGCATCTGGCCGCCTTCAAATTGTCTAATACCTTTA
>MEMM01000104.1:3869-4463 GCA_001767925.1 Alphaproteobacteria bacterium RIFCSPHIGHO2_12_FULL_63_12
GCGAGCTGACCCTTGACGCCTCGGCCAGCCGTCTTGCCTTTGCCCGAACCGATGCCCCGGCCGACGCGTTTGAATTTGTAGCGAGCGCCCTTGTTATCGGAAATTTCGTTGAGTTTCATATTCGTTCCTCCGGACTTGCGACGCTTCAAAACGCTCCCGTTTCTCCGCGCCTCGCCCTGTTAACCGGTCTTATTCGACCACTTCGACAAGATGGGAGACCTTGGCGATCATGCCGCGAACCGACGGCGTATCTTCAAGAACGCTTTCCCGTCCGATCTTGTTGAGCTTAAGGCCGACAAGCGTCGCGCGCTGTTCGCCCGGCCGGCGCTGCGGGCTGGCTTTCTGACGGACCTTCAGGGTCTTTGCTGCTATTTTCGCCATGACTCAATTCCTTGTAAGCGCTGATGCTCCGACGCGATCAAGCGGCGTCGGAGTGATCGCCGCCGGTGCGGCCGCCAAGAATGTCAGAGACTTTCTTGCCACGTTTGGCGGCGATATTGCGCGGGCTTGTTTGAGCCTGGAGCGCATCAATCGTCGCACGGACCATGTTGTACGGGTTCGAGGAGCCGAGCGATTTTGCAACGACGTCCTGAA
>MEMM01000104.1:4470-8545 GCA_001767925.1 Alphaproteobacteria bacterium RIFCSPHIGHO2_12_FULL_63_12
GTCTCGAACACGGCTCGCATCGGTCCGCCGGCGATGATTCCGGTTCCCGGAGGCGCCGCGCGGAGAACAACTTTGCCGGCGCCCCAACGGCCCGCCGCATCATGATGCAGCGTACGGCCCTCGCGGAGCGGAATGCGAACGAGACTGCGCTTGGCCTCTTGCGACGCCTTGCGGATTGCCTCCGGCACTTCGCGCGCCTTGCCTTTCCCATAGCCGACGCGGCCCTTTTGGTCGCCTACCACGACGAGAGCTGCAAAACCGAAGTTCTTTCCGCCCTTAACGACCTTAGCGACGCGATTGATCGCAACGAGCTTGTCGACGAATTCGTCGCGCTCTTCGCGCTCCGCAGCTCCGCGGCCGCGGCCTCTTTGCCGATCGCCGCGATCGCCACGCTCGTGTCTGTCTTCGCGCGCCATTCGTTTCTCCATCAACTCTTAAAAATTGAGACCGGCTTCACGAGCCGCGTCAGCGAGCGCTTTGATACGCCCATGAAAGATGTAACCGCCGCGATCGAAGACAACGTCCTTGACGCCGGCTTTGATCGCACGTTCCGCAAGCGCCTTGCCGACCTTGGAAGCGGCAGCCTTGTCGGCGCCTTTGGCGATCTCGCCCTTGAGATCCTTGTCGAGCGATGACGCCGACACAACAGTCTTGCCAGCGGCGTCGTCGATGATCTGCGCGGAGATGTTCTTCGCCGAGCGGAAGACCGACAATCGCAAGCGACCGCTCGACACCGAGCGGATCTTCGAGCGATTGCGCAGCGAGCGCTTGTTTTTCTGGACTGCTTTTGTAGCCATGGTCCCGTTTCCAATTCTTCCGCGGATCGCCGCGCTTTACTTCTTCTTGCCTTCCTTGCGGAAGATGAACTCGCCTTCGTAGCGGACGCCTTTGCCTTTATAGGGCTCGGGAGGACGCAACGAGCGAATTTTTGCGGCGGTCTCGCCGACCAGCTGCTTGTCGATGCCGGAGATGATGATCTCGGTCGGTTTCGGCGTCTCAAATTTGACGCCGGCGGGGGCCGGAAAATCGACGTCATGGCTGAAGCCGAGTTGCAGGCTAAGACCCGTGCCCTTCATTGCCGCGCGATAGCCGACACCGACGAGTTCGAGCTTGCGGGTGTACCCGCTGGTGACGCCCGACATCAGGTTCGCGATCATCGTCCGGCTCATGCCCCACTGAGCGCGTGCGTCCTTGGACTCCTTGTCGATCGGAGACACGGCGACTTTATCGCCGTCAAGTGCGACCGAACACAGATCATTGACGACGAACTTAAGCTCGCCCTTCGGACCTTTAGCGGTAACCGTCTGACCGGCGACCGAAACCGTCACGCCTTTGGGCGTCGGCACCGGCTTTTTTCCAATCCGTGACATGGATCACGACTCCTTTAACCGGCCTAGTAGACCTGAAACAAAACTTCACCGCCGACATTCGCTGCACGCGCGGCGGCGTCGGACATTACGCCCATCGGGGTAGAAACCACGGAGATGCCAAGGCCGTTGCGGACCGACGGCAAATCCGAAACCGACGAGTAGACCCGGCGGCCGGGTTTTGAGACGCGCTTGATGTTGGTAATCACCGGCGCGCCTTCGAAATATTTGAGCTCAATTTCGAACTCTGGCTTCTTGCCATCCAGCTCAACGCGCGAATACCCGCGGATATATCCCTCGCCCGCCAGCACGTCGAGAACACGGCCGCGCAGCTTTGATGCCGGGACAGAAAGCGAATGATGCTTGCGCATCTGCGCGTTGCGGATGCGTGTGATCAGATCGCCGATAGGATCATTGATCGCCATTTGCGGGACTCTCCTTACCAGCTCGACTTGACAAGGCCCGGGATCTTGCCCTCGGAACCCAGCTGACGAAGCGCGAGGCGCGACATCTTCATTTTACGATAGAACCCGCGCGGGCGACCGGAGACGAGGCAACGGTTGCGGATGCGCGTCTTTGACGAGTTACGCGGTATTTCGGCGAGCTTCAACGCCGCCGCGAACCGCTCTTCCGCCGGTTTGGATTGATCCTTAATGATCGTCTTGAGACGCGTGCGCTTGGCGTCAAGGCTCTTGGCGAGCTTTCGGCGCTTCAGGTCGCGTTCGATCATAGATTTCTTCGCCATTTAGTCCTCCGTTAGGCTGGTTTCCGGTCTGCCCGGACCTTGCCTATCAAAAATCGGTTCCCGTCTTACTTTCGGAACGGGAAGTTGAATTCCGCCAGCAGCGCGCGCGCCTCATCATCGGTTTTCGCCGACGTGCACACGATGATGTCCATGCCGCGCACCTTGTCGACCTGGTCGTAATTGATCTCAGGAAACACGATGTGCTCCTTGAGTCCGAGCGCGTAATTGCCGCGACCGTCAAAACTCTTCGGCGACAATCCGCGGAAGTCGCGAACGCGCGGCAAGGCGACCGTCACAAGACGATCAAGGAATTCGTACATCCGGTCCTTGCGCAGGGTCACCTTGCAGCCGACGGCCATACCGTCGCGAAGCTTGAATGACGCGATCGACTTTTTCGCTTTGGTGATGACCGGCTTCTGACCGGAAATCATCGTCAGCTCAGTCGCGGCCTGTTCGACTGCTTTGCGGTCGTTGACGGCCTCGCCGACGCCCATATTGATGACCACCTTTTCAATTCGCGGCGTCATCATCGCGTTCTTGTAGCCGAACTGCTTCTGCAACGACCCTCGAATCTTGTCGTTGTATTGCTTCTTAAGTCTCGGCGAATATTTTTGAGCCTCAGCCATCGATCACCTCGCCCGAACGGCGCGCCACGCGAACCTTGCGTCCGTCGTCCAGCTTCTTGAACCCGACGCGCGACGGTTTTCCACCGACCGACAGCGCGACATTTGAAATATGAATCGGCGCTTCCTCGCGAACGATGCCGCCGCGCGACGTCGCCGTCTGGCGCTGATGCTTGGCGACGACATTAACGCCCTTGAGAAGGACGCGGTCTTCCTTCGGCATCACGGCCGTCACTACAGCTTCTTCGCCGCGGTGTTTGCCGGTCAGGACGACGACCTTGTCGCCTTTTTTAATCTTGGCAGCCATGGTTAGAGGACCTCCGGGGCGAGCGAGACGATCTTCATGTGGTTCGTCGCGCGCAACTCGCGAGTGACCGGCCCGAAAATGCGGGTGCCGATCGGCTCCTTGTTATTGTTGATAAGAACCGCGGCGTTGCGATCGAAACGGATAACCGATCCGTCCCGGCGCTTGATGTCCTTCGCTGTGCGAACGACGACCGCCTTCATGACCTGGCCTTTCTTGACCCGGCCGCGCGGGATCGCTTCCTTGACGGAAACGACGATAATGTCGCCGACGCGCGCG
This sequence comes from Alphaproteobacteria bacterium RIFCSPHIGHO2_12_FULL_63_12, assembly GCA_001767925.1. Taxonomy (GTDB): domain Bacteria; phylum Pseudomonadota; class Alphaproteobacteria; order Caulobacterales; family Parvularculaceae; genus Amphiplicatus. Next base: position 7,789 of record MEMM01000104.1, read on the forward strand.
TAACGTCGCTTCGACCCGCCCAGCACCTTGATGCACTGAACGCGCTTGGCGCCCGAGTTATCGGCGACGTCGAGATTTGTCTGCATCTGGATCATGTCGACCCTCCACGGACTTTCGTCCGGCCTCTTTCACTTAACAAACGTCTCAGCCTTTCGAGCCGAGACCGATGACTTCCCAACGCTTCAGTTTCGACTTTGGCGCGCATTCCTGGATTTGCACGAGATCGCCGACCTTGAAATTATTCGCCTCATCATGCGCGTGAAAACGCTTCGAGCGTTTCAGCGTTTTCTGGAGAACCGGATGCTTGAAGGTCCGTTCGACGCTGACGACGACCGTCTTCGCGCCCTTGTCGCTAACGACCGTCCCTTGCAGAATGCGTTTCGGCATTGATCAGTCCTCGCCTTATTTCGCCGCGAGCGTCTTTTGACGCATCACTGTTTTGATCCGTGCGATATCCTTGCGCACTTCCCCAATCCGCGATGTCTTCTCAAGCTGGCCCGAGGCCCGCTGGAAACGCAGATTGAATTGCTCCTTCTTCAACTGGAGGAGCGTGTCCTTCAGCTGGTCTTCCGTCAGGTCGCGAACTTTCGATGCATCCATGATCCTGATCCTTATTCGCCGATACGCTTAACGATGCGCGTCTTGATCGGCAGCTTCTGTGCGCCGAGCATGAGCGCCGAGCGCGCGACTTCATCGGTGACGCCGTCAAGTTCGAACAGGATCCGGCCAGGTTTCACTTTGGCGACCCAATATTCCG